>NZ_BAAAZR010000002.1:897104-1067032 GCF_039537005.1 Sphaerisporangium flaviroseum | reverse complement strand
TCGGGGCCTCACATCGCGGTCAGACGCGGGTCCACTTCTGGTTGTTCTGGCCGTTGCACGTCCAGATCTGCGCCTTGGTGCCGTTGGCGGTGCCGCTGACGTTCAGGCACTTGTTCGCCCCGATGGCGGTGATGGTGCCGTCGGAGTTGAGGCGCCATTTCTGGTTGTTCTGGCCGTTGCAGTCCCAGATGTTCACCGCGGTGCCGTCCGCGGTGCCGGCGCCGTTGACGTCCAGGCACTTGTTGCCGTAGACCCGCAGCTCACCGGAGGCGGTGGGGGTCCACTGCTGGTTGGCCTGCCCGTTGCAGTCCCAGATCTGCGCCAGGGCGCCGTTGGACTGTGAGGCGCCGTTGACGTCCAGGCACCGGTTCGACGCCACACCCCGCAGCGCGCTCGCGCTCCCCGGGGCGGTCGGAGTGGGCGTGGGCGACGGGTTGGACGACCCGCCGGCGACGGTGAACGAGTCGAAGTCGAACGCGTTCGCCGTCGGCGCCTTGAACACGACGTAGACGTTGCGGGTGCCACCGGGGTCGGTGACCCGCACCGCGGGCAGGTTCACGTAGGTGTCCCATCCTCCGGTCGCCGGCACGGAACTGGAGGCGATGAGCGTCCCGGTCGGCGAGTCGGCGCGCAGCTCGATGGACGCCCCGGTGCTGGACGGCGCGGAGACGCGGAAGGACACCGTCTCGATCCCGGACAGGTTGATCGGTGTGAAGGAGATCCAGTCGTTGTTGGAGATGTCGCCGACGCGCCTGCCGCCCTCGGCTCCGGCCTGGTCGACGATCCGGATCCCGGACGAGCCGGTGAAGTGCTCCGCCTGCTTGTGCCTGGGCTGGAGCGTGATGCCGGCGGTGCCCTTCAGGCCGCCCCTGTCGGTGTAGTCGGCGATCAGGGCGTAGTAGACGTTGGCGGCCTCGTCGTGGCCGGAGGCGGTGGTCGTGACCGTCCCGGTGCAACCGGTGTACTGACCGGTGTCGTGGGCGTGCTGGTCATGGCCCAGCGCGGTGATCACGTTGACTCTGGCGCAGTCGATGGTGCCGTCCTCGGGATCGGTGACAGTGACGGTGTAGGGCATCGTGTCGCCGAAGTCGAAGAACCCGCCGTCGGGCGGAGCCGAGAAGACGATCCGGGGCCGGGTGTTGCCGACGACGACGGACAACGTGATGGTGCCCGTCTTCCCGGTCGAGTCCCGTACGGTCAGCCTGACGGTGTAGGTGCCGTTGGCGGAGTAGGTGTGGGACGGGTTGGCGCTGGTGGAGGTCCCGCCGTCGCCGAAGTCCCAGCTGTAGGTGATCGGGTCGCCGTCGGGGTCGGACGAGCCGGCCGAGGAGAACGCCACCGTGAGCGGCGCGTTGCCCGAGTCGGGGTTGGCGCTCGCCTTGGCCGTGGGAGCGCGGCTTCCCACCACGTAGTCGATGCGGTAGATGCTGTCGTCGGTGTTCGCGTGGCCGAAGCCGTTGCCCCAGTCGGCCATGTACAGTGCGCCGTCCGGGCCGAACTTCATGTCGATCGGCGCGTGCGGAGCGATCTGCGCCACGAAGGGGTTGATCTTCAGCAGGTTGCCGGAGGAGTCCAGGCGGAGCTCCTTGACGAAGTTGCGGCTCCATTCGTAGAGGAACGGCGTGCCGTTGTAGTACTCGGGGAACTTGCGGTCGGAGGTGCTGGCCGCGTCGTAGCGGTAGAACGGCCCGCCCATCGGGCCCGCGCCGCCGCAGCAGTTGATCTCGGGGAACTCGGCCGAGGCGTGGTAGTTGTACCACACCGTCGCGGGCTGGGCCGCGGGCAGGGTCGTCAGGCCGGTGTTGTTGGGCGAGTTGTTGACCGCCGCCGAGCAGTTGAACTTCGCCCCCGAGGTGTTGGTGGCGAAGTTGAAGTCGTTGAACGGGATGTTGTTGCCGACGCAGTAGGGCCAGCCGTAGAAGCCCGGCTGCTTGATGAGGTTCCACTCGACCGTGCCCTCGGGGCCGCGGTTGGCGTTGGCGCTGCCCGCGTCGGGACCGTAGTCCCCCACCGAGATCCAGCCGGTGACCTTGTCGACCGAGAAGCGGAACGGGTTGCGGAAGCCCATCGCGTAGATCTCCGGCCGCGTCCTCGCGGTGCCCGGCGCGAACATGTTGCCGGACGGGGTCGTGTAGGTGCCGTCGGCCTCGGGGTGGATGCGCAGGATCTTGCCACGCAGGTCGTTGGTGTTGGCAGAGGACCGCTGGGCGTCGAAGTGCTCCCGGCCTTGCCGCTCGTCGATCGGGGCGTAGCCGCTGGACCCGTTGGGATTGGTGTCGTCACCCGGGCCGATGTACAGGTTGCCGCCCGGGCCGAACGCGAGGTAGCCACCGGTGTGGCCCGGCTCGTCGACGTTGCGGTACGCCGGAACCTCGATGACCCTCTTCTCACTCGCCAGGTCGAGGCTGGTGCCGTTGAAGGTGAACCGCGACACACGGTTCACCTCACCGCCACCGGACGGCGAGTAGTTGACGTAGATCCAGCCGTTGGTGGCGAAGTTCGGATCCAGTGCCAGCCCGATCCCGCCGTCCTCACCGCCGTCGTACACCGACAGGGTGCCGATGACGCGCGTGGCCCCGCCGCCCGCGGGGATCAGGTTCACCTTGCCCGATCGCGAGATGTAGAAGACCCGGCCGTCGGCGGCCACGTCCAGCTCCATCGGCTGGTCCGGCGCGCCGTCGAGGGTCACCTTCTGGTAGCGGGCCGCGATCGTGCCGCCGCAGTCACCGTTCGCCGCGCCGGCCGCCCATGTCACGCCACCCAGCAGGTGCTGCTTGAACAGCGTCTCAGAGTAGGAGGACGCCTGGTGGCCCATCGCGGTCGCCCACACCCGGCCGCCCTCCGGGTTGTGACACCAGGAGATCGGGTGGTCGGCGCCCATCCTGCTGGACCCCGCGTCATAGGTGGTCTCGTCGGCGGTCACCAGCACGTGCACCGAGCCGCGCATGTTCTTGTCGAAGTTGTACCACTCCTCGGTGCGCACCCATCGATCAGGCAGGCCCTTGGTGGAGGGGTGGACCTTGTCGGCCACCTTGGCGGTGCCCTGCACGGTGGCCGAGTGCGCGGTCATGTGCGCGCCGGCCAGCGCGACCTGGTCCCACCAGGGGAACTGTGCCTCGATGTTCATGTCGGTGGCGTTGTGGATCGCGACGACGCCGTGCCCGGCGCGCACGTAGGCCTGGAACGCCTGACGCTGGGCGTCGTTGTCCCACACCATGCCGCTGGTCTGGAACATGATGATCGCGTCGTAGGTGTTCAGGGTCGCCGACGTGAAGACGGAGGAGTCCTCGCTGCGGTCGAGCTGGAAGTTGTTGTCGGTCGCCATCTGCTGGAACATCGTGATACCGGCGGAGATGGAGTCGTGCCGGTAGGCGCCGCTCGCGGTCTTGCTGAACAACAGCACCTTGAACTGCGGGGCGGCCGCGTTCGCCACCGGCGGCGTCAACGACAGCAGCAGCCCTGACAGGGCCGCGACGAGGGCGAGAAGCAGGCGTGGTCTTCGCATGGATGGTCTCCTCGGGATGGTGGGAGTTGGGGGTGCGAAGGGGATGAGCCGTCGTGGCTCGGGCGGTCGGTCACGTCGTGAGGGTGCGGAGGAAGGCCAGGCCCTCGGTCGCGAGGGCGTCCTGGCTGGGGGCGAGGGGACGCCAGACGGATGCGGCGGTGGCGATGGCCTGGTTGCCGGCGGTGAAGGACTCGATCACGAGCGGGCCGCGGTAGCCCACGTCGCGGACGGCCGCGGCGAAGCCCGGCCAGTCGAAGTGGTCGCCGCCGGGGGCGCCGCGGTCGGTCCCGCACACCTGGAGGTGCGCGATCCGGGCGCCCGCCAGCCGGACGGCCCGCGGGGGATCCCTCTCCTCGATGTTCATGTGGTAGGTGTCGAGGGCGAGCCCACATTCCTCCGGGAGTGCTTCGAGCGCCTGCTCGACGGTGTTGATGACGCTGGTCTCGTACCGGTTGAGCGGTTCGACACCGATCCGGACCCCGCGTTCCGCCGCGTAGGCGACGACCGGTTTCAGGTTCTCCCTCAGCTCGGCGTAGAGCGCCCGCCGCTCGTCCGGGCTCATACGCCAGGCCCGGCCGACCGAGGCGTAGGCGGGACCGCTGACCGCCGGCGCACCGACGGTCACCGCCACATCCACGCAGTGCCGCAGATAGTCCTGGGTCTCCTGGACGCCCTGCGGCGAGGTGCCGACGAGCTCGCGTCCCGGTGGCATCGTGAGCACCACCGAGGCGCCGAGACCGAGACCGTCCAGGAGGGCCGCGGCCCGCTCCGGATCCCAGTCACCGGGGTGCTCGACCGGCAGTTCGGCGACGTCGAAGCCCCACTCCGCGATCCGCGGCGCGAGTGCGGCCAGGAGGTCATCGGTGAGCGGCGAGACCCAGACCCACGTGTTGACGCCGATCACGACGCGCCGCCCCACTTCTCGGGGTAGCCGGGCAGGTCCTCACAGCCGCACAGGGCGTAGTGCAGCGGCGGCATGCCGGGCTTGAGGTAGGTGGGGAGGTTCTCCTGAGTGATCGTCGGTTGCGGAAGGTTCCAGACCTTCGGCACCTGCTCACCCTTGAGGATCTTGAGCGCCGCGATGACGGGGGTACGCCACTGGTACGTCGGATAGGTCGGGGCGATCGCGGTGAGCTTCGCCTCGCTCCACTTCGCCAGGAAGTCCTGCTGGTCCTCGCCGTTGATCGGCGGTACGGGCCGGCCCGCGTCCTCGAACGCCTCGACGGCCGCGACGGCGGTGGCGCCCGCGTCCATCCAGACTCCGTCGATCTTGCCGTGGCGCTGGATGTAGTCGCTGACGATGCTCTTGGTCTTCGCGGCGTCGCCGTCGGTGAACTCCACGCCGACGACCTCGAGGTCGCTCTTGTCGAACGCGACCTTCGCCGCCGACCAGCGGGTCTCCAGCACGTCCACCCCGGGCAGGATGCGCAGCGCCAGGATCTTCCCGCCGGGCGGCACCTTGTCGATGAGGAACTCGGCCGCCTCGGCGCCGAAGGCGTACCCGCCGATCGGCTTGATGAAGGTGACCGGGCAGTCGGTCTGGACGCCCCGGTCGAACACGATGACCGGCACCTTCGGGCAGGCCCCGGACACCGCGGGAGTCAGCGTCGCCGTGGTGTTGGGCGAGATGATCAGCACGTCGCAGCCCTTGCTCCGCAGCTCCTCGATGTCGGAGATCTGCTTGTCGTCCTTGCCTTCGGCGTCCAGGGCGGTGAAGCGCGTGATCTCCTTGTGCAGGGCGACCTCCGCCTGCATGGTCTTCCAGCCGACCTGCCGCCAGGGGTTGTTGACCGCGGCGTTGGAGAAGCACAGGTGGTACGGCCCCGCCTTCTTGTACTCGGCGGTGTCGACGAGCCGCGGATCGATGCTCTGCTCCCACGGCTTGTCCGGCGAGCCGGTCGGCTCGGCCCGGCGCATCGCCATCTGGGCGTCGTGGTCGGCCTGCACGAAGAACTTCGACTGCGCTCCGGTGCCCTTGTCCGCCGGCCCGGCGGACCCGGCCGGCGCGGCGGAGGCGGAGGCGGAGGGCGAAGGTCTGTCGCTGGTGCACGCCGTCGCCGGCAACGTCAGCACGGCCAGCGCGGCGGCGGCGAGGAACCGCCGCGAATATGAAGGCATGGTCTTCCTTCCATCACGAGGTGGCCGCGGCTCTCCTGCGCGGGAGGCTCATGGCTCCCAGCGCCACCGCGGCGATGATGATCACGCCCTGTACGGCAGGCTCCAGCGCCCCCGAGACGCCGTACAGGTTGAGCAGGGTGAACAGCGCCTCCAGGGTGAAGGCGCCCGCCATCGCGGCGACCACGGAGCCGCGGCCGCCCCCGAGGGCCACGCCGCCGAGCACGACAGCGGTGATGGCCTGGAACTCCAGACCCTGGCCGACCTGTGCCGACACCCCGGCGAAGCCACCGAGCAGGATCGCGGCGACCGCCGCCGACAGCCCGGAGATCATGAACGCCACCGTCCGCACCCGGGCGACGCGGACACCGGACAGAGCCGCGGCCCGGTCGTTGTCGCCCGCCGCGACCAACGTGTGGCCGAAACCGGCGCGCATCACGTAGACGGCGGCCGCCGCCACCACGACGAGGATCAGCACCGACCAGGGCACCGGGCCCAGACTCCCCCGGCCCAGCTCCCGGAACTGCGGGGACAGGGCGCCCCGGGGCGCGCCGCCCGTCCACAGGAAGATCGCTCCCGACAGGATCAGCAGCATCCCGAGCGTCGTGATGAACGACGGAACGCGGAGCAGGGTGGAGACGACCCCGTTGACCAGCCCGATGAGCAGCCCGAAAACGATCAACAGGGCCAGCACGGGCCAGGTCGCCTCCGCGGACCCGTCGATGAGCCGGGCGGCGATCACCACCTCGGCGGTGACGAGGGAGCCGACCGACAGGTCGAACTCGCCGGACACGATGACGAAGTACTGCCCGGCCGCGAGGATCACCAGCGGAGCGGCCCGTTTGACGAAGGCGAGGAAGGCGGGCGGCTCCAGGAAGTACGGGTTGACGACCGCGATCGCGACCAGCAGTCCACCCAGCACCACGAAGATCGGCAGCGCACGTCTCATGCGGCCCGCCTCCTGCGCGCGTAGATCGCCAGGGCGGCCACCAGGACCACGCCCCGCACGACGTCCTTGGCGAAGGAGTTGACCTCCATCTGGTTGAAGATGCTGTCGAGGACGGCCAGGATCAGGACTCCGCCGACGGTCCCGGCGACCCCGCCGCGGCCGCCGGCCAGGGCGGTCCCGCCGAGCACCACCGCGGCGATCGACTCCAGGTCGTATCCGCCGTCGGTCCCGACCGTCGGCGCACCGGCTCCGAGCCGGGAGGCGAGCAGCAGTCCGGCGATCCCGGCGCAGACCGAGCAGAGCACGTGGGCGGCGACCACGACCCGCTCGGTACGGACGCCGGACAGCCGCGCGACCTCGGTGTCCCCGCCCACCGCGTAGATCCGGTATCCCAGTCGCGTCCGGCTGAGCAGGATCCACGCGGACGCCGCCACCGCGGCCAGCAGCAGCGCCGACACCGGCACCGGCCCGATGCGGTCGTACCCCAGATGCTGGAAGGACTCGGGCACGCTGCCCGCCGGCCCGTCGTACCGCTCGTCGAGCGCCCCTCTGATGATCAGCGCGACGCCGAGCGTGGCGATGAAGGCGTGCACCCGGAGCCTGGTGACGATCAGGCCGTTCACCAGTCCGGTCAACGCGCTCACCGCCAGCACCGCCGCGACCGCGACCGGCACGCGCGCGCCGGCGCCCGCCATGAGCTCGGCCGCGACCAGCGAGGTCAGGCTGATCAGGTAGGCCACCGAGAGGTCCAGGCTTCCGGCCAGGATCACCAAGGTCTGACCTACCGCGACGATGCCCAGTGCCGCCGATCGCTGCTGGATGCCGACGATGTTCTCCTGGCTGAGGAACTGCCCGCCGTCCAGAGCGAACAGCAGCCAGCCCAGCACGATGAGCAGGGCCAGCGCCACGTAGACGGCACGCGCGGGCCGGTCGGCCGACAGCCGCCGGAGAAACGAGCCCTGGGCCGGGACGCGCCGGAGCTTCAACTGCTCGGTCATGACGCGGCCGCCAGGCGCATCACGGACTCCTCGGTGGAGCCGGCCGGCAGCTCTCCGGCGATCCGGCCGTCCCGCAGCACCACGATGCGATCGCTCATGCCGATGAGTTCGGGAAGCTCGGAGGAGATCATCAAGATGGCCATGCCGTCGCGGGCGAGTTCGCGCATCAGCTCGTGGACGGCGGCCTTGGCGCCGACGTCGACGCCACGGGTGGGTTCGTCGAACAGCAGGACGCGCGGCGCGACCATCATCCATTTGGCCAGCACGACCTTCTGCTGGTTGCCCCCCGACAACAGCCGGACCTCCTGGGTGGGCCGGGGCGGGTTGAGCCGCACGCGTTCGAGCAGCTTCTCGATCCCGGGCCGGTGCTTCCCGGTGGCCCGGGCCACGAGCAGGGCGTTGTCGCGCACCCGCTGGTTCAGCAGAAGCCCTTCGGCCTTGCGGTCCTCGGTGACCAGGCCGATCCCCGCGGCGATGCCCTCGCGGGCCGAGCGGGGACGGCGGGGCGTCATCTCACCGCTGGTGAAGGGCTCCGCGCCGAACAGCGCCTTGGCCAGCTCGGTGCGGCCCGAGCCCTGCAGTCCGGCCACCCCGACGATCTCTCCCGCGCGCAGGTCGAGGTCGATGCCGTGCAGTCTGGCGTTTCCGCCGCCGCGCACGCTCAGCAGCACCTCTCCGGGCGGTTCCGCCGCCCGGGGAGGGTAGTAGGAGTCCAACTCCCGGCCGACCATCAGCCGGACCAGGGCCGCGGTGTCCAGGGTCGAGGCCTCCGCGGTGGTGACCCGGGCGCCGTCCTTGAGCACGGTGATGCGATCGGCGAGCTCGAAGACCTCGCGAAGGCGGTGCGAGATGTACAGGACCGCGATGCCGCGCCCGGTGAGCCGCCGCACCAGCGTGTAGAGCAGCTCCACCTCGTGGCCGGCCAGGGCGGCGGTCGGCTCGTCCATCACCACGATCCGGGCGTTCAGCGACACCGCCTTGGCGATCTCGACGACCTGCTGCTGCGCGACCGAGAGCCGCCGGACGAGATCCCGCGGCCCGAACGACTCCTCCCCGAGCGAGCTCAGCAGCTCACCGGTCGCCCATTCCATCGCCTTCCGGTCGACCAGCCCCCGCCGGACGGGTTCCCGGCCGAGGAAGACGTTCTCGGCCACCGTCCGCTGCGGCAGCAGGGTGAGCTCCTGGTAGATGATCGTCACCCCGGCCCGCTGCGCCTCGACCGGGTGCCTGAACGTCACGCTCCGGCCGTCGATCTCGATCGTCCCCTCGTCCGGGGTGTGCACCCCGGCGAGGATCTTCATGAGCGTCGACTTGCCCGCGCCGTTCTCCCCCACCACCGCGTGGACCTCGCCGGCGGACGCCTCCAGATCGACCGCGTTGAGAACCCGGACGCCCAGAAAGCTCTTGCCGATGCCGGCCATCTTCAGCACGTGGCCTGCCCCTCTGGCCACGTGGCCGGGACGAGCCCTGTGATTCGAATCGATTCGAACCGACCACCGGACCGCTCACTGTGACTATCAAGCATGCTTATCCATCAGATCGGAGGCGGATGTTTGCTTATCCATCGAGCGAAGGTCTCGCCGCGCCGACCACGGGTCCCCAGCTCCACGTGACCCTGATCATGTCCTAGGCGTCTCACCCCTTCAAGCCCCGGCGAAGATTGGGTAGGCTTTTCCAGAGACAGTGGCGAAATGAGTATGAAACTTTCACGGTGCGGTCCCGCACGTCCCCCGAGGGCCGCCCTCGGCTCAGCCCGATACCGTCCAGAACTCGAAACGATTCGACGGATCTCAACGGAGTGTGTGCGTGACCGGGCCGGTGGGACACCGCCGGCTCATCGGCTTGAACGATCACCGCCGGAGCAGGCGCGGGCCAGGCTGACGCACATCGTCACCTGTTACTCGGGATGCCGCGCCGGGTATCCGGTCACATGGGCGGCGTCCGGCACGGGTCTCGCCTGATCACTCAGAAGATCAAAAAGGCCACTTCCCCAGAAGGGAAGCGGCCTATGACCTGTGTGGGCGATACTGGGATCGAACCAGTGACCTCTTCGGTGTGAAGCAATGATCACGATTGTTGGATCACGTTCAACATCGCTGTCACTAGGCGCGATGCATCCGTCGACGTTCGCAGATGTGCGGGCTCGCGCCCTGGTGTTGTCACTCAGTTAGACACGCACGCCAGCTTCCGGAGGGAGCCAACTCCTAGATGGTTGCGGAGACGACAGCAAGGTCATTGCTGCTGGTAGCATCACCAGGCTGACCAGCGACCTCTCGCGTGTAAGCCAGCTCCTGCCAGCAGACACCTCCCTTCATGAGATCAACCCGCCCAGCACATCACTCTCGCTCTCTTTTGGCGCGGCGCTGTCGAGGGTGACCCTACGATCAGAACATGACACAGGGCGTGGCGGAGGCACGAGGGCGCGTAATGATCCGCCCATGGCGCGTCGGTGTTCTTGCGGATACTTCCTCTGCTGAGGCGGTCCGCGCGGCTATCGGCAATCTCAGCTCAGTGTGGGGTGGCCGTTATATGCCGATTTTCGACATAGGCGCGCCAATAGCTGAATTAGAAATACTTGGTGGGCAGTACGACGTTGATTCCCTCCATGCGGATGTGCTTGACGGACCCCTCGGTGATCTCCTAAGAAAGCCCGGATGGAGGTGGACCGGCGGCGGCCCTTGGGGACCGTTTGGCGAGGAGGACGGCTACAGAAAAGGCCTGCTCCCGGTCCGCTCGTTCATTGATTCATCGGCTGATTTCGTCCAACCCACGTGGGCCTCGGATGACCCTGCCGACCTGACGCTTGCGGCAACCTGGGGCCTCCCAGACTGCCTCGGCCTACCACTGTCTCCGACACTTGATGACACGGGACCGCGACTTGCGCCATATACCCAGTGTTTTTCGCGTCCCGAAGTGAGCACATCAATCATTGGCGCACTTGAGGCTACTTCGCTCCATGTACAACCGAAGCCACGCGCTTACCTCGACAATTTCATCGGCGTCTATATCATCCGCCCCCAACATCCAGCGGACGTTGTCGAGTTCTGGAACATGCGCACGTACGGTACGAAGATTATAGGCGTGCCCGCCGATGGGACCGCAGAGCTCCTGAGTGTCCTTTTGTCATCGACTCTCCCCAGCATCGAGATGCAAACGGGTAGCGGCAAAGAATCTGTTCCACGAGTTATACCCGTCTGGGGACTTGAGGACGCGTCTGACGAAACCTCGATAGCAATCCGATCAGCAGCTGAACGGGACAGTGCAAAAGTGCGACCCGCGGCGCGTGGAAGCTGGCCACGCTTCCTCTTCCAAGGACTTAGAACGCCGTTCAATCGTTCTATTCGCGCCGACTTCAGACCGGAGGCTCGCTGGATCGATGTCGCCCTCCCCACTCTCCCTCTCAGAGGCGCACCTCGCGCCTACTCCCATGGCGCGATCGCAGCAGACATTGAATTGCACAGCGTAACGGGGCAAGACCCTCGATTGACGGCCTCCATACCGCCCTATCGCCGCCACTCCTCGCTGCTTCAACATGCCTCTGGAAGGGATGGAATCGAGCACGCGCGCGTGGCGCACTCAGGAATTGTGCTTGGAATCGACGCTGATAATGACCATGTGGGCGTTCCCTTTGTCTACAACCATGACGTTATGCATCTTCTCTTTGACGACGACGCTGTGACGACGTCGCAGTCAGACGTGGGCAAGTTTCAATCCCGCGCGGCCGAGAAGTTCGGCGGACCATTCAGCGGCGTCTTCAACCAGCCCGGGTTGCGTGCAGTGGTTCAGCTTGCGGCGGGGAAAAACACTGGCGTGCCGCTCCCATACCTTCGCCGGACGATGGAGGACAACAAAGGCGGGTGGCCAGATCCGCTGTTTGAACACACCTTGGAGCCAAAGGACTATGCGATAAGAGCGGTAAACTACTTGTTCCACAGTGGACTATTCGTTCCAACCCTGAACGTTCATTGCAGCCATTGCCGAGTAGAACGCCACGTGTCAGCCGATGACTTGGCCACGACAATGACATGTGAGTTCTGCGGGCAACCCTTCAACCTCGCCCTCTCTCACTCACTTACTCAACCCGAGTGGCGCTACAGGTTGGCAGCACACCTGCGCGCCGATCAGGTCCAAGCCCTACTTCCGGCGCTAGCGACTACTTCTTTGTTGAGGCAGTTGAGGCACGTCGAGGAGCCTTCACTGCCTCATATGTTCGGACTTGAAGTATCGCTTGGTAAGCGCAAGATCGAGGTCGACGTTGCGGCCTACCTTCCTGATCGCGACTGGACCGCCGTGCTCGGCGAAGTCAAGACCGCGAATCGGATTGATGCAAACGACATCTCCAATCTGGAGTTTCTACAACAGAAGCTTTCCGAGAAAGATGTACGCTGTCTTCTCCTCTTCGCGACACTCAAAAATGAGCTATCCCCTGAGGAACTTCTCGACCTACGCGGACTTGTCGAGAGATCAAAGCCCATTCGAGTCGATAACGGCAATCTTATCCCCAATATGCCGCTAATCTTGACCGGGCCCGATCTCTCGCATCCACCTGGGAGCAAGAGCCACCCATGGCGATGGGATACCAAGGGATACTCAGGCGTCTTCGGAACAGCGATCACCTCCTGCGAACGAAACCTCGGGCTGCGAGATTATGATTTTAAGGATGACTGCACGGGGATTCTATGTCAGTGGACTTGATACAGGTCGCAATCCGTTTCCACGAACCTTATCGCTCAATACCGGTCACGAGATAGCCGCAAGTTCCTTTGAATGAGGCGGACCGTTGCATGGCATCCGGACTGCGCTGTGCGATCCCACTGGTCCTGTCCCTTGCGGTCCCTGAAAAGCCAGCCCCATACCCTCGCCGCCCGATGACGGCATGTCAAACCATGCTGTGCAAGGCCGCTTAGGGGGCACTCACCGCCCACGCTGCTCGGTCGGCCCCAGGACCGTTCTGTACGGCGCACTCCGGGAGGAGTCAGGAGCCTTCACCCGGGATTTGCTGCTGGTATCTCAACTCGTAGAGATGGCCACCCTTGATGAGGATAGATGCCTCAATCGGGCGCGCGTTGTCGGAGTAGACGACGCGGAACTGTCGGATCACGGGGATGCCCTCGGGGAGTTCCAGGAGTTCGGCTTCTTCTGTGGTGGGTGGCCGCACGGAGACGCTGTCGGTGAATTCGCGCTCGGGGTGGCCGAGTTCGGCGAGTACGGCCGGCGCACCCCCTTGGATGCGTCCCCGGCGGTTGAGTGCGGTCCCGGCGACCAGGCTGAGCGGGTAATAGGACCAGGACACCTCGACGGGTTCTTCGTCGCGCAGCATCAAGCGGTGGCGCAGTACGGCCCGCGGCTCGCCCAGCTCGGCCGCGACGGACTTGGGTGCGTCGACTTCTGCGACGTCGAGAAGCCGATAGGTGACACCGCGCTCGGCCGGGTCGAAGTAGGCGGCGGTGCGGACGATGAACGGGTGCCGGTCGCGGACGAACACGCCCTTGCCGGCCTGGCCGTAGGCGAATCCCTCGGCTTGGAGAAGCTTGGTCGCGTTGTGCGCGGTGGCCGCCGCGGTGCCGTACGTCTCTGCCAGTTCGGCGGTGGAGGGAAGCTTCTGGCCCGGCTCGAGTTCCCCCGACATGATCTTTGCCCGAAGGTCAGCGGCAATCTTCAGTTGCGGGGGCCGCTCGTCCGGCTTTCGCGCCACGGGACGGTTCCTCTCTGATCACAGGGTTGTCTCGTACCGCAGGTAGCGGCCTTGAGGGTTCATCTTCATCACGCTGACCTCGACCGGCTGGCCATTGTCCGCCGTGAGTGTGCGGATCAGCACGAGGACCCAGTCATGCTCGTTGAGCCCGAGGGCCTGCCGCTCGTCCTCCGAGGCCGGCCGTGTGTAGACGTCCTCCTCGGCGTGCCGCGGCTCGTAGCCGAGTTTGGCCAGGAGCGCGACGGCGCCGCCGGCGACCTTACGCGGCTCGGCGAGCCCGGTATCCCGGGCGACCGCCGTCGGGTAGTAGGAGTCCGCGAGTTCGACGGGCTGGCCGTCCAGGAGCACGATCCGGCGGCGGACGACCACCGGCTCGCCAGGGGTGAGCTGGAGCCGCTCCGCGACCTCTGGCGGTGCCGGCTGCTCCCCCACCTCTCCAAGCCGATGCGTGCCTGTGTGTCCATGCTGGGCCGCCTCGCTCGCCCATGCGTCCCCTTGCCCCGCGGTGTGCGGCCGGGTGTACGGCGTGGAGACGCTCGCCCACTTCCGCTCCATCACGCTGACCTCCCTACGGCCGCTGGATCCTCCACTTCGTCACCTTACTCGTGAGGCAGTAAGGCTCTCGGCATCGGACCTTCTACGCAATTCTATCCTTCACCTTGCTAGCCTTCATGGAAGGCAGTAAGGTGCGGAGCGTACGCCGATGGACGTCGGCGCACACAAGAAAGGCCCCGGCAGGTTGCCGCCTGCCAGGGCCTGATCAAACCCCTGTCCCTGGACTCCGGACGCCTATCCGACAAGACGTCGCCCGGAGTCTTCAAACAAGGAGATCCCAGGATGGCACGACAGACGACGGTTCACCACATCCCCGCGCACGCTGGTTGGCCCAACGGCGAACTGCCCTCGGGCTGGCCGGGCACCGACCCGGACCGCAACGTGCGCGAGGAGTACGACAAGCAGCAGGACGCCGGCCAGCAGGACGGTGAGCGTTGATGTCCCGCGCTGAGTACGTCGCGGGTCTGCGCCAGCTGGCGCGGCTGCTGGAGGACAACCCCGCCCTCACCCTGCCCTTCCCCGGGACCGGGATGGACATGAGCATCTACATCGCCGCGCCGGATGTGGTCGGGCAGGCGTTGCGCTACATGAAGGCGATGGACGCCCCCTCGGCCCCGCAGCTCGACTCGAACCCCGCGGGCACCTGGGTGAAGGTCCGGGGCCGCATCGCCGGCATGTCCGTCCGCCTCGACATGCGTGCGGACAAGGTCTGCGAGAAGCGCGTCACCGGCGTCTACCGCATGCCAGACGGCGGTAGGCAAGAGGTCTTCGAGTGGACGATCCCGGAGGCGTTGCTGGCCGCCGCCAACCCGCAGGCCGGAGCGACGACGCCAGAGGCGCCCGGCGAGCAGTCCTCGACCGAGCCCACCGGCGACGGCGACGGGCGGTGCGACTGCGGCCCAGACCAGGACTGCCAGGTCTGCGAGCCATGCGACGTCTGCCGGGACGGCGCCCGGGAGTGCGGCTGCGACGGCGAGTGGGACGACTGCCGTTGCGGCGGCTCCGGCTACGCCGTCCCCGATCACTGCTGCGGCTGCGGCGGCTCCCCCTACTGCGTGAAGTGCCACACGTGCGGCGCGGTGTGCTTCGGCGCCTGCATCTGCCCCGTCGCCGTGCAGCTCGAGAGCGGCGGCACCGTCACCCTGTGACCGCCGGTGAGCCAACGGCGGTAGTCGCCGGCCGAGCCCGGCCGGCGTCGTTTGACCCCGGGCCGCATCCGACCAAGAACCCGGCCCGGGGCCTCCCAAACAAGGAGGTTCCACCATGGCACAGCCGATGACCCGCGGCCAGCAGTGGCCCGCCGGAGCGAGCACCTCGGCGCCGGCGCGCCCACTGCACAGCTGCAGCTGCGGGGCGGTCAGTTCCTCCCCGATCTACCACGACCACTCCGGCGGCAGGCGGTGACCCGGCGGGAGGTGCTGGGTTACGCCCAGGATCTGGTCGCGCTGTCGCAGGTCCAGCAGTCCAAGCCCAAGCCGGCGTCGCCGGGCCCGGTGCGCGTTCCGGCCCGGCCGCCGCGCCGATAGCCGACATTCCTTCGACGAGAGGAAAGGCGCAGATCATGAAGACCATCCGCCTGGCCGCTGTCGCCCGGGCGCTGGGCTTGTCGGTGCCGTTCGGGGTGCTGATCGCCGCGGCGTTGAGCTGCCTGACGCTGGCCACGCTCGCCGGTATCGACGCCCTGTACGGCCTGGCGTGTGCGTGCGCGCTGCTGGCCGGCGTGGTGTGGGACCGCCAGATCGTCTGCACCAGCTGTCACCAGTCCCTCCAGGACCCGGACGAGTGGGACTGACATTGCGGGTCTCGCCCGGCCGGATGGCCGGGCGGGTGCCCGGAGCGCCAGCTCCACCACCACAACGACGAAGGGACCACTCGTGAAGATCCTGCCGATCACCCTCACCTGGACCTGCCCCCGCTGCAGCCAGACCGGCAACGTGCTCACCCACCGCTGCCGCCCGAGCGCGACGACCAAGAACCGCTGACCAGGCAGATCCCCGCGTCATCTCACCACCAACAGGCCGGCCCCGACCTCACCGACCAATAGCAGCGCCGGGGCGTCCCCACCGCAGGAGGAACCACAGCTCATGAGCACCGACCGGACCGATCACGAGCAGGAGATGGAGCGGCTGGCCGTTCGCATCGTCCAGATGAACCGCCGCGACACCACGATCACCGGCAGCGACCCGCGCGACGGCACCAGCGAGCACGACCGCGCCAAGTAGCCGCATCCATGTGAAGGCGGCCCCGGCCTCACCGACCAAAGCAGCGCCGGGGCCGCTCCCCCACCAAATGGAGGTACCACCATCATGGCAACCACCGCCGCCGGCACCCACGCCCCCGGCGAGATTCAGCTGTACCGCATCCCGGACGCGATGAAGGTTCTCGGTCTGGGCCGGAGCGTCATCTACGAGCTCATCCGCTCCAACCGGCTGCGCGCCGTCCGTCAGGGCCGCGCGCGGCTCATTCCCGCCGCCGCCATCCGCGAGTACGTCGCGCTGCTGGAGGCCGAGGCTCAGGAGGCGGCCAAGTGACCGGCCCGGCGATCCCCACCGGCCCGCTGGACGGCGAGCCTCACATCGTCCTGCCCGGCATGGACTCGATCGCCTCGGCCCGGGCGATCTGGCGGGACGCCCTGCGCGGCCTGCCGCTGGGCGCCTATGACCAGCGCATCGTCCAGTGGGCCGAGCACGGGCCGACTGACCAGGCGACCCTTATCGTCCTGGCCAGCCTGCTGGATCGGGCCCGCCAGGCGGGCCCGGACCACGGCAGCGCTCTCGACGAGCACGACCAGGAGCAGGGCGGCCGGGACGCTGAGGCGGTGAGCCACTGATGGAGATGCTGTTGATCCTCACGGTGTCGGCGCCGGCCGCCGAGGGCGGGATGCGGCAGTTCACGCTGAGCCGCCTGGTGGTGGCCAAGGCAGGGACGACGCGCGCTGAGATGTACAACTGGGCGCGCGCTCAGTGCCCCGAGGGCCTGCGCGAGGCCAACACTCTGTTCTTCTCCGTCGAGCCGAACGCCATCCCGGTGCCGGTTGAGGCGGTGACGGGCCGATGAGCACCTACTGGGACCCGAAGGCCGCGCGGATGGTCGCCGGTGCCGAGGCTCAGGCGCGCCGGGTGGAGGCCGGGGCCCGGCGTGAGGAGATGCGGCTGCAGGCTGAGCGTGCCCGGCTGGAGCTGGACATCCAGCGCGGTGAACAGGCCCGGCTGGACCGGGAGGCCGAAGATCGGCGTAAGGCTGAGCGGGCTCAGGCCCGGCGCCGGCGACGAGCCGCGCGTGGCAAGGCGCTGGTGGCCAGCGTGGCCGCGGCCGGCCGGGGGGTGCGCCGGTGGGCGCCGTCGCTGGGCGGGTGGCTGGTGGCGGCGGTCGCGATGGGCGCGCCGATCGTGATCGCCTGGCGCGGCCAGCTGGAGTTCGCCGAGAAGGTCATGCACCTGGAGGGGTTGTCGCCTGCGTTACCGATCGCGCTGGAGGGCGCGACCTGGTTCGTGGTCGGCCTGACCAACCTCGCCATCAGCCGCGGCCTGCCGATCGGCCAGTACCGGTTGTGGACCTGGGCGCTGGCCGGGGTGGCGGCCGGGATGAACTTCTGGCACGCCGCCGCGAGCGGCAGACCCGATGGTGTGCAGACCGGCGTCGTGCTCGCGCTGGCGAGCCTGCTTGGCGTGGGCCTGTGGGAGTTGATGGCCCGGCTGCGACAGCACACGGTCTCCGGCCGTAGCGCCGAGCAGATCCGCCGGGCGTTGTGGCGGTGGGTGCGCTACCCCAGGTTGTCGTGGTCGGCCGCCTCGATCCGCATCGCCCGCGACTGCGGCATCGAGGCCGCCTGGCAGGCGGCGTGGATCGACCGGTACGCCATGGGGCCGCACTCCTCGCGGCGGCAGCGCGCGCTGGGCCGGGCGATCGTACGCCGCCAGGCCAAGGCCGAACGCCGCGCCGCGCGTAAGGGCGAGCTGGGCATGGTCGGCGGTCTGGTGCTCGGCCGGCCGATCCCCGTCGTGCCGACCATGGACCCGCACGCCGCGCCGGTCCCCGGCGCCTCGATCGACACGGCCGTGAGGGTCGATGCCCGTCCGGTCGATCGGTCTTCGATCGGTGCTCCCTCGATCCAGGGTCGATCGACTCGGCGTAGGGCGGTCGAGGCACAGGCCGTCGATCGCCCGGCGCCCGCCTCGACCGACCGGCGGCGCCCTCGCTCGATCGAGGCCCCGGCGGGCCAGGGCACGTCGGCTCCGCGCCGATCGATTGACGAGCATCGGCGGCGGCTGCGGGAGCTGATCGAGGCCGGGCAGCTCGATGCGCTGGCCAAGGCCGAGCACATCCGCAAGACGCTGCGATGCGCGCCCAGCGTCGCCGCCAAGCTCCGCGACGAGCTGCGGGAGGTGGCGGCATGAGCGCGAAGACGACTCCGCCCGTCCCCGTGGCGCCGGTGCGGCACCGTCCGCAGATCGAGCGTGGCGCTGACGCGTGCGGCAAGACCTACCGGCTGGCCTGCACGTGCGGGACTCGCGGGGAGGAGCACTGCGCGCGTCACCTGGCCGAGTGGGACCTCAATGAGCACGTCGCGGGTCTGCCGAAGGTCGCGACCGGCCAGCAGTGCCGCGACCCCAAGCGGCACGACCGGCGGCCGTGGGAGCCGTGCGGGCTGTGTGAGCGCCAGGAGCTGCTGTTCGACCTCGCGGCGGAGGTGGCCTCATGAAGGGCCGCTCCCCTCGACCTGCCTGGGCGGTGAGGGTCCTCATGGTCGCCTGCTTCGCCCGGCCCTGCCAGTGGGCGAGACCGCCGGAGTGGTTGTGTGCCGCCTTGCGGGGGCTGCTGGCCGTGCTGGCGCTCCTGGTCACCGCGGCCGATGCGTGGCTGACCGCGACCTTGGGCCTGCCGCCCGCGGCCCCGATGTTGCGCCGCCTGGCCGAGGTCGTCGCCGACGCCTGGCGAGCAGGCGCGGCCCGTGCGATCGACGCCGAGATCATCGACGACCCCGAACGGAAGGTGTGGCACTGATGGCCCGCCGTGACATCACTGAACTGTCCACCATCGAGTTCACCGGTTCGCTGGGGGCCGCCTTCCTGGCCTACGGCAAGCAGTTGACCGAGCTGGCCGAGCGCTGGGGCCTGGAACTGGAGATCGCCGCGGTGGACGCCGAGGCCGCGATGGGGTCCATGAAGGGCCACCTGCTGCTGTTCGGCCTGGACTCCAAGGTCCGGGCCCGCCGAGTGGCCAAGCGGCTCAAGCGCGCCCAGGAGCTGACCGCCGCGATGGCCGAGCAGGGCCAGCTGCTGCACCGCACCTACCGCAAGCACTTCGCCCCCAAGCAGTGACCAACCCGAAAGGAGGAGAGCCCGATGGGGACCGGACAGGCCCGGCTGGATGAGATCGCCGGCATCGAGTTCCACGGCAAGGTGCCGGTGAAGATCACCGCCTACACCATCGCCACCCAGCAGTTCGCCCACGACCTGGCCCGCGAGCTGGACGCCGCCGAGGCCGCGGCCGAGCAGGCCATGAACCAGCTCAAGGGCCACCCGCTGCTGATGGGCGTGGACGTCCGCGCCCGCGCCTGGCGGGTGGCCCGCCACCTGCGCGACGCCCGTGAGCTGGCGCTGGGCATCTCGGCGGAGGCGGTGAAGTTCAACCTGCAGTTCCGCCAGGAGTTCCTGGAAGCCCTGCAGGCCATGGAACAGCGCTCCGCCAAGGGCAAGGACTACAAGGGGAAGGTCGATCTGTGATGGCCCGCAAGAGCGCTCCGTCGCTGCAGCTGGTGCAGGAAGCGACCATGGACCGCCTGGCCGCCTCGGCGGTCTCCAAGGTCGGCGTGCTGGTCCCGCCGTGGGCCGTGCTCGGCGCCGAGGCCGCCGCCGGCGCGATCTCCCACGCGGTGTGGGGGCAGGCGCCCGCGGTGACCTGGGCCGCGGTCGGCTGCACCCTCGGTTCCACCGTGCTCACCGGGCTGACGTGGGCCATCACTCACCAGCGGCGGCTGATCGGCCGGCTGCACGCCACCGCCACCACCGCCGCCGCCTCGGTGTGGTTCACCACCGCCACCATCACCGGCCTGGGCGCCCCGGTGGTGTCGGGTGCGTTGTTCTTCGGCGGCGCCACCCTGGCGCTGTCGTGGAACATCCGCACCGTCATCCGCAACACCACCGGCGACGGCGACGAGCACGGCGGCGATGCGCTGGGGTCGCTGTTCAATCGCGCCAAGGAGCAGGCCGGCCTCAAGGGCGCACGCGTGCGCGCGGTCGAGGTGACCGCGCACAAGGTCAAGGGGCAGATGCAGTTGCCGCCGGGGGAGAAGACCGCCGAGGATGTCGTCAAGGCCACCGACCGTATCGAGTCGGGCATGCGGCTGCCGCCGGGCAGCGTGGTGGTGGCCCGGGACGACGACCGCGCGGATCGGGCGCACATCACCGTCTCCGACCCGCGGGCGATCCGCCGGCCGATCCCCTGGCCCGGCCCCTCCCACCCCGGCGCCTCGATCGACAAGCCGTTGCGGATCGGCCTGTACCAGGACGGCGATGACGTCGCCTACCGGTTCGTCGGGCATCACCTGCAGATCATGGGCATGACCGGCTCCGGCAAGAGCATCGGCGGCGCGTGGAACATCATCGGGGAGATCATCACCCGGTGCGACGCTGCGGTGTTCTCCATCGACATCTCCAAGGACGACCAGACCATGGGGCCGCTGCGGGAGGGGCTGCACCGATTCGAGACCAGCAAGGCCGGCGCGGTGGAGCTGATCCGCGCCATGCACGCCGCCATCCCCGAGCGCACCAAGTGGCTGGCCGAGCACGGCTACTCCAACTGGGAGCCCGGGTGCGGGCTGACCTACTGGTACCTGCACATCGAAGAGATCGCCAAGCTCATGAGCGAACTCGGCAGCCAGGACGAGGACCTGCTGGGAGAGATCCTCAAAGAGATCCGCTCGGCGGGCGGCAGCGTGATCCTCTCGCTCCAGCGCGCCGACTACACCCAGATCCCGACCATCTTCCGCTCCCAGATGGCCAAGATGTGCTTCGGCCTGTCCGACCCCGACGACGTCAAGTACGGCGTGTCCTCCCGGCAGCGCAAGGCCGACGTCGAACCGCACGAGTGGGAAGACCGCCACCCCGGCATGGCCTACCTCGACGGCTCCAGCGTCCGCACCACCCACTACGCCATGCCGCTGCGCACCTTCACCTGGGGCCAGAACAGCCGCGAAGCCCGCGCCGCGATGGCCACCCACGCCGCCGCCTACCCGGCCGCCGGCAAGCAGGTCGACCCGTTCACCGCCGCCCTGACCCGTCCCGCCGTCCCTGCCGCATCAGATGGAGCCCGATCCATGGCCATCCCCATGCCACCCGTGCCCGCCGCGCCAGGCATCCCGCGTGACCCAGACGATGAGTTCGCGGCCGACTTCGCCGAACTGCTCGCCGACGCCGCACACCTGGTCATCGCGACCCAGCACGCCTCACCGGCCATGCTGCAGCGCAAACTGCGCATCGCCTGGGAGGACTCCCTGCGCCTGCTGGAGGCCCTGGAGCGCAAGGACATCGTCGGCCCGCCCGCCCCCGACAGCGACAACCGGCCGGTCCTGCTGGCCGCCGGCGACACCCTGGCCGCCGATGTGGTGGCCGCGCTGCGCGCCACCGGCGACGTCGTCACCCAAACCCTGGCCCGCACCGACGACCCCGACCCGTCCATCACCGCCGGCCACGCCGACCCGGTCCGCGAGCCGAGCGCCCAGGAGGCCGACGCGCTGCAGGCCGACGCCCCGGCGGACACGATGAACCCGGCCCAGGCACGCGCCCTGGTCTACGCCTGGCTGCGCCACCGACACCAGAACGGAAAGCCTTCCTTCACCGCCACCGACGAGGACCTGACCGCGGTGCGCCGCAAGACCGGCAACAGCCGCCCCTGGATCTACAAGGTCCTCACCGACCTGACCGACCGCGGCGTACTGACCGTCGCCAAGACCGGCAGCAGCCGCACCTGGACCATCACCGACCTGTCGCCCCTCGACCACGAGGACTACGGCCGCGCCGCCTGACACCGGGCCACCGGGCGGCCCGTGACGACGGGCCGCCCCCGCGCCTCGTGCGGCTGCGCGTGGAACGCCCGCGCGCCGCACCGATGATCTTGTCACGCGCGGTGTCACAGCCCTTGTCACGGGGCCGCTGTCACGACGTCACACCGCCGCTGACCTGTAACACCCATCCCCGGCCCCTTTCCGTGACACCCGCGCTGTCACACCACCCCTCCGCCCGCTCGGCCATCTCGCCATGCCTCGATCCAGGAGACCACCCATGCCCGCCCCGTCCATCCCCACCGCGCTCGCGACCCTCGCCCTCTGCCTCACCGTCCTGGCGCTGCTCGCGCTCGCCCTGGCCGTCGTCTACCGATACAGCCTGGCCCGCCACCCCTACACGGACTGCCGCCGCTGCAAGGGCACCGGCCAGCGCCGCAGCCGCCTGTTCGCCCACTCCTTCGGCTACTGCCCCGACTGCACCGGCACCGGCCGCCGTCCCCGCCCCGGAGCCCGCCTGCTCAAGGTCCGCCACCCCTCCCAGGAGGCCGCCCCGGCGGATCAGCAGGTGGAGCTGTGATCGGCCGCACCTACCTCGAACGCGGCAACCCTGTCGTGGTCCTCATCCGCTGGGGACCCGGCGGCGGCCCCCGCAACGTCCTGATCGAACGCGCTGACGGCACCAAGGTCGTCCGTCCTTTCCGCGGCTTGCGCCGTCCGAAGGAGAGCACCACCGATGCTGAGGACTGACATCGTCCGCTACGCCCTGGCCGCCGCCGCCCGAGGCTGGCATGTCTTCCCGCTCGCGCCGCGCGACAAGGTGCCGCTGGCGGGATGGAGCTGGACCCGGCAAGCCACCACCGACCCGCAGGTGATCCGCCAGTGGTGGGCCCGCCGGGCCTACAACGTCGGCATCGCCTGCGGCTCGTCAGGGTTGGTGGTGATCGACCTGGACGTGCCAAAGCCGGGCGAGCGTCCGCCGGGCGAGTGGGACCGGCCCGGCATCAGCGGCGGGGCGGACGTGCTGGCGCTGGTGTGCGAGCGCGCCGGCCACAGCCTGCCGACGTTGGAGACCTTCCAGGTGCGCACCCGCCTGGGCGGGGTCCACCTGTACTACACCGCCCCTGATGGGGTGCGGCTGGGCAACACGCGCGGCGAGGACGGCAACGGGCTGGGCTGGAAGGTCGACACCCGGGCCGTCGGCGGTTATGTCGTCGGGCCTGGCAGCGTCGTGGATCTGCCTGACGGGGCCGGAAGCTACGACGTGATCCACTCCGCGCCGCCAGCGCCGCTGCCCGGCTGGCTGGCCGAGCGGCTGCGCCCGGCGCCGCTGCCGCCGCAACGGCCGGTGGCAGTGCCGGTGGCCACCGACCGGCGCGGCTCCTACCTGCGCGCCGCCGTGCTCGCCGAGCTCGCCCGCGTCACCGGCTCACCCCCGGACGGGCACAACAACGCGCTGTATCTGGCCTCGGTCGCGCTCGGCCAGCTGGTCGCCGGCGGCGCCCTGAACCAGGCCGACGTGTTCGCCTGGCTGACCGAGGCCGCCGCGAAGGTGGGCCAGCGCCCCGGCGAAGCATTCCGCACCATCGCCTCCGGTATGCGCGCCGGCACCAAGCGGCCCCGGCGGGTGGCCGCGTGAGCGACGCCATCCCCGTGCAAGTCGGGTCCGGCCCCGAGACCATCCGCGTCCTCAAAGCCGCCCTGGCCCGCCAGCTACTGCCCGACACCTACGTGTCTGGTGGCGCCCTGGTCCACATGGAAACCGTCTCCGGGCAAACCAGCCCGGCCGCCGACGAAGACGCGCCCCTGCCCGTCACCGCAAGCCCCATCACCCCGGCCACCCTGGCCGGGCTGCTGGCCGAACACGCCTACGTCTACCGGCTGCGCTCCCGCAAGACCGGCAAAGGCGCCACCGAGACCTACGAGGAGGAGATCACCCCGCCCCGGGAGATCCTCGCCTCGGTCCTGGCCGCCAAGACCTGGCCCAAAGTCCCACCCCTGCGCGGCGTGATCGGCGCGCCGGTGCTGCGCCGAGACGGCACCCTGCTGCAACAGCCCGGCTACGACCCCACCACCGGGCTGTACCTGGCCGCCAAGGTCGCCCTGCCGCCCGTCCCCGACCAGCCCACACCGCGCCAGGTGCACGCCGCGCGAGAGTTCCTGCTGGGCCGGTTCCTGCGAGACTTCCCCTGGGCCAGCCCAGCGGACCGGGCCAACTATCTGGCGCTGCTGGCCACGCCGATCCTGCGGCACTTCACCCGCTCGCTGACCCCGTTCGCGCTGATCGACGCCACCATGCCTGCCTCCGGCAAGAGCATCCTGACCGGCGGCCCCGGCATGCTCTACGGCCAGCGCGTCATGCCCTGGGCCTACACCGAAGAAGAACTCCGCAAGAGCATCACCGCCGTCCTGGCCGAACAGGTCGGCGTGGTGGTCTGGGACAACCTCGCCGAAGGCACCGTCATCGACTCCCCCACCCTGGCGCTGCTGGTCACCGCCGGCGTCTGGTCAGACCGCCAGCTCGGCGCCTCCCGCAACATCGCCACCGTCAACGACCGGCTCTGGATGGCCACCGGCAACAACCTCCAGGTCGGCGGAGACATGGCCTCCCGCACCGTCCGCGTCCACCTCGACCCCAACATGCCCCGCCCCGAACAACGCGACCAATCCCGCTTCGGCATCCCCCACCTGGACCAATGGATCACCATCCCGGCCAACCAGCACACCGTGCTGTGGCACCTGCTGGTCCTAGTCCTGGACTGGACCCACAACGGCGCGCCCCGGGCCGCCAGCCTGTCCATGCGCCAGTTCACCCCCTGGGCCCAGCACCTGGGCGGATTCCTGGCCCATCACGGCATAGACGGCTTTCTGGCCAACGCCGCCGACGTCCGCGGCATCGATGAGGACGAGACCCGCTGGCGCGCCTTCCTGGCCTGCTGGCACACCCTGCACAGCGACCAACGCATGACCGCGGCCGAGCTGCGCCGTTCCGGAGAGCCCGTCTGGATCGGACAGGGGGCCGCCGGGGAGGAACACGATCGGTGGGAAGGCCAGTTCATCACCACCCACACCGGCCGCCTGCCCAACGCCCTCGCCCTCGGCCGCCTGCTCACCGGGCAAGTCGGCCGATGGCGCGGCGACTACGTGATCCGCTCGGCCAAGAACGACCGAGGCGACCGCAACGTCTTCTGGGTCGAACACCATGGCTGACCGCACCGAGCAGGCCGGAAGAACGCTGAAACATCTCCGCATCTCCGCAACGCCGCAGACAACTCCGCCACCTGGACAAACACCTGCGGAGATCAACCCCAAGATCAACACCA
Source organism: Sphaerisporangium flaviroseum (assembly GCF_039537005.1). Taxonomy (NCBI): domain Bacteria; kingdom Bacillati; phylum Actinomycetota; class Actinomycetes; order Streptosporangiales; family Streptosporangiaceae; genus Sphaerisporangium; species Sphaerisporangium flaviroseum. Next base: position 1,041,890 of record NZ_BAAAZR010000002.1, on the reverse strand, counting down.
CATCTCCGCAACTCCGCACCCGTTGCGGAGATGAAACCCCGTTTGCGGAGATGACCAGCCACCCCCACAGCCCATCTCCGCAACCATCCGCCCAGGTCACAGCCCATCGTGCGGAGATGCGGAGATGCGGAGATGTTTCAGCCCCTCCCACACCAGAGCCGCCGCACCTCGACGGGCCGCCAGCCCACACCACCCCAACTCACCAACCGGAAGGACCCATGAAGATCCGCATCATCGGCCTGCCCGACGAAGTCACCCAGGCCGCCGACATCCTCGCCCAGATGTTCGACCTCATCGAGATCTCCGAGCCCTACTCCTGCCGCGGCACCACGCGAAACGTACGCCTCTACGCCGAGGCGCGACTTCCCTGACGACCACCCGCCAAGGCGGCCGGCCTCACCGACCAAAGCAGCGCCGGCCTCGGACACCACCATCTGGAGGGACCCGAATTGACCAAACGCAGAAGCCGCGGAGACGGCGGCCTTCACTGGGATGAGAAGCGGCAGCGCTGGATCGCGACGGCGAGCCTCGGCTTCGCTGCCGACGGCAGGCGGATCACCAAGCGTGCCAGCGGCAAGACCAAGACGGAGGCGAAAGCCAAGCTCAAGGAGATCTTGAGGGATCACGACGACGGACTATCGAGCTCAGGAAACGGCGGCACGGTCGCTGACGCGGTAAGAGACTGGCTCGCCTTCGGGCTCAACGGCCGCGACGCCGCCACGATCGAGAACCGCACGATTCTGGCCAACTCGCACGTGATCCCCGCCTTGGGGGCGCGGAAGCTCCGCGAGCTGTCGGCCGACGACGTCGATCGGTGGCTGGCCGCCAAGTCCAAGGAGGTCAGCACGCGGACGCTTCGGGATCTCCGGTCCATCCTCAAGCGGGCCATCGACCGCGCCCAGGCGCGGGACAAGGTCAAGCGGAACGTGGTCCTGCTCTGCGAGGTCCCCAAGGGCAAGGAGGGCCGTCCCTCCAAGTCGCTCACCCTGGAGCAGGCCGAAGCCCTGTTGAAGGCCGCGGAGGCGAGCAGCATGCGCGCCTACATCGTCCTGTCTCTCTTGATCGGCGCGCGGACGGAGGAACTGCGGGCCCTCACGTGGTCGCACGTCGACCTCGATGGCAAGCCGGCCGCGGCCCCGCCCGTCCCACCCTCCGTGATGCTGTGGCGCTCTGTCCGGGCCTCAGGGGACACCAAGACCCGGAAGTCACGACGGACCCTGGCGTTGCCCGAGCGGGCCGTTGAGGCGCTCAGGCAACAGCACGCGCAGCAGAGCGTGGCCAGGACGAGAGCCGGCGACCGGTGGCAGGACCACGATCTGGTCTTCTGTACCCGGTACGGCACGGCGCTGGAGGCCGGCAACGTCCGGCGCGCCTTCCGGACGGTGGCGAGGAAGGCCGGCCTGAACCCGGACGAGTGGGTCCCCCGGGAGCTGCGGCACAGCTTTGTGTCACTGCTGTCCGATAGCGGCGTGCCGCTGGAGAACATCTCCCGCTTGGTCGGGCACGGGAACACGACGGTGACCGAGACCGTCTACCGCAAGCAGCTGCGGCCGGTGCTCCTGGAGGGCGCCGAGGCGATGGACCGGATCTTCCCTCGGGCCGAGGACGGAGCGTAGTCACTCACTTAGTCACTCAGAAGATCAAGAAGGCCGCTTCCCCGAAAGGGAAGCGGCCTGTGACGTGGTGGGCGATACTGGGATCGAACCAGTGACCTCTTCGGTGTGAACGAAGCGCTCTCCCGCTGAGCTAATCGCCCTCCAGTGCCGGGGATCCCCGCTCGGAGGACCTTGCCGACGGGGAAAACCATACCTCACTCGGAGGCGTGCTGGCGAAGCGGTACGCCAACCCGATCACGAAAGGTTCTCAGGAGTCCGGCGGCGTGGCGCTCTGTTGTCATAGCATCGTCATGCCCCATACTCATCCGAATCGCACCACTTATGATCTTTAACCCGAGACCACCGTAGATGCCCCGTAGGACGGCAGGAACCACGCGCAAAACCCTTGCAAACAGGCGCCTCTAAGCGATGTTTGACCAGGTAGAGGCACAAATGTCGCGCTGTGATATGCGTTACAGAAGGGCTCAGGAGCGGAATCTCTCCTGGAGGTTCCTTCGTTCCGCAGACATGGCTCCGAACGAAGTCCTTCAGAGCACCGCAACCCAAGCCCCGCCCAGGGGACCCACCGACGAAAGGTTTGGCTGACGATGAACGCCACCGTCTCTGCCGAGCTGGGCCTTCGACTTGTGGTCCCCGACCGTACCACCGTGCCCCTGCTGGCCGGCCTGAGCTATACGGCCGATGATCCATACGCCATCAGGATGGCCTTCCACGTGGGGAACGACGAGCCGGTCGAGTGGATCTTCGCCCGCGAGCTGCTGACCGTCGGCATCGTCAGGCGGGTGGGAGACGGCGACGTCCAGGTGTGGCCCGCACGGGCCGACGGCGAGCGCACGCTGAACATCAGCCTCACCTCGCCCTTCGGCCAGGCCCTCTTCGAGGTGCCGCTGCCGCCGCTGACCGAGTTCCTGCACCGCACGTACGATCTCGTGGCGGCCGGCCGTGAGACCGACTTCATGGACCTCGACGAAGAGCTGTCGAACATGCTCTGGAGCTCCTGACCCGATCAGCCGGCGTTGATCGCACGACGCGGGCCGTACCGCCGTCACTTCATGAGGTCGCGCATCCGGTAGATCTCCACCCGCTGGCCCGAGGCGACGTCCTGGGCCATCTTCCGCAGGATCTGGTCGGTGCCGTCCGACAACTCCTCCCCCGCCATCCGCACGGCGCCCTCGTGGTGCCTGATCATGAGCCGCAGCAGCAGCGCGTCGAAGGCGGCGTCGCGTGAGGAGCGCAGCCGGTTCATCTCCTCCAGGTTCGCCATGCCGTACCCGTCCTGGCCCGGTGAGGTCTCGTGAGCGGAGTGACCTGCGGGGACCTCGCGGCCGAGCGCGGTCAGCCATCGCGTCATCACGCCGATCTCCGGCCGCTGGCCGACCGCGATGCGCTCGCAGATGCGCCGCACGGCGCCGTTGGAGGTACGCGAGGCGGCGAGGCCGGCCATCTCCAGCGCCTGCCGGTGGTGGGGGATCATCCGCTGGGCGAACAGGACGTCGGCCGCGGACGCCTTCGACTCCGACCGGCCGAGGCGCTCCCCTGGCCTGGCCGTACGCCCGGCGTCACCGGGGGCTCCCGGGACGATCACCGGGGCACCGCTGCCGGCCACCAGGAGCGGAGGGTTTCCCGATTCCTCGCTCGTACAGCCGGCCAGCGCGCAGGAGAGCCCGGATCCCAGCACAACCGTTACCAAAAATGCACACGTCCGGCGGCGGATCCACATAGCTTCCATACTGGGGCACAATCCCAAATCGGGTCGAACAACGGGGGGTACTGTGGGCATGCGTCGGATTGGCGCGATCGCTTCTCTGGCAGGCGTCGTCCTCCTTCTGGGGGCCTGCGCCGGCGATCCGTCGCCCTCCACGCCCGCCGCCTCGACGGGCTCCCCCGGCGCCGCGCCAGGGTCCCCCGCCGCGGCCGGAGAGGTCCAGCACAGCCCCAACGCCAAGCTGGTGGCCAACGTCCCGCTGTCCGCGCCGTTCGACGGCGACGAGGCCTGGGGCACCGATCTGGCCTTCCAGGGAGACTACGCCTACGTCGGCAACTACAGGGGCTTCACGATCCACGACATCAGCGACCCGGCCAAGCCCAAGGTCGTCACCCGCGTGGTCTGCCCCGGCGGCCAGAACGACATCTCCGTGAGCGGGAACCTGCTGTTCCTCTCGGTCGACGAGCCCCGGGACGGCGACACGTGCGAGAGCGACCAGGGTGACATGTTGGAGGGCTGGGAAGGCATCCGGATCTTCGACATCGCCGACAAGACCCACCCCCGGTACATCAAGTCTCTCGCCACGTCGTGCGGTTCGCACACCCACACGCTGGTGCCCGGCAAGGACGCCGAGAAGATCTACCTGTACATCTCCTCGTTCGGCCCCGCCCCCGAGGCCAAGAACTGCCGGCCGCCCCACGACTCGATCGCGATCGTCGAGGTCCCGGTGCGCGACCCCGCCCAGTCGAAGGTCGTCGCCGAGCCGGTGCTGTTCACCGACGGCGCCGCGGACGACGACAGCAGGCCGGGCGCGACCAGCGGCTGCCACGACATCACGGTCTACCCGGAGAAGGACCTCGCCGCGGGGGCGTGCCTCGGCAACGGCATCCTGATGGACATCTCCGACAGGGTGCGCCCGAAGGTGCTCCAGCAGATCACCGACACCGAGAACTTCTCCATCTGGCACTCGGCGACCTTCACCAACGACGCCAGCAAGGTGATCTTCTCCGACGAGCTCGGCGGCGGCGTCGCCCCGACCTGCGACGCCAAGACCGGCCCGACGCGGGGCGCCGACGCGATCTACGACATCACCGAGGACCGCAAGCTCCAGCGCAGGGCCTACTTCAAGATCCCGCGCAACCAGACCTCGGCCGAGAACTGCGTCGCCCACAACGGCTCGCTGATCCCCGTGCCCGGCAAGACCGTCATGGTCCAGGGCTGGTACCAGGGCGGCATCTCGGTGGTCGACTTCACCGACGCCGACCACCCCAAGGAGATCGCGTACGTCGAGCGCGGCCCGGTGGGCGACGACGGGGAGCCCACGGTGGGCGGCTCCTGGTCGGCGTACTACTACAACGGCTACATCTACTCCAGCGACATCACCAAGGGCCTGGACGTCATCTCGATCGACGACCCCATCACCGACCCGGCGAAGTCGGTCAAGGTGGACGAGCTCAACGCCCAGACCCAGGTGTCCTACCCCGAGTGATCACGGGTCGACGTCGGCCGCGCTCCGCTCCGCGAAGACGCGCATCGCCTTGGCTGTGACGGGGCCGGGCGCGACCGGCAGCGCCGTGCCGTTCACGAGCCTGATCGGCTGCACGTCGCGGGTGGTGGAGGTGAGGAACGCCTCGTCCGCCTCGTAGAGCGCGGAGATCGGCAGGTCCGTCTCCTCGCCACCGTTCCACTCGAGGACCAGGGCCCTGGTCACCCCGGCCAGGCAGCCGGAGGCGATGGTGGGGGTGAAGAGGTTGCCGTCCTTGACGACGAAGACGTTGCTGCCGGTGCCCTCGCACAGGTTGCCCGCGAGGTTCTCGAAGATGGCCTCCTCGCCCCCGCGCTCCTTGGCGTAGGCCAGCGCCTTGGCGTTGTCGCCGTAGGAGGTGCTCTTGACCCCCGACAGCGCGCCGCGCTCGTTCCGCGGCCAGGGGACCACGGTCACGCTCGCGCTCTCCGGGAACGGCGCCTGCGCCCCGACGATCACGATGGCGGTGGTGCCCTGGTTGCCCCGGTCGGAGCCGAGCGGCCCGTTACCGCTGGTGTAGGTGACCCGGATGCGGCCGAGCGGCCACGGCGGGGCCGCCGCCAGGCAGCCACGCACGCCCTCGGCGATCGCGTCCACGTCGGGCGCGGGCAGGCCGAGGCGTTCTGCGGAGAGCTTGAGCCGGTCGAGGTGCCGGGTGAGGGCGAAGGCCCCGCCGTTCACACACTTGATCGTCTCGAACACTCCGTCGCCGACCATCAGCCCGTGGTCGAAGACGGAGACGCTGGCCTTCGTGGGATCGAGCAGTTCGCCGTTGACCCAGACCGGAACGTTCATCTATGGGATCTCCATTCTTCCAAAGTGTGCTTTCGCCGAGCGGCCCGCTTGTAGGGCCGCCGGGCGCCCGTGTGGCCTGCCGTCCGCGCCTCCGGCCCGGAGCCGGGACGGCCGTCAGCGCCTCCCGGAGGCGAGCGCGATGAGCCGGGACGCCTTCAACTCGGTCTCGTGCCACTCGCGCCGCGGATCGGAACCCCAGGTGATGCCGGCTCCCGTGCCGAAGCGGATGAGGTCACGCTCGATCCAGAAGGTGCGGATGCCGACGGCCAGCGCGGCATCGCGCCTATCGGCGTCGACCCAGCCCACTGCCCCACAGTACGGCCCCCGGGGCTCTGGTTCGAGCTCATTGATGATTCGAAGGGCCGAGGACTTCGGCGCGCCGGTGACCGAGCCGGGAGGGAAGGTGACCGAGAAGAGCTCGGGCCACCCACGTCCCTCTTCCAGCGTGGCGCGGACGGTGGACACCAGATGCACCAGGCCTGGATGATCCTCCACCACGCAAAGGGCTGGAACCGTGACGGAGCCGACCTCGGCGACCCTGCCGAGATCATTGCGCACCAGGTCCACGATCATCACATTCTCCGCGTAGTCCTTTTCCAGCAGGTCGTCCGCTGTCACGCCCGTGCCCTTGATCGGCCCTGACTCGACGACGTTCCCGGCGCGGGACAGGTAGAGCTCCGGCGAGGCCGAGACCACCGTCAGGCCCGGCACGTGGACAGTCGCGGCGTACGGCGCCGGATTGCCCCTCGCCAGCCGCCCGGCCAGCACCAGCGGGTCGGCATCGAGCGGGATCTCGGCCGTCAGGATCCGGCACAGGTTGGCCTGGTAGACCTCTCCCTGCTCGATGTAGTCGCGTATCCGCCGCACGCCGTCCTCGTACCCTGGCCGGTCGAGCGAACTGGTCCACCGCAGCGAGGCGGGCCAGGGCCCCGAGGCGCGGGGAAGGGGGGCCGGCCGCACCTCGTCGAAACGGGCACACGTGACCTTGCCCTCGTAGCTCACCACGACGGCCCACCATCCGGTCCCGTCGAGGGCGCCGAGATCGGTGGTCACATCCCGCAGCCCCGTGGCCAACCGGCCTCCGACATGGGCGAAATACACCCCTACATTGTCTCGCGTCCTGAAGCCCTCCTCGCGCCACCCGCCCTACCGCCCTCATTCGCCGGAGCGCCATCGCCGCCCCCATCCTCACCCCGTTGGAGCAGGCCGAGAAGCCTCTCCGCGGCCGGTAGGGGTGTCGTATGGGGCAGCGCCGCGTAGACCCGCCGCCTCGGGGCCTGCTCGCCAAGCGACCGGAGCGCCAGATCGCCCCGTACGGCCCGCGCCGCCATGGCCGGCACCAGCGCGACACCCAGCCCGGCGGCGACGTACCCGAGCTTGCCGGTCCACTCGCCGATGCGGATGCCGACCTTCGGCGCGAAGCCCACGCGCATGCACGACTCGGCGAGCATCGTGGCGTGCCCGGGCGGCGCGCCCTCGATCCAGTTCTCGTCCCGGAGGTCGCCCAGATCGACCACCTCTTGGTGCGCCAGCCGGTGATCGCGCGGCAGCGCGAGCAGGAGCTCGTCGGTGAACAGCAGGGTGAGCCCGGCCTCACCGGACCGCGACAGCCCCGACGGGTAGTCGCTGACGACCGCGAGGTCGAGCGAGCCCTCCTGGAGCCGTTCCATCAGCCGCGCGCTGACCCCCTCGACCAGGGTGAGCTCCACCTCGGGACGCGCTTCCTTGAACCGGCGCAGCGCCTCGGGCACCAGAACGGCGTTGGCGGTGGCGAACGCCCCGACCCGCAGCCGCCCTCCCGACCCGTGGTGGACGGCGGCCAGCTCCGCCCTCGCGCGGTCGAGCCGCTCCAGCACCTCCCGCGCGTGGCGGTGGAGCAGGGTCCCCGCCGGCGTCGGGCGTACGCCTCGGGCGAGGCGCTCGAACAGCGGCCCGCCGGCCTCGCGCTCGAGGGAGGCGATGCGGCGGGACACGGCGGACTGGGTGTAGTTGAGCTCGTCCGCCGCCGCCGTGAACGACCCGGTGCGGGCGACCACGTCGAGCAGCCGCAGAGCGTCGATCTCGAACACATTCCTCCCGGGCATGGCTGATATGTAATCTAGTCGCTGGTCGCATGGCTGTGCGGGGCATAGCGTCGGTCCGGTGATCGCATTTCTCGGACTGGGGCGCATGGGTGCGCCCATGGCCCGCCGCCTCGTGGAGGCCGGGCACAAGGTGACGGTGTGGAACCGCACGGCGCGCGCGGTGCCGGGCGCGGAGACGGCGGCGTCGGCGGCGGAGGCCGTAGCGGACGCGGACCTGGTCATCACCATGTTGCGCGACCCCGCGGCCGTCGAGGAGGTCCTCACGTCGGCCAGGCCACGACCGGGGTCCCTGGTGGTGGAGATGTCCACCATCGGCCCCGCGGCGGTCTCCCGGCTCCGCTCCCTGCTTCCCGGGGACGTCGGCCTGGTGGACGCCCCCGTGCTGGGCAGCGTCCAGCCGGCCGCGGAGGGCTCGCTCACCGTGCTGGCCGGGGGATCGGACACCGACCTCGGGCGCTGCCGCGGCGTGCTGGAGGTCTTCGGCACGGTACGGGAAGTGGGCCCGCCGGGCGCGGGGGCGGCGATGAAGCTGGCCGTGATGAGCACGCTCGTACCGGCCCAGGTGATGATCGCCGAGGCCCTCGCGTACGCGGACACCCAGGGCGTCGACCGCACGGCGCTGCTTGAGGTGCTGTCGGGCACCCCGCTCGGGCCGCTGGTGGAACGCCTCAGGCCCGCCCTCCTGGAGGGGCCGCCGCAGACCCGCTACGCGCTCGGCCTCGCCGCCAAGGACCTCACCCTCGCCGCCCACGAGGTTCAGACCATGGCGGCGGCCGCCCGCGACCGCCTCGCCGAAGCGGTCGCGGCAGGCCTCGGCGACAGCGACCTCACGGCCATCGTCACCTCCCCCGGCCTGCGAGCCACCACCACGCCCCGCTCCGGCGCGACCACGACCGCGGGTGAGCACCGGACCGCGGCGGCGGCCGAGGACAGGAGCGGGACAGCAGGTGAGCACCGGACCGCGGCGGCGGGTGAGGACCCTCGCCGGGGCAGGGTCGTCAAGCTGAACCCCGCGAGCGTGCCCGCCCCCGCCGGGGCGTACTCGCATGCCGTACGGGCCGGTGACCTGCTGTTCGTCTCCGGGCAGGCGGCGCTGGACGGGAACGGGGCGGTGGTGGGCGAGGGCGACATCGTCCGGCAGTCGGAATGCGTCATGGACCACCTCGAGCGCATCCTGGCCGACCAGGGATGCGTCTTCGACGATGTCGTGTCGATCAGGACGTTCCTCACCGACATGGGTGACCTGCCGGCCTACGCGTCGGTACGCCGGCGCCGCATCACCTGCGAGCCCCCGTCGAGCACCACCGTCGAAGTCCCCCGCCTGTTCCGTCCCGGCCTGCTCATCGAGGTCGACGTGGTCGCGGCCGTCCCGGCCCGATGACCGATCACCTCTTCTTTCGCATCGTGCTCTTCCCTCACTGCGACAGGCGGACGGCGAGTACTCCCGCGGTCAGGCCGACCGCCACCCCTCCGGGAACCGGGCACAACGTCGAAGCCTCGTGCTGGACGGGCACGACCCACAGGCACGAACCTGTCGCCGGATCCCACAGACGCACCGTACGGTCGTGGCTTGATGTGGCGAGCAGCTTCCGGCCGTCCATGTCAGGGCGCACGCCGCGGTGACCTCCGCGGGGTGCCCGGTCAGCGTACGCAGGCAGCGGCCGGTGGCGGGATCCCAGACCCGGGCCGTCCTGTCGTCGCTGATGGTGACCAGCAGGGTGCGGCCGTCCACGGTCAGCGTGCACAGGCCGGTGACCCCGTAGGTGTGACCTTTGCAGGTGCGCAGGAGGGCTCCGGTGGCCGGGTCCCAGACGCGCATCGTCTTGTCCATGCTGGAGGCGGCCAGCATGGTCACATCGGCGGCCGTGAACGCGCGAACGGCTGTGACCTCCGCGGTGTGCCCGGTAAGGGTGCGTACCCTGGTGCCGGTGGCCGGGTCCCACAGGCGCACGGTCCTGTCCGAACCTGCGGTCGCCAGGAGCGTGCGATCGCCGACGGTCACGGCGCAGGCGCCGTTGACGGAGTCGTCATGGCCGGTGAGCACCGTCTCCGTGAGGCGGGGTTCCGCCTGTGCCCACATCGCCCGGTACGGTGATGGATGCGGCATGCGCTGGTAGGTGTCCCCGAGAGCGTCCAGGGCCTCCGCGATGCTCAGCACCCCCAGCCGCTCGTCCGGCGGCTCCGCGGTCACCGCCTGCGGGGCGGAACGGAGCAGGCGCGAACGCTGCCTGCCCTGCGGTGTGGCCGCCTTGCGCGACAGAGGTGTCAACCGCATCAGATCTGCACCCTTGGCCGCGTGCAGAGCGCGGTCTTGCCCGGGAAGGCCACCCACAGGTCGGGGCGCTCCGGCCGTCCCTTGGGCCGAGCCACATGCGCGCAGGTGAGCACGCGCCGCTCGTCCAAGAGATCTCGAGCCGGCTTCATGGCCCCCCGCGCGCGTGGAGATCTCGTGGGACGCCGCTTCCGTCGTCTCGGCCAGGGTGCGGCGTGACCCCGAAACATAAAGCCAGCAAGCCGATTGTTTCAGAGACATTGCCGTCAGATTATTGACGCTGAGGTTGACACAGGCTTAATGTCCCGGAACAACGATCGAAGTGACATGCCGAAATTTTCGACCCTCCAAGCGGGACACCAGCAGGCTCAGCAGATGAAACTCCTGGTCGGCATGGTGGTGCTGCACCTGTCCGGCGCTCGTGGTCCGGAGCGCGCAGTGGCACGGCACCGTCGCCTTCCGGCGTTTCGGTCACTCACCGGACCGAAACTTTAGAAAGTACCCGGCGAGCGCAACGCATCCTCTCGGCGCCGGGCCGCACATCACATCCCCCCTCCCACAGCAAGCGAAAGAGGTTGCCGTGAAGTTCCGCAAGGTCTCAGCGGTCGTGCTCGCCGCTACCGCGGCCCTCACCATGGCAGCGTGCTCAGGCTCGTCGTCCGGGACCTCCTCCGGCGGGTCGGACAGCAAGTCGTTCGAGTTCTGGTCGTTCACCGGGATCAACGCCAAGGGCTCCGCCGCGGAGTACAAGGCGATCAGGCCGGACATCCAGATCAAGCTGACCGAGGTGGGGGGCGCGCAGGAGACGGCGCAGGCGCTCACCACCGCGCTCGCCGGCGGCAAGGTGCCCGACCTGGTGCTGATCCAGGGCGACGACCTGCCCAAGTTCGTCCAGCAGCCGCAGAACTTCGTCGACCTGCGCACGATGGGCGCCGACAAGATCAAGGGCGACTACCTCGACTGGGTGATCAGCCAGTCCACGGCCAAGGACGGCTCGATCATCGCCATCCCGACCGACGTCGGTGGCATGGCCATCGCCTACCGGGCCGACCTGTTCAAGGAAGCCGGGCTGCCGACGGACCGCGAGGAGGTCGGCAAGCTCTGGCCCAACTGGGACGCCTTCATCGAGACCGGCAAGAAGTACAAGGCGGCCACCGGCAAGGCGTTCATCGACAATGCCGGCGGGAGCATCTACTCGCAGGTGGTCAACCAGGGGCAGGAGAAGTACTACGACCCCGCGGGCAATCTGGTGTACGACCGGAGCCCTCAGGTCAAGGCCGCCTTCGACCAGGCGCTCAAAGCCGTGGCCGCCGGGATCACCGCCAAGCAGAGCTCGTTCACCGACGGCTGGAGCGCCGCGATGAAGAAGGGCGACTTCGCCGTCATCGCCGCACCGATCTGGTTGCTCGGCCAGATCCGCGACAACGCCCCCGACACCAAGGGCAAGTGGGACGTCGCCACGATCCCCGGCGGCTCGGGCAACTGGGGCGGCAGCTTCCTCGCCATCCCCAAGCGCGCCAAGAACCCTAAGGCCGCCTGGGACTACATCGCCGCCACGCAGTCACCGCAGGGCCAGCTCAACCACTTCTCCCAGGCCAGGTCGCTGCCCTCGACCCCGTCGGTCTACAAGGACCCGAAGCTCACCTCGGTCAAGGACCCGTTCTTCTCCGGCGCGCCCCTCGGCACGATCTACACCAACTCGCTGCTCGGCCTCAAGCCCTTCCTCATCGGGCCGGACAGCGCCACGATCGGCACGGAGTTCACCAACGCCATCCAGAACGTCGAGCAGGGCAAGGGCGATCCCGCGAAGGCATGGGACGCGGCGGTGACCAACATCAAGAACGCGATCGGCGGCTAGGACCTCCCTCCTGCCACGAGCGCCGCCGGTGCCGGGGCGTCCCGGACGCCCGGCACCGGCGACGGGGAAGTGACCACACCCGTGACGACGAGCATCAGCCTCACCAAGGAGGCCCCGCCTCCGCCGGCGCCGGTGGAGACCAGGCGGGGCCGCCTCACCGAGTTCGCGGCCCCCTACGCCTACATCGCCCCGTTCTTCGTGCTCTTCGCGATTTTCGGCCTCATCCCGCTGCTGTTCACCTTCTACGTGGCGTTGTTCGACTGGAACCCGATCGGCGAGCACGTGTTCATCGGGGTGGACAACTTCACCCGGCTGTTCCAGGACGTGCGGTTCTGGAACGCGGCGCGCAACACCATCAGCATCTGGGCGCTGTCGACCGTGCCGCAGCTGCTGGTGGCGCTCGTGCTGGCGCACCTGCTCAACCACGTCCGGCTGCGCTTCGCGGTGCTCTTCCGCATGTCGATGCTCGTGCCGTACATCACCTCGGTGGCCGCCACCGCGATCGTCTTCGCCCAGATGTTCGACCGTGACTACGGGCTGCTGAACTGGCTGCTCGGCCTGGTGGGCATCGGGCCCATCGACTTCATCCAGTCGGTGGCGGGCAGCCACGCGCTGATCGCCGTGATGGTCACCTGGCGGTGGTTCGGCTATACGACGCTGCTCTACCTCGCGTCCCTGCAGGCCGTCCCCCGGACGATCTACGAGGCTGCCGCCGTCGACGGCGCCGGCAGCCTGCGGCAGTTCGTGCACATCTCCATCCCCGCGCTGCGGCCGGTCATCGTGTTCACCATCGTGACCTCGACCATCTACGGGTTGCAGATCTTCACCGAGCCCCTGCTCATCTCCCGGAGCGCGCCGAACACCTGCGGGCCGATCCGCCAGTGCCAGACGCTGACCCTCTTCCTGTTCGAGCAGGGATTCACCCAGTTCAAGTTCGGTTACGCCGCGGCCATCGGCGTGGCGCTGTTCGTCATGGTCATCGTGTTCGCCTGGCTCAACTACCTGCTGTCCACCCGCATCCGGCCGGAGCGGGGATGAGGAGCGATCATGAGTAGGACGAAGCCGCGGTCCGGCGACCGCCTCCGATGGTGGGTCTACGCTCTGCTGGCCCTGGCCGTGTTCGCCTGTGTGTTCCCCCTCTACTGGATGTTCGTCGTCGCCACCACCGACACCGCGACGGCCACGAACCTGCCGCCCGAGATCGTGCCCGGCGGCAACTTCTTCCACCTCGCGGGTCTGGTCTTCTCCACCGTGCCGTTCGTCCGTTCGGTGATCAACAGTCTGGTCGTGTCCGGGACGATCGGCGTAGGTCAGGCGGTACTGTGCGCGCTGGCCGGTTTCGCGTTCGCCAAACTGCGCTTCCGGGGACGCGATGCGCTGTTCCTGCTCGTCGTCCTCACCATGACCGTGCCGACCCAGCTCGCCATCGTCCCGCAGTACATGATCATCTCATCGCTGGGCTGGGTGGACACGTTGCAGGCGCTGATCATTCCCGGTCTGGCCAACGCGTTCGGCATCTTCTGGATGCGCCAGCACATGGCCAATGCCATCAGCGACGAGATCCTCCAGGCGGCCCGCATCGACGGGGCGACCACCTGGCAGATCTTCTGGCGCATCGCGTTCCCCCTGGTGCGCCCGGCCGCGTTCGTGCTCGGCCTGCTCGGGTTCGTCTACGCCTGGAACGACTTCTTCTGGCCGTTCGTGGTGCTCAAGTCGCCGGAGATGTACACCGTCCAGATCGCGATCAAAGCCCTGCAGAACAGCTTCAGCATCGACCTCGGGCTCGCCATGTCCGGATCCTTCCTCGCCACCCTCCCGCTGATCGTCCTGTTCGTCTTCGTCGGCCGGCGCATGGTGGCCGGGATCATGGACGGCGCCTTCAAGGGCTGAGGCCACCGCCGCTCACCGGGCCCCGGGCGGCCGCGGGGTCCGGGGCCGCCCGGGGCAGGACCGGCGCTAGCGGCCTTGGAGTGCCTTGACGTTGTCGCCGAAGGTCCAGCCCTTCGATCCGTCCCAGTTGATGGACCAGGTCATCAGGCCCTTGAGGCTGCCGCTGAAGGCGTTCCAGCTCTGGGACACCAGAGAGGGCGCCATGTAGCCGCCTCCGGCTCCGCTCTGGGCGGGCAGACCGGGGACCTGCTTGTCATAGGGGACCCTGATCGTCGTGCCCTGGATGACCAGGCCGTTGTTCAGGCAGGTGGTCTGGGCGGTGAACCCCTGAACCGTGCCCGCGGAGTAGGAGTCACCGGAGCAGCCGTACATGCTTCCGTTGTAGTACTGCATGTTGAGCCACCACAGGCGGCCGTTGTCGGCGTACTTCTTGATGATCGGCAGGTACGCTCCCCAGATCGAGCCGTAGGTGACGCTGCCCCCGGTGACGTACGCCGTCTCGGGTGCCATGGTCAGGCCGAAGTTGGACGGCATCTGGGCGAGAACGCCGTCGATGATACGGATGAGATTGGCCTGGGACGGGGACAACTGGCCGATGGTGCCGCTGCCGGTGAGGCCGGTCTCGATGTCGATGTCGATGCCGTCGAAGTTGTAGCGCTTGAGGATCGGCACGACCGTGGCGACGAAGCGGTCGGCCACGGCGCTGGAGCTCAGGTCGATGCCGGCGGTCGCTCCGCCGATGGACATCAGGATCGTCAGACCGGCGGCCTTGGCCTGGCACATTTCGGCCGGGGTCGCGACCTTGACGGTGGAGTCCATGCCGTCTTCCCACAGGACGGTTCCATCGGAGCGGATGACCGGGAACGCCGCGTTGATCACGTTGTAGCCATGGGCCTTGATGCGCGAGTCGGTGATCGGGATCCAGCCGAGCGGCGGGTGCACACCATTCGACGCGCCGTCCCAGTTCTCCCAGTACCCCTGAAGAACCTTGCCCGCCGGCCTTGACTTCACCGCGCACGTGCCACCCGTCGGCGTGGGAGTGGGCGTCACCGTGGGTGTCGGCGTGGGCGTCGGCGTGGGTGTCGGCGTGGGTGTCGCAGTGGGGGTGGGGGTGCTCGACGGGGGGGCTCCCGGCCCGTCGAAGCTGACGTCATCGGCGTAGTACGTGCCCTGCCCGTACCATCCGTGCAGGTAGACCACGGCGGTGGTCTGGCCGGCCGCGGTGGTGAAGGCGACAGAGAGCTGCGTGTACGTCGCCGACGAGGTCCAGGTGGACCCGCCGCCGTTCACGCCGAGGTAGACGTAATCGCCACGAACCCAGGCGGTCAACGTGTAGGCGGTGCTCGGCCTGACGGTCACCGACTGGGTGCACTGGGCGTTGTCGGAGGCGCTCGCCGCGCCGGCGAGCGCCTTCGTGCCGGAGCGGACCGGGGAGTTGACCGCCGAACCGAGCCCACCGGTGCAGGTCCAGGGGGAAAGGGAGCCGGTCTCGAAGCCCGGATTCGCCAGGAGGTTGGCGGCCTGAGCCGACGTCTGCGTGACCAGGACGCCTATGACCGCCAGCAACAGCGAAACTGCCAGTGCCAGAAGGCGGGGGGTTCGTTTCATGGGTAGACCCTTCTAGCGCCCAGGTGCACGGGGGTCACCGGGCATCGATGGCGGACGGAAGGGGCGGCGGCTTCCCCGAACGCCGGCTCCACCCGGCGGCCTTGACGAGGGGCGAGGCCGGACGGGACGGTCTGCGATCCGAGTTCTTATAGGAAAGTTTCCTAAGAGTCGTCGCGATCGTAGCCCCGACTTCAATGCCGTACAAGGCCCAAAACGGGACGTCCATGTGGTTCGTGGCGTGGAAACGCGGTCTCCGGGACGATGCGCCGCCCCGGCGGCCCATGGGGATATGGCGGCCGCTCGGCATCGTGCCGCTGGGCGGCAACCGGCGCCCACTCACCGCACGGAGTGCCGCATGGTCCTGTCAGAGATCGGGTTCGAAGTCATGATTGACGGGACCATCGCGTTTGTCAGGCGACGTGCAGTGTAGGAGGAAAAGTCGTAATGTCCCCCGCCCCTACCTCCCCTAACGCACCCGTCCCCGCCACCGGGCCGGCGTTCCACCCATCTCGCCGTGCGGTCCTGGCCGGCACTGGAGCGGCCCTTGCGGGCGCGTTCATCCCCGCCACCGCCACCAATGCCCGAGCCGACGACGCGCGCGGCGGTGGCGGCACCTCCGTCGCGTCGGGCACCGACTTCGCCGTCGCGCTCTCCCCCGACGGCCGCATGCTGGCTCTGGACATGCTCGGCGTCCTGTGGATCTGCTCCGCCTCCGGCGGCACCGCCCGCCGGCTCACCAGCGACCTGTACGACATCGCCCAGCCCGACTGGTCCCCCGATGGGTACACCATCGTGTTCCAGTCGTACCGCGAGGGTGTCTTCGACCTGTGGACGATCAGGCCTGACGGGTCCGCGATCCGCCGGCTGACCACCGGGCCGTTCGACCATCGCGAGCCCCGGTACAGCCCGGACGGGCGCACCATCGCCTACTCGTCCGACGCGGGCGGCAGGTACGGCATCCACCTGCTCGACGTCGCCACCGGTGCGAGCCGCGTCCTGACCGACACCAGCGCCGAGGAGTACGAGCCGGCCTGGTCGCCCGACGGAAGCAAGATCGCGTTCGTCGTCGCCGACACCAGGGTCGACGTCGTGGACGTGGCCACCGGCGCCCGCAGCACCGCGGTCACCGTCCCCGCCGGCCAGATCATCCACCAGCCGTCCTGGATGCCGAACGGGACCGACATCGCCTACCACCTCTTCCACGACGGCGTGAACGAACTGGCCGGCACCGCGGGCACGCTCGTCACCGGCGAGGAGGTCTTCCCGTTCAGGGCCAGGTTCACCTCGGACGGACGCTACTTCTACACCTCCGCCGGCACCATCCGGACCCGCCGCCTCGGCTCCACGTCCGCCGGCACGGTCGGCTTCACCGCCGCACTGACCGCGACGACCCCGAAGTACCGGAAGAGCGTCCGCGTGTTCGACGCGCCCGGGTCTTTTCCGGTCGTCGGCATCGGCAGCCCCACCATGTCCCCGGACGGCTCCACCGTCGCCTTCCGCGCCCTCAACGACATCTACCTGATGCGGATCGGGCACAGGCCGACCCCGCTGTTCCGCGACCGGTGGTGGAAGGCCGACCCGGACTTCTCCCCGGACGGGCGGCGGCTCGCGTACGTCACCGACCGCACCGGCACACTGAACATCTGGGTCCGCGACCTCGCCACCGGCACCGACCGGCAGCTGACTCATCTGACGAACTCCGCCGCCCAGTCGGTCCGGTGGTCGCCGAGCGGCGATGAGATCGCCTATCTGGACCAGGACGGCGCGCTGTGGGTCCTGGACGTCGCCACCGGCGACATCCAGAAGGTCTTCGACGCGACCTTCGAACCGGGCCGGCCGACCTGGTCGCCGGACGGGAAGACGATCGCCTTGGCGGCGGTCGTGCCGTACTCGCGTCGCTACCGTGAGGGCCTGTCCAAGATCCTTCTTGTGGACCGGGCGACAGGTGCCGGTACGTACGTCGACCCGGCCCCGCACCGATCCCTGCAGACCCGCGGCGACGACGGCCCCGTGTGGTCACCAGACGGCACCATGCTCGCCTTCGCCATGGAATCGCTTCTGTGGGTGCTGCCGGTGGACAAGACCGGACGGCCCGCGGGCCCTGCCCGCCAGGTCACGCGAGAGCTGTCCGACGCCCCGGCCTGGTCCGGCGACTCGGCCACGCTGCTCTACCTCAACGGCGGGCGGCTGAAGACCGTCCGCGTCGACGGCGGGCCCGGCCGGTCCATCCCCGTCCAGCTGTCCTGGCGCAACGACCGCGGCCCCGACCAGGTCGTCGTGCACGCCGGCCGCATGTGGGACGGCGTCTCCGCGACCGTGGTCCGCGACGTCGACATCATCGTGCGCGGCCAGCGCATCGCCGCGATCGAGCCGCACCGGGAGGGGCGGTCCGGCACCCTCGTCGACGCCCGTGACAGGTTCGTCATGCCCGGCCTGATCGACATCCACCACCACCGCGAGATGCAGGGCTACGCCTACGGCTCCCGGCAGGGGCCGCTGTGGCTCGCGCTCGGCGTCACGACGACCCGCTCACCCGGCTCGCCCGCCTACCACATGGTCGAGGAGCGGGAGTCGGTCCAGTCGGGCGCCCGGCTCGCCCCGCGCTACCTGGGCACCGGCGAGGCCGTCGACGGGCCGCGCATCTACTACAACTTCATGCGCCCGACGTTCTCCCACCGGCAACTGCGGCTGGAGCTGGAAAGGGCCGCGAGCCTCGACTACGACCTGATGAAGTGCTACGTGCGGCTGCCCGTCGTCTGGCACAAGGAGGTCATCGACTGGGCGCATCGCAGGGGCAAGCCGGTCACGTCCCACTACCACTACCCGGCCATCGCGATGGGCGGGGACGGAACCGAGCACGTCGGCGCGACCAACAGGTTCGGCTACTCGCGCACCGTCACCAACGTCGGCTCCGCCTACTCCGACGTCATCTCCATGTTCAACGCCTCGAATATGGCACGGACCCCCACCCTGTTCGGCTCCGCCACCCTCTACAGGGAGGACACCTCGCTGGTCACCGACGAGCGGGTGCGCCGGCTCTACCCGAACTGGCGGATGCAGAGGCTCCAGGCGACCGTCACCACCGCGCAGACCACCGACCAGACGGCGAGCCGGGCGAATCTGGCCAACCAGGTCGCTCAGCTCGCGGCGATGGTCCGCGGCGGCGGCGTCGTCACCGCCGGCACCGACGCTCCGATCGACCACGTCGCGATCAGCCTCCACATGAACCTGCGGGCCATGGTGAAGTACGGACTGACACCGCTGGAGACGCTCATCACCGCGACCAGCACGTCCGGGACCTACCTCGGCCTGCCGCTGGGCAGGATCGCCAAGGGCATGTATGCCGACCTGGCCATCGTCGACGGCGATCCGCTGTCCCGCATCGAGGACGCCGCGAACGTCACCGCCGTCGTCGTGGGCGGGAGGCACCACACGGTCGAGCGGCTGCTCGCGCCGTACCCGTCCGCCACGACGACCGACCAGGCCGCCCCCGATGCCCTGGCTGTGCGTGGCACGGTCAAGGCCCGTGTGCCCGCCCACCCGAGTACCGCGGGCTTCTGGTGGAACCACCCCGCCGAGCTGGAGAGAGCCCGCGTCTCGTGCGGTCACGACCACTGAGGCGACGGAGGTGGCCGAACCGGTCCGTCAGCGGGGGTTGTACTGGTTCATGTACCGCTTGACCTTGTATGCGTGGTCGCTCCACTGTGGCGGGACCCCGTTGTACTGGCGGACGGTGGTGACGCTGGTCCGGTACAGCCCCACGAGGTTCATCGCCGGGTCGCCTGGAATGGAGGCGATCTGCGGGCCGAGCCGGCAGAAGAACTTGCCCATGGCCGGGATGGA
This sequence comes from Sphaerisporangium flaviroseum, assembly GCF_039537005.1. Lineage (NCBI taxonomy): Bacteria > Bacillati > Actinomycetota > Actinomycetes > Streptosporangiales > Streptosporangiaceae > Sphaerisporangium > Sphaerisporangium flaviroseum. The sequence goes on along the minus strand of NZ_BAAAZR010000002.1, from coordinate 1,022,694 downwards.
CAGCTCCGGTGAGTACGGCGGCCTGGGCTCGGGCTTGCTGAGGCCGCCGGGCTGCCAGTGCCGCAGGACCCTGGGGGTCCACCTGGCGATGCCGTACTCGTCAAGGTCGGGGTCGGACAGGTTCGGGTCGAAGCCGCTCTCCGCGTTGAGCACGGCCGCGATGAAGACAGGGCTCAGGCCAGGCTGGTCGCACATCGTGCCGGCCTGGATGATCAGGTCGAGGTACTCCGGAGGGATGCCGCTGTCGAGGTTCAGCCACCGGGCGCGCGGGTCGGCGGCCGTGCCGGCCCCCGGGCTCCGGCCGGCCGCGACCGCGGCCGGGCTCGACGCGATGCTTCGGGAGGCCGTGGCGGCGGGTGGGCTCAACCCCCCGCTGGTGCCCCGCGAGGCCGCCGGGACGTCCGGGGTGGGGGGCAGGAGAAGCACGCCCGCCACCACCAGGCCGCCCAGAAAGGAGACGCCCACGGCGAGCCGCGCGAGAGGCCTGCCCGATCGCGGCCGGGGAAGGGCCGGGCAGGCGCCCGCCGCCCCGGCCGCGCATCGCCCGGCGGTGCGGCGGCGGCCGACAGCGCGTCCGCGAACGCGCGTGCCGACGGCCACCGGTCTTCCCGGTCGCGGGCGATCGCCTTCATCACCACGTCGCCGACCGCCTTCGGCACGTCGGCACGGCCCGCGCCGGGGAGGATCCGCTCTTCGTACGGGGCGGGCGGGCGCCCGGCGAGAAGGTGGTAGACCAGCGCGCCCAGGCCGTAGACGTCGGCGCGCGCGTCGAGGTCCTGACCGATCGGCATCTGCTCGGGGGCGGCGTACCCGACGGTGCCCAGCCCTGCGGTCATACCCTGCGCGGTCATGAACTGCTTGGCGGCTCCCAGGTCGGACAGCAGCAACCGCTCGCCGCCGGAGGGCGACGTGCGGATCAGCACGTTGGACGGCTTGACGTCGCGGTGCACGACGCCCATGTCGTGCAGGACGGTGAGCCCGTCGGCGACGGCGCCGGCCACATGGACGATCTCGTCGAGCGGCAGCGGTCCGCCGGGGAGCCTGCCTTCGAGCGTGCCCCGATCGGCATGGGACATGACGAAGTAGGGGCGGCCGTCGGGCAGCTCACCGACGTCGAACACCTGGACGAGCAGGTGCGAGTCGGCCCGGCGCAGCAGCCGCGCCTCCTGGAGGAAGCGGTTCCTGACGTCCTTGCGACCGGCCCAGTGTGTCCCCAGTATCTTCACGGCGACCGACGCGTCCAGCTCTTCGTCGTAGCCCAGCCATACGGTGGAGAAGCCGCCGTCGCCCAGCAGTCCGTCGATGCGATAGCGCCCCGCACGCGCCGGACCGTCCATGCCGCTTTGTTTACTCAGACGAGTTGCGTTTCGTCAATGGCATATTCATATCTATGGTATGACCGCGACTTGTCAAGCCGGCGTCGTGCCGCCGCGCTACGTTGGGCAGATGCAGACGATCTTGATCCAGACCGACGCCGGCAACGGCGCCGAGCTGCGCTCATGGGAGCTCCGGCCGGGAGAGGAGGCGACCTTCGGCCGTGGTGTCCCCGGCGTGCCGGTGGACATCGAGCTCGGCGATCCCGCGGTCTCCCGGCTCGCGGGCCGCATCCGGGCCGTCGACACCTACTGGACGCTCACCAACCTCAGCCGCGCCCACACCTACGTGGTGGAGAACCCCGAAGGCGGCGGCGAGTTCGTCAAGGTGCCGCCGGGGCGTCTCGAGGCGCCCATCCCGTTCGAGTTCGGCAGGGTCATCCTCCCGGCGGGCAGGGCGCCCGCGTCCTTCCTCGTCTTCGCTCCGGTGCACTCGTTCCTCGACCCGCTCGCCCTGGCCTCCGGGTCCTCCGGGGTGAAGACCTCCATGGCGTTCACACTCGACCCGACCGCCAAGTATTTCCTGGTCCTCGTCGCGCTCTGCGAGCCCCGGCTTCGCGACCCGTCCTCGCCGGTGATCCCCACGGTCCCGCAGATCATCGAGCGGCTCGGTGACTCCGGCCTCACCCCGAGCGCGGTCGCCTTTCACATCAAGTACCTCGCGACGACGAAGCTGCGGGTCCGTCAGCAAGGTGGCGAGGGACGGGCCGACTGGCAGCGCGCGGCGTTGGTCTCGCAGGCCCTCCGGTTCGACCTCGTGCGGGAGGAGCACCTCGCGCTCCTCCCGCACACCGACGCCTGAAAGGCCCCTCGGCGGGGCGTCAGCAGTCGGGGATGTCGCGGCCGCTGTTGTCCTTGGCCTCGTCGTTGCCCCATCGCGCGAGGTAGTAGGCCGAGACCCACTGGTTCTGCCAGGGGTTTCCCGAGTCCAGGTCGGTCTTCAGCCACCAGTGGTTGTAGTCGCTCCCCACCTGAACGTTCGGACCCCACGTCCGGCAGTAGACGTAGTTCGTTCCCGCGTTCAGGGTTCCGGTACGGGTGCCACCAGGGGTGGAGTACCCCGGTGCCGCGGCGAAGGTGTCCACCGAGTACGTGCCGGGCGTGGCGCCGCAGTTGCCGCTGGTCTCCGTGTGCTGGCCGTAGGACCACGTCACCGGGATGTAGTGCCCGGCCACCATGGCCTGGACGACCGAGCCGTTCAGCTTCTGCTCATAGTGCAGGTGGGATCCGGTGGTCGCGCTCCCTGTGTTGCCGACGGTGCCGATCCGCTGGCCAAGGCCCACCGAGGCGCCGACCCCGACGGCCCGATCGGCCATGTGCAGGTAGCGCGTGACCCAGCCGCTTCCATGGTCGATCACGATGGTGTTGCCCGCGTCGCTGTAGAAGGTCGAGGTGGTCACCCGACCGGCCGCGGAGGCCAGCACGGGGGTTCCCTGAGTCGCGCCGCTCTGCGAGATCATGTCCACCATGTACTGACTGGCGTGCCCACTATGGGTCGACGTCGTCCACCGCTGGCCGCACGGTACCGGAAGCTGGAAACCGGGGCGGGCCAGCACCTGCGGGTCGTCGTCGGCGGTGGCCGGCGCCGCCGTCCCGGCCAGCAGGAGCGTGCCGACCACGCTCACCACCAAGGAGATGCCCATCGTCCCGCGTAAACGGGACCGTAGCCTGGTCAAGGTCATCCGAGTCCTCCTGTAGCTCGTCTCGCAGACGACACAACAGGAGGAGGCATGCGGCGACTACCTCTCAGCCGCGAGGGTCGCACCAGGGCGGCCTCCTCGGCGGGAACCGTGGTCCGCCATTGCTCCCACGGCAGGAAATCCACCAGGCGCGGCTTTTGCCCGGACCACCCTGAAACGTCAAGTAGCGACAAACCCTGTGAAAATCGTTAGCCTCCCATGGCAGCCACTGTCACGGGAGTGTCAATGAACATTCGCGGGAAAGCGTCGACCGCCGCGGCGGCCGTCGCGCTGGTCACCTTAGCCACCCTCACCGCGGGCGGATCGCCCGCGGCCGCCCAGGCCGGAGCGGTGACCGCGCCGGCCGGGGCCCCGGTCACACACGAGGAGAACCCACGGGTTCCCGAGGGCGCCGCGTGGACGGAGGCGTACTTCCCCTCCTCGGACGGCAGTGGTGTCGAACTGCACGCCGACGTGCTGCGCCCGGCGCACCTGCCGGCCGAAGCCAAGACGCCGGTGATCCTCTCGGTGGGCCCCTACTTCGCGCACGCGGGGCAGACGGGTCCCGAGGGATGGGACCGGGTCGGGCCATCGGCTCGCTTCCAGGACTTCATCGACGGCGCCGGCCTGATGGCCCGCGGCTACACCTTCGTGATGGTCGACCTGCGCGGCTTCGGCGGCAGCACCGGGTGCCTGGACTGGGTCGGACCTGGCGAACAGGCCGACGTCCGCGCCGCCATCGACTGGGCGGCCGGCCAGCCCTGGTCGACCGGCAAGGTCGCGATGTACGGCAAGTCGTACGACGCCGTCACCGGGCTGGTGGGCAACAACCTCAAGCTGCGGAGCCTGAAGGCGGTCGTCGCGCAGGAGCCGGTCTGGAACATGTACAACTACCTGTTCAGCAACAAGGTCGCGCGCCCCAACGTCACCGGCACGCCGGCGGCGTACAACTCGATCGCGACGATCCCCGCGATGGCCGACGACAGCGACCGGTACAAGGCGAACGCGGCGTACGAGGTGAGCCATCCAGAGTGCCTGAGCGACAACATCACCAACAACAACGACCCCGACGAGCACTCGGCGTACTGGAGTGCCCGCGACCTGGCCGCCCACGCCGCCGGCACCCGCACGCCGTTGTTCGTGACCCAGGGCTTCATCGAGCCCAACACCAAGCCTGAGGACATGGAGGTCTACCTGGACCACCACCGGGGCCGGGAACGCGGATGGCTCGGCCAGTGGGAGCACGTGCGGGGCAACGACACCGACGCCGAGGGCCGGCTGCTGCAGGGTCGTGCCGGCTGGTTCGACGAGGTGATGCGGTTCTACGACCAGTACCTCCGCGGCGTCGATCCGTCGGTGACCGACCCGGCGTACGCCATCGAGGACAGCCTCGGCCACTGGCGCGCCCAGACGACCTGGCCTGTGATCACAGCGTCGTACGGCGCGCGGCTCTCCTCCGGCCGGTACCTCGACCAGGGCGGTGCCACCACGACGGCCGCCCCGGCGGATGACGGCCGCTGGGACATGGAGCGGGCACCGCGGATCGAGCCGCTGTCCGGCACCGAGAAGAACGCGGCCAAGCGGGGCGACGCCGCCGCCACCAGCTACTGGACCTGGTCCACGCCCGCCCCGCAGCCACTCCGGATCACCGGTACGCCCAAGATCAGGCTCAACGCCAGTACGAGCGGGAACGTGATGGTCCGCCTGTGGGACGTCGCTCCTGACGGCACGGCGACGATGTTCGACGAGAACGTCGCCCTGCTGGAGAACAGAGGAACGATCTCGTTCGATCTGAAGTCGGCCGACTGGACCTTCGAAGAGGGGCACCGGCTGGGGGTCCAGATCGGGACCATCGACTCCGGCCGCTGGCGGGACGTGCCCTCTGGCAACACGATCAGGATCTCCGACGCGCGGCTGAGCCTGGACCTGCAGTCCCCGAGGTCCGACGTGCCGACGCAGGGCGACCGCTCGCCGTACCTGGACCAGTACCTCGCGGCCAACACCGTCACGCTCGGCGACGTCGGTCCCGGCACCTTCCCGCTGCGGATCCGGCGGGGCTGACCAAGTACGCCCGGTACCCGCCACAGCGGGTGCCGGGCACCCGGCAACGACCCGAAGGTCACAGACCCACGGGAGCCGGCCTCTGGGGGCCGTGAGAGGCCCCGGAGGCCAGGTCTCAGGCGAGGGGGCCGGTGACGGACTCGGCGGCGGCCAGCACGGTGCGGTCGCCGACCAGTGCGACGGCCGACTCGATCTCGGGGGCGAGGAACCGGTCCGGGCCCGGGCCTGGCACCTCCTGACGCAGGGCGGCGACCACGGCGCCGGTCGCGGGAGCGGGCTCGAACGGCCGGCGCAGCTCGATCGCGCGGGCCGCGGTGAGGACCTCGATGGCGAGCACGCGCGTGAGCCCGTCGATCGAGCGGCGCAGCTTGCGCGCGGCCGACCAGCCCATGGAGACGTGGTCCTCCTGCATCGCCGAACTCGGGATCGAGTCGACGCTGGCCGGCACGGCGAGGCGCTTGAGCTCCGAGACGATCGCCGCCTGGGTGTACTGGGCGATCATGTGCCCGGAATCGACGCCCGGGTCGTCGGCCAGGAACGCGGGCAGGCCGTGGCTGCGGGAGACGTCGAGCATGCGGTCCGTGCGCCGCTCGGCCATGGAGGCGACGTCGGCCACGGCGATCGCCAGGAAGTCGAGCACGTACCCGACAGGGGCGCCGTGGAAGTTGCCGTTGGACTCGACCCGGCCGTCGTCGAGCACCACGGGGTTGTCGACGGCCGAGGCCAGCTCCCTGCCCGCCACGGTGGCGGCGTGGGCGGCGGTGTCACGGGCCGCCCCGGCGACCTGGGGCGCGCAGCGCAGCGAGTAGGCGTCCTGGACCCGGGTGCAGGTGTCGTCGCGGTGGGAGGCCATGATCCCCGAGTCGCGCAGCAGCGCCCGCAGGTTGGCCGCGGAAGCCGCCTGGCCCGGATGGGGGCGCAGGGCCTGCAGTTCCCCGGCGAACACGCGGTCGGTGCCGAGCAGGGCCTCCACGCTCATGGCGGCACTGATGTCGGCGGTCTTGAGAAGGGCGGAAAGGTCGTCGAGGGCCAGCACCAGCATGCCGAGCATGCCGTCGGTGCCGTTGATGAGGGCCAGGCCCTCCTTGGCGGCCAGCTCGACCGGCTCCAGCCCCACGGGCTTCATCGCCTCGCGGGCGGTCTTCAGCTCGCCGTCGCGGTCGCGCACCGGCCCCTCCCCCATGAGCGCGAGGGCGACGTGGGAGAGCGGCGCGAGGTCGCCGGAGCAGCCGAGGCTTCCGTGCTCGTGGACGACCGGCGTGATCCCGGCGCCGAGCAGCCCCGCGAGGAGCTGGGCGGTGGACGGCCGCACTCCGGTGTGCCCGGTGGCCAGGGTGTGCAGGCGCAGGAGCATCATCGCGCGGACCACCTCGGTCTCCACCTCGGGGCCGGACCCCGCGGCGTGCGACCGCACCAGGGAACGCTGCAGCTGCGCGCGCAGCTCGGGGTCGATGTGCCGGGTGGCGAGGGCGCCGAACCCCGTGGAGACGCCGTAGGCGGGGGTGGGGCTCGCCGCGAGCTCGTCCACGCGGGCACGGGCGCGGGCCATGGCCGTGACCGCCTCGTCGGTGAGGCGAACGGCGGCGCCGTGCCGGGCGACGCGGATCACGTCGGCGAAGCTCAGCGGTTCCGGACCGATGTTCACGACCTCGTTGTCGCGCATGGTGTCACTCTCTCGCTTAGGTAACTGGCGTATTGGATGTTAGCCCCTTACCGGAGAACATCGCGGCCAGCCCTTTTCTGCCCAGGTCGGTCAACTCCAGCGCGCGCCCAGGAACGCCATCGGGGCGATGCCGGCGTCGTTGGCGACCATGTTTCGACGGTAGCCCAAACATGGTTCGACCAGGATCGAAGCATGGACGAGCACCCGGCGCCCCCGCCGCCCAAGATCCCTTCCCCCTTGTCCCGCGCCGATCACGTGACCGCCCTCCCAGGATCGAGGCGATCAGAGCGCGTGGGATCTTCCCCGCGACCCCGACTGGACCCTGCGCCAGATCGCCGAACACGTCGCCGGGATCACCTGGTACGCGGAGCAGATCGGCCGGCTTCGGTTTGGGGAGTTGGCCGGGATTCGCTAGAGTTCTCTGCGTGAGGCCGGGTGTTCACCGGCCGATCATGCGGACGTGGCTCAGTGGTAGAGCATCACCTTGCCAAGGTGAGGGTCGCGGGTTCGAATCCCGTCGTCCGCTCGGAGAGGCCTTGTGGAGACGAGGCCTCGCCCGGTGGAGTGGCCGAGAGGCGAGGCAGCGGCCTGCAAAGCCGCGTACACGGGTTCAAATCCCGTCTCCACCTCTGCAATGATGATCAGCACGGGCGATTAGCTCAGTGGGAGAGCGCTACCTTGACACGGTAGAGGCCACTGGTTCAATCCCAGTATCGCCCACCACCACCGAATCCCCAGGTCACCGACCTGGGGATTCTCCTTTTCCAGCCGCGTCCCCGGCTCCGCCGATCTCCGGATCGCCGAGGCGGATGCGACCAGGCGACCTGGCGACCCGGCCCAGCCGGGACGCTAGCGGAAGAGCCCGCTGTAGGCGTTCAGGGCCGGCTGGCCGCCGAGGTGGGCGTACAGGACGTTGGAGTCCTTGGGGATGTCGCCGTCGCGGACCAGGTCGATCAGCGCGGCCATCGACTTGCCTTCGTACACCGGGTCGAGGATGACCCCTTCGAGTCCTCCGGTGAGCCGGATGGCGTCCAACGTGGAGGCGACCGGGATGCCGTAGCGGTCCCCCGCCCAGCCCTCCAGGACGGTGATCTCCTCGTCGCGCAGGTCGCGGCCGAGCCCGATCAGCTCGGCGGTGCCGCGAGCGATCTTCTCGACCTGGGCGCGGGTCTCGGCCGCTCGTGCCGAGGCATCGATGCCCAGGATCCGGCGGGGACGGTCCTGCCCGGCGAAGCCCGCGATCATCCCGGCCTGCGTGCTGCCGGTGACCGTGCAGACCACAATGGTGTCGAAGAAGACGCCGAGCTCCTGCTCCTGCACCTGCACCTCACGCGCCCAGTTGGCGAACCCCAGGCCGCCGAGCGGATGGTCGGAGGCGCCGGCCGGGATGGCGTACGGCGTGCCACCGGCGGCCCGGACCTCTTCCAAGGCCTGGTTCCAGCTGTCCTTGAAGCCGATGCCGAAGCCGGCGTCGACGAGCTCCACATGGGCGCCCATGATGCGGGACAGCAGGATGTTGCCCACCTTGTCGTTGACCGGATCGGGCCAGTCGACCCAGCTCTCCTGCACGAGCCTGGCCTTCAGCCCCACCTTGGCCGCCACCGCGGCCACCTGCCGGGTGTGGTTCGACTGCACCCCTCCGATGGTCACCAGGGTGTCCGCGCCCTGCCGGAGCGCGTCGGGGACGAAGTACTCCAGCTTCCGCGTCTTGTTGCCGCCGAAGGCCAGGCCGCTGTTGCAGTCCTCACGCTTGGCCCAGACCCGGGCTCCGCCGAGGTGCTGGCTGAGCCGGTCGAGCGGATGGACCGGGCTGGGGCCGAACAGCAGGGGATGGCGCTCGAAGTCGTCCAGGGACATGTCCGGCTCCTCGTGGTCGTACCCGCTCGCATGGTGCGCGGCGGTCCCACCAGATCGTACGCGCGGCCCGGTCAACGCCTGGATTCCGCCCACTTCCCGGCGCTCGGACCGTCCCAGGTGGGCGAATCAACTCCCCTGGGGCCAGCGCCCGAGGCGCTGAAAATCACAGCGGCGTCGCGCCTTTCGCGCTCCACCTCAGGGTGCGTTCCACGCCCGGCAAGCCCTATGCTCGTTGATGACATTGGAGAGCAAGCTCCCACTGGAGCAGGCGGCGAATGATCACGGATGCTCCGCTCAGCCGGTCGGATCCCACAGAGATCGGTGGATATTCACTGGTAGCCCGGCTTCGCGAGGACGACGCGGCATGTGTCTACCTTGCGCAGGACCCCTCAGGGGACCGGGTCGATGTCATGTGGATGCGCGACGGCGTGGTGCCCGACGACGCGTCCGGGCGATTATCCGAGGCGGTCAGGAAGCTCGCGGTCGTGTCGGTCTCTTCCATCGTGCAGACGATCTCCTCCGGAGTGCAGGACGGCCGGCCGTACATCGTCAGCGAGCATGTGGACGGGGTGTCCCTGCGCGAGGCGGTGGAGCGCGACGGGCCGCTACGCGAGACGGCGCTGCACCGGATGGCCATCTCCACGATGACCGCGCTGGTCGCTCTGCACCAGGCGGGCATCGCCCACGGTGACCTGCACCCCGGGAACGTGCTACTGGGACCTGACGGCGTGCGCGTGTCGGGGTCCGGCATGGCGCAGGCGATGCCGGTCGACGGCGAGGGGTCCACCCGCGCGCTGGCGTCCATCGCCTATCTCCCTCCCGAACGGTTCGAAAGTCCCGAGCCGGAACCGCCGGGGGACCTGTTCGCCTGGGCCGCCACACTGGTCTACGCGGCGACCGGCCACGACGCCTTCGACGGCGGCTCGACGGCGGCCACGATCAACCTGGTGATGCGGGGACAGGCCGACCTCGATGCGCTGGACGACCACCTGCGCGGGGTCGCGGCCGCCTGCCTGGACAAAGACCCGGCCGAGCGGCCCGCGGCGGCCGACGCCCTGCTCGGGCTGGTCGGCCACTCCATGCTGACGATCGCGGGGGAACCACCGCCCGGTGTGACGGCCCCCGATCCGGTGCCCGGCCCCTGGCCGCGGAGGCTGCTGCTCGGCGCCGGCGCCCTGGTCGTCATCGCGGCCTCGGCGACCGCGGGCCATCTCCTGGCCGCCGGCTCCATACAGGCCGCCCCCCGGGCCCCGGCCACCACGCCGACGCCGTCGCTCAACCTGGCGGCCACCGCGCCCCGGCCGGTCGCTCCTCCGGAGGTCACCAGCAAGGTGTCCCTTCCCGGCATCGATGCGACACTTCACGAGAATCCCGCCGATCCTCAGCGGTTCGTCGCCTACCGCGGTAAGGGCGGCGCCTATGTGCGAGCCGTCGGCACTACGCGTTTCACCCCCGCCGGGCTGTCCGCGAAGGACGTGACGTCCGCGGCGGACGGTTCCCGGCTGGCCTTCCTCGGCGACGGTGCGGACTCCGGAACCGTCGTGTTCGTCGACCGCGACGGGAGCGGGCGTTTCTCGGTCGCCGTTCCGGCCTCCGCCCGGCGGCCGGTGTTCGACCGCGACGCCCGGCGCCTCCTGCTCACCCTCACTTCCGGCAAGGACGAGGTGCCCACCGGTTTCGTCGTCGTCGACGTCGGGCGGCGCACGATGACCGAGGTCGACACCGATGAGGAGACCCAGCGCGGCGAGGGAGTCTACGCGTGGCTGCCGGACGGCTCCGGAGTCACCGTGTCGTACAAGACCGAGCGTGACTACGGCATGCGGATCCGCGATCTGGCCGGACGCGAGGTGCGCACCATGGATTGGGTGGGCTTCAGCACCGGCCGCCGGATGTTCTCCCCTTCCGGGAGGCAGTTCCTGACCCTGTGCCCGAGCGGCGGCACCTACTGCGCCTGGGAGACCGGCACCGGTGTCCGGCGTGCGTCGTTCAGCGTCACCTTCGACTACGCGGAGTTCTGGGGCTGGTACGACGAGAACCACGTGCTGGTGCTCGATCCGAGCAAGGACCCGCACCGGATCCTCGTCATGGACTTCCTCGGACGGCCGCAGCGGACGATGGCGACGATCAAGGCCTCCGACGACGCTCCCGATCTCTTCTTCACCAGGGCGGACCGATGAGCACGCCGACTCCCGCCGATGCGACCGCCTCGGAGAACCCCGGCCGCATCGGCCCCTACCGGGTCGTGAAGCGCCTGTCGGCGAGTTGCTGCTCCGTCGCGACCTACCTCGCCGAGTCCCCCTCGGGGGAGCGGGTGGTGGTCCGGCACTACGCCGATCCCCCGGCGCGGCGGCCGGCGGACCCCTCGTCATGGCTCGACCGGTTACGCCAGGCGTCCACGGTGGGCACCGCTCACGTACTGGACGTCGGCCCGGACTACGTGGCCGGTGAGCACGTCGACGGGCCCGCCCTGCCCACGGAGATCCAGAACCGCGGGCCCATCTCCGGCGCGGCGCTGCAGCGCCTGGCCATCGCCACCGTCACCGCCCTGGCCGCCCTCCACCGGGCCGGGATCGACCACGTCGGCATCCGGCCGAGCCGCGTCCTGCTCGGGCCGGACGGGCCTCGCCTCGCCTACCCCGGTCCCGAACACCACGACATGTCCTCCTCGGCCCACGAGACCAATCCGCTCAGTGCCGGCGCCCTGTCGTGGCGGGCGCCGGAGGAGCTCGAAGGGCACCGGCCCGGCCCGCCCGCGGACCTGTTCGCCTGGGCGGCGGTGATGGCCTACGCCGCCACCGGCAGGGACCCGTTCGACGCGGGCTCGATCACCGCGACGATCAAGCGGCTGTCGAACGCGGCCGCCAACCTGGGCGCGCTCGAGGAGGGGGCCCTGCGCGATCTGCTGACCGACTGCCTGGTCAGGGAGCCGGACCAGCGTCCGTCCGCCGAGGACGCGCTGCTGCGGCTGATCGGGCACTCCCACGTGCTGGAAACCGCCGTCCCCGACTCCGTCGTCGCTCCGCGGGCCGCGGCGCGCCCGCGATCGGGTCTGCGCCGTGTCGTCCTGCCGCTCGCGGCGGGCCTGGTCCTCGCCCTGGTCGCCGGGGGCGTCTCCGCGGCCGTCACGCTCCGCACCGCCGGCGACCGGCGACCGGCGACCGCCCCTACGAGTGCCGGCGCCTCGTGGACGCCCCGGGCCGTACCGTCCGGCCCCCTCTCCCCGCTCCCGCGGGGAACCGCGGTCACCCTCCCCGGCGGGCTCGGCACCGTGTACGAGGATCCGGCCGACCCGGTCCGCCTGGGCTCCATCCGCGTCAACGATGGGAGCAAGGATGAAAGCTCCAGCGCCTCCTACGCCCGCGATCCCAAGACCGGCGCCTTCGAGGAGGTAGGCCTCCCCAACACCTTGGCGGAGCTGTCTCCGGACGGCCGGTGGCTCGCCACCTTGGACAGCCTGTTCCTCGCCACGTCGAACCAGCTGGACGTCGCCTTCACCGACCACCTCACCGGCGCCCGGTTCACCGTGCCCGCCCTGCGCCTTCCCTATGTCACTTTCGGGTTCGCCTGGTCCCGGCAGAGTGACAGCGTGGTCATCACGGCCGTGAAGCAGGAGAAGGGCAAGGGGAAGGACACCAACACCGTCTACGCGGCCGGATTCGTGATCATCGACGTGCGGGCGCGGACCTCGGTGTTCGTGCCCACCTCGGACGCCGAGGAGGTCAAGTCGGCCGGTTCGGCGATCGACCCGAACTCGTTCCTTCCCCTCTACCGGTGGGCGCCTGACGGCCGCTCGGTGGCCGCGCGCTACGTCACCGCCAACCTGACACAGGGCCTGCGGTTCCGGGACCTGTCGGGACAGCCGATCAGGCTGATGCACTGGGTGGGCAGCCCCACGGGCAACGGCGACTGGTTCTCCCCCTCCGGTGAGCTGTTCGCCACCAGCGGCTGCGGGCAGACTCCCGTGATCTGTGTGTGGCGGACCGCGACCGGCCAACGGGTCGCGACCATCCCCGCCACGGGCGGTGGCTCGCTCATCGGCTGGTACGACGAGCGTCACTTCATCGAGGTGTCCCGGGAGGACGGCGTTCATCGGGTGGTGGCGCGGGACTTCGCCGGAAAGGTGGCGCGGGTGCTGGCGGAGGTTCGCGCGCCCGCGTCCGCCCTGGTCGACGTGCGTTACACGCGAGGCTGAGCGGGATGTCGGGCGCGACCCCGCTACACGCCGGCGATCCCGTCCGCCTGGGTGCCTACCGCATCGTGGGCAGGCTCGGGGCGGGCGGTCAGGGCGTCGTCTACCTCGCCGAGTCCGCGGGTGGCGATCCCGTGGCGATCAAGATGCTCCACGCCTCGCCGGACACCGCCTCGGTGTTCCGGTTCCGGCGCGAGTCGGAGGTGCTCCCCAAGGTCGCCTCCTTCTGCACGGCGCAGGTGCTGGAGACCGGGGTCGCCGGAACCGTGCCGTACATCGTCAGCGAGTACATCGAAGGCCCGACCCTGCAGCAGGCGGTGGCCGAGCGCGGCCCGCTGCGTGGCCGGGAGCTGCACAGGCTCGCGGTCGGCACGATCACCGCGCTGGCCGCCATCCACCGCGCGGGAGTGGTGCACCGCGACTTCAAGCCGGCGAACGTGCTGCTGAGCCGGGACGGCCCACGGGTGATCGACTTCGGCATCGCCCGCCAGGCCGGTGGAGAGGCCACCGAGGGCGGGCCGATCGGCACCCCGTCGTACATGGCACCGGAACAGCTGGGCGAGGACCCGGTCGGCCCGGCCGCCGACCTGTTCGCCTGGGCCTGCACCATGACCTTCGCGGCCACGGGGCATCCCCCGTTCGGCACCGACTCCCTTCCGGCGATCCTGCGCAGGATCCTGCACGCCGAACCCGATCTCGGCGGGCTCGACGGCGAGTTGCGCGACCTGGTCGCCACCTGCCTGGCCAAGGACCCCGAGGCCAGGCCGATGACCAGGCAGGTGCTGCTCCAGCTCCTCGGCCGGCCCCCCGAGGCGCCGGCCAGGGCGGCCGGGCAGGAGGAGCTGGAAGCGGGCAGCACCTACGCGGCGCAGCCCACCGCTCCCCCCCGGCGGCGGCGCGGGCTCGGCGCCGTGATCGCCGTCATCGCCGTGCTCCTGATCGGCGGGCTGGCCTACCGGGTCATCCCCGCGTCCGGCACACCCTCGCCGTCGCCTTCCCCATCCCCGTCGATCTCGATCGCCTCCAGCGGCGCTCCGGCGAAGCCCACCCATGAGGTCACCGTGGCGGAACTCGGGGCCAAGCTGTACGAGCACCCCTCCGACCCGCTACGGCTCACGTCCTTCATCGACAGGGGCCCCGATCTGCGGTTCACCGCGGCCTGGCGCTCACCCGGCACCGACGCCTTCCGTACGATCGGCGAACGCATGCTGCTCCAGGTCTCCCCGGATGGGACGAGCATGGCGGGTCTCCACGAGCTTCCGAAGTACGTGCACCAGAACCCCAACCACGTCCGCATCACCGACCGCACCCTGGGCGGGGAGATCTGGGTGCCGACGGTGGACAGGCCGCTCGCCGTGCGCGGCCTGCTCTGGTCCGACGACAGCGGCCGCCTGCTGCTGACCCTCTACGACACTCGTGACGACGAGGCGAACAGTGTCGGGTTCGTCGTCGTCGACCGGCGGACGCGCAAGGCCACGGTCAACCGGATCGACGAACGCGGCACCGGCCGCGGGAACTACCTGTGGGGTCCTGGGGACACCACGGCCGCCCGGGCGGCGGGCAAGGACGAGATCCGGCTCTACGACCTGAACGGCGCCTTCCAGCGCACCATCAAAGGGCTGCGGGTGCCCGCCGAGGACGGCCCGAAGTTCTCCACCGGAGGGCTGGTCGCCGGCCTGTGCCCGGGGAAGGGGAACACCGCCTGCGTGCTGGACGCGGTCACCGGCAAGCGCAAGGCCACCTTTCCGCTGCCCGCCGGAGGCCAGATCTGGTTCTGGTTCAACACCGACCACCTCGCCGTGTACGAGAAGGGGACCGATCCCCCCCGGCTCCGCGTCGTGGATCTGACCGGCAAGCCGGTACGGCTCCTGGCCGAGTTCCTCCAGGGCACCGATTGGACCGTCCACTGGACCGGCGGCTGATCCCGCCGGAGGCCTAGGGGCTCCACGGCACCTGCGGGGAGCGGTAGAAGCCGATGCCCATGACCGTCCAGCGCGGGCCCTGGGCGCCGAGCCGGAGCCGGAAGGCGTTCCAGTCGTGCGTCGCCCACGGCGACCACCCCAGCTCGGCGATGGCGGGCAGGCGCGGGAACGCCATGTACTCGATGTGGTCCTCGGTGACGATCGTCTCGCTCCACAGGGGCGCCTCGACACCCAGCACGGCGGAGGCGGGCACGCCGCTCAGGTACGAACCGGGGTCCCAGCCGTAGGCCTTCCGCACCTCGATGTGGCCCGCCCAGTCCAGCCCCAACGGGGTCTGCGCGTTGTACTTCATGTCCAGGTACGCCCTGTCGGCCGGGGACATGACGACGCGCGCGCCTCGCGACACCGCGGAGGTCACCAGCGAGTCGGAGGTGGTCAGGCCCCAGTACTGCACGACGCGGCCAGGAGAGTGCTGAACGGCCGAGGCTCCCAGCTGGTGCCAGCCCATGACGGTCTTCCCGGCGCCGGTCACCAGCGGCTGGACGCGGTTCGTGAACGCCGCGTACTGCGTGGGCGAGGTCGCGGCGGCCTCGTCCCCGCCGATGTGCAGGTAGGGGCCTGGGGTCATGGCCGCGAGCTCGGACAGCACCCCGCCGACGAAGGAGTAGGTGTTCTCCTTGGTCGTGCACAGCGAGCTGAACCCGACGTCGGTGCCGGTGTAGAGCGGTGGCGCGACCCCGTCGCAGTTCAGCTCGGCGTACGACGCGAGCGCGGCGTTGGTGTGCCCGGGCATGTCGATCTCCGGCACGATCGTGACGTACCGCTGCGCCGCGTACGCGACGATGTCCTGGTACTGCGCCTTGGTGTAGTAGCCGCCCGCGCCACCGCCGACCTGCGTGCTGCCGCCGTACGTGGCCAGACGCGGCCATCCGTCGATGACGATCCGCCAGCCCTGGTCGTCCGACAGGTGCAGGTGCAGATGGTTCACCTTGTAGAGCGCGATCCGGTCGATGTACCGCTTGACCGTCGCCGGCGGGTGGAAGTGCCGGGCGACGTCGAGCATCGCGCCCCGGTAGGCGAAGCGCGGGTGGTCGACCACGCGACCGCCCGGGACCGTCCACGGGCCGGGCCGGACCGTGGCGCTCTCGATCTCGGCGGGCAGGAGCTGGCGCAGTGTCTGCACCCCGTTGAAGAGCCCGTTCGCGGTCCGCGCTCTGATGACCACCGTGCCGGCGGTGACGTCGAGCTGGTATCCCTGGGTGCCCACGCTGGAGTCGGCCCCCGCCAGCAGGAGCGAGATGCCCGAGGCGGGAGCACCTGCCGGCGCCGGTGCGACCGGCAGGGCGTATCCGGTGGAGCGGCGCAGTATGGCCGCCAGGTAGGCGCCCACGTTCGCCGCGGCGGCGGAGCCGGCCTCGGTGAAGACGCCCGCGCCGGGCCGCAGCGTGTAGACCGTACCGGGCGTGGGCGTCACGGAGACGGGGGCGGGCAGCAGGTCGTTCATGGAGGAGGCGGCGGCGGCCGGCGAGGCTTCCGTGACCAGCACCAGGCCGGCGCCCGCCGCGAGCAGGACCGCTCCGGCGAGGCGTGCGAGCCGCGAACGGGCACGCAGGCGGGCCGGGCCGGAGGGGACGAGGCTCATGACGTCCTCCGCGAGCGTAGGCAACTATTAATAAGCCTTACTTACAGAAGTGGCCAGCGTCAAGGAAGCCTCCGGCGGGCGGCCGGTGCGGCGGCGCCCGGTGCGGCGGTGCCGCGGGGTGCCGCCGGCGCCCCGGTGGACCGTGCCGCCGGTGTGGCCGCCGAGCGATTCACGATCAGTCGCCGATCTTGGTGAACTACCGGAGCCCGGCCTGCGTATCCGTCACTGAACCGGGGTGCGAGTCGGTGGACGCGCGTGCAAGCCGCCCGGTTCGCACGCGCGGTCGCCGGCGCGCGGGCACTCGAACTACGGCAGGAGAACATCCATGACCAATGCCACGGCCGCCGTCCGGACCCTGCCCGTCCGCGCCCTCTCCGCCTGCCCCTGGTGGTGCGAGCGCGAGCATCCGAGCAGCTCCACCACCCACATGGCGGACATCGCCGAGTTGCGCAACGCCGGCGGGTTCACCGTGCAGATCACCATCGTGCAGCACGTGGACCCGGACCGCTCCGGCGAGCAGGTGGTGCGCCTGTTCACCTGCGCCGGCGAGCAGGCGACGGTCTCCGACCTCGCGCCCGGCGCCGCGGACGCGCTCGGCTCCTCCATCGTGGCGCTGAGCCCCAACGGCTCGGGACGCGCCTACGGGCTGGCACTGCGCCGGGCGGCGGCCCACCTGCTCCCGCCGCCGGGCCGGGAGGAGCAGGTCAGGCGGCCCGTGCCCGCGGTGCGACTGGTGGAGGACCCCGCCCCCGGCGGGCCCCCGTGAGCGGGTCGTCGCCGTGGCGGGGACGGTCAGGGCGCGCCGCCCGCCTTGGCGTGGACGTCGCCGGTCGCCGTCGCGCGATGCGGGCGTGCGCCGGGATTTGGTAAGAAAGGGACGTGAGCGAGTCACTGCCGGTCATCGACGTGTCGGCCCTGGTGCGGCCGGGTTCGCCCGGCGGCAGGGCCGCGGCGGCGGCGATCGGGACCGCCTGCCGTGAGAGCGGCTTCTTCTACCTCACCGGCCACGGCGTGCCCGATGGGCTCGTCGGCGAACTGGACGCCGCCGCGCGCCGCTTCTTCGCGCTCCCGCTGGAGCGGAAGATGGAGATCTCGATGGACCGGGGCGGCCGGGCCTGGCGCGGATACTTCCCCGTCGGCGCGGAGCTGACCTCGGGACGGCCGGACCTGAAGGAAGGCCTCTACTTCGGCACCGAATCGGCGCCCGGCGACCCGCGCCCCCTGCACGGCCGCAACCTGTTCCCCGCGGAGGTGCCGGAGCTGCGCGAGGCCGTGGGGGCCTACCTCGACACGCTCACCGGCGTCGCCCAGGGCGTGATGGGCGGGATCGCCCTGAGCCTCGGCCTGGCGGAGGACTACTTCGCCTCCGGCTACACCGCCGACCCCACCGTGCTGTTCCGCATATTCCACTACCCGCCAGCCCCGCCGGGCGCGAGCGACTGGGGTGTGGGCGAGCACACCGACTACGGCCTGCTGACCCTGCTGCTCCAGGACGGCAACGGCGGCCTCCAGGTGCACACGCGGAACGGCTGGATCGACGCGCCCCCGATCCCGGGCACGTTCGTGTGCAACATCGGCGACATGCTCGACCGGCTGACCGGGTCTTACTACCGCTCGACACCCCACCGGGTGCGCAACCTCAGCGGCCGCGGCCGCCTGTCGTTCCCGATCTTCTTCGACCCGGCCTGGGACGCCGAGGTGCCACCGCTCCCGTCGATGCCGCAGCGCGAGGGTGGCCGTCCCCGCTGGGACGGCCAGGAACTGCGGGCGTTCACCGGCACCTACGGCGACTACCTCACCGCCAAGGTGTCCAAGGTCTTCCCCCAGCTCACCACCGAGGCTCTGGACGGGCCGGGCACGACCTAGTCGGGCGTGATCGGCAGGAACACCCGGAACCTGGTGTCCCCCGGCGAGGACTCGACCTTGATGTCCCCGTGGTGCTTGTTCACGATGATCCGATATGAGATGTCCAGGCCAAGGCCCGTACCCTCGCCCACCGCCTTGGTGGTGAAGAACGGCTCGAAGATCCGGGGCCGGATCGCGGCGGGGATGCCCGGTCCGGTGTCGGCGATCTCGACGTAGACGCGTTCGGTGTCGTGCCCCGTGCGCAGGGTGAGGGTGCCGCCCTTCTCGCGCATCGCCCCGAAGGCGTTGTCGATCAGGTTGGTCCACACCTGGTTGAGCTCGGCGGCGTACGCCGGGATCTGCGGCACCGTGCGGTCGTACTCCTTGACCGTCCGCACCCCCTCGGGTGTCTTGGCCTGCATCATCGTCAGCGTGGCGTCGAGCAGGTCGTGCACGTCGATGGTCTGGTACGGGGCCCGGTCGAGCTGGGAGTACTGCTTGGCCGCGGAGACCAGCGTGGAGACGCGGGTGACGGCGTCGTCGATCTCCCCCATCAGCAGCTCGGTCTCGATCGTGTAGGTGAGCCAGCGCACGGCGGCCTCGAGGTTCTCCCCTCCGACGGCGCCGGTGATCTGCTCCAGCCACGGCACGTCGATGCCACCGGCCACCAGCGTGGGCGCGAGCTCCCACCCTCCCGTGACGTCGTGGTCGTCGAGCCAGTCGCCGAGCCGGTCCTCGGCGTCGGCCGTGGCCATCACCGACAGCGGAGCCGCGCTCGCGGCCCGCTTGACCGCGTCCTCCTGGAGCTCGACCAGGTCGTGCAGACGGGTGCCGTCCAGCCGTCCGTCGGCGATCATGGCCAGCTTGTGACGCATGCCGGCGACCCGCTCGCGCAGCACGGCGGTGGCCCGTACGGCCGCCGCGGCGGGGTTGTTCAGCTCGTGGGTCAGCCCGGCGGACAGCGACCCGAGCGCGAGCAGCCGTTCGCGCTCCCCGACGATCGTCTGGCTGGCGCGCATGCCGAAGAACATGCCCTCCAGCAGGTGCGTCGCCATCGGGAACCACTCGCGCAGCGACTTGGCCAGGACCTTCGAGGGCAGGGTGAACAGCTCGACGTCGCTGACGGCGTGCAGGGTGCTGGAGTAGTTCTGACCGATCCGGTCGCCGAGGTAGGCCTGCATGGCGCCCGCGTAGGCGCCTCGCTGCTCGGTGCGCGTGACCTCGACCTCGTCGCCCTGGATGCGCCGGGTCAGCGCGATCGCTCCGTTGAGCAACTGGTAGAAGCAGGTGGCGGGCTCGCCCTCCTTGTAGACCGTGGTGCCGGCCGGCCAGCGCTCGACACGGCCCTCCTCGACGAACCTGGCGAGCTGCGCGTCGTCGAGCGACTCGAGCAGGAACAGGGTGCGCAGCTCATCGGCGGTCAGGCGATCGCCGTTCATGTGCCCGCTTCCGGCGAGGTCTGCCGGCTCGGTCATTGCGCCTCCAGGTAACGGTGGATGAGCGAGACCGCCATCGCGCCCTCGCCGACCGCGGACGCGACGCGCTTGACCGAGTCGGCCCGTACGTCGCCCGCGGCGAAGACGCCCGGCATGCTGGACTCCAGATGGTAGGGGTCGCGGGGAAGCGACCAGCCCGGCGGCCGCTGACCGTCGGCGAGCAGGTCGGGCCCGGTGAGCACGAACCCCCGCTGGTCGCGGGCGACCGCCTTGTCGAGCCACTCGGTGCGCGGCTCGGCGCCGATGAAGATGAACAGCCACGAGGTGTCGGCCGTGCGGATCTCCCCGGAGCGGGGGTCGCACATCGACAGCCGCTCCAGGTGGCCGTCGCCCTCGGCCGCCACCACCTGGCTGTGCGGGTGGACCTCGATGTTGTCGATCTCCTGGATCTGGGCGATCAGATACTGCGACATCGACCGCCGCAGGTCGCCCGCGCGGATGAGGATGTGCACCCGCTTGGCGTACCGGGAGAAGTGCACGGCCGCCTGCCCGGCGGAGTTGGCGCCGCCCACGATGTAGATCTCCTGCCCGGCGCAGCTCGGGGCCTCGGTCGCCGCGGAGCCGTAGAACACGCCCCGGCCGGTCAGCTCGGCCAGGCCAGGTGCCTCCAGCATGCGATAGGAGACCCCGGTGGCGAGCACGACCGTGTGGGCCGCGATCATCGAGCCGTCGCCGAAGCGCAGCAGCCGCGTCGACCCCCCGGCCTGCAGGGCGACGACCTCGCGGGTGGTGAGGATCTCGGCGCCGAACCGGAGCGCCTGCCTGCGGGCCCGGTCTGTGAGCTGCGCGCCCGAGACCCCGTCGGGGAAGCCGAGGTAGTTCTCGATGCGGCTGCTCTGCCCGGCCTGCCCGCCGGTCGCGCGCTGCTCCAGCAGCACGGTGCGCAACCCCTCCGACGCGCCGTACACCGCCGCGCCCAGCCCGGCGGGGCCGGCGCCGACGACCACCAGGTCGTAGAACTCCTCCGCCGGGGTGGTGGTCAGGCCGACGTGCGCGGCCAGCTCGGCCTCGCTGGGCCTGACCAGCGAGGTGCCGTCCGGCGTGACCACCAGCGGGACCTCGTCGACCGACAGGCCCGCCGCCGAGAGCAGGCGGCCGCCTTCGGCCTCGTCGGCCAGCAGCCAGCGGTAGGGCACGAGGTTACGGGCGAGGAAGTCCCGCACCGCGAACGAGGGGGCCGACCACCGGTGCCCGACGACGCGGGTCTCGTTGATCGCCTCGTCCGGCGCGGCGATCCAGGCGTCGAGCATGGCGTCGACCACCGGGTAGAGCTTCTCCTCCGGCGGGTTCCACGGCTTCAGCAGGTAGTGGTCGAGGTCGACGATGTTGATGGCGTCGATGGCCGCGTCGGTGTCGGCGTACGCGGTCAGCAGGACGCGACGGGCCCGCGGGAAGATGTCCATCGCGGCCTCGAGGAACTGGATCCCGTTCATCTGGGGCATGCGGTAGTCGGCGAGCAGGACGGCGACCTGCTCACCACGTAGCTTGATCTCGCGCAGCGCCTCCAGGGCGGCCTCGCCGGAATCGGCTCGCACCACGCGGTAACGGTCGCCGTAACGGCGCCGGACATCACGGGCGACCGACCGTGAGACGGCCGGGTCGTCGTCAACGGTCAGAATTGCCGGATTCGCCATGTCTTCAATGAAATCATGCCGCCCGGAAAAGAGGAGCAGGCCTGATGATCGGCGGCAGAGCCGCCGTCCGGCGGGTCACGGCCCCGCTTCCACGAGTCCGGGTGGCCCCGCGAGCCCCGGGCGGCGGCTCACGGCCGCACCTCGACGAGCTCGACGTCCATCAGGTCGGCCAGGGCGCGCAGGTCGGCGGTGCGGTGGCCGGTGCCGAGGGCCCAGTGGTGGGAGATGCCGGTGGCGCTCCAGGCGTCGGTCCACTCGCCCGGGTCGCAGCCGAAGTCGACCCGGGAGGTGGTGTTGCCGATCTTGAGGTGCGGCCCGTCGACGACCTCGCCCTCGGAGACCACGAACGCGAACCGCCCGTCGCGCCCGTGCCGGATGCCGAACGCGGTGACCGGGCCCTGGGCGACGTCGAACTCCACCGACACCCCGAACCCCCGCTTGCCGTGGTAGACGCCGAGGCCGCGGAGCAGGGGACGCCGGGCGCTGATCGCGAGGTGGGCGGGTCCGTCGTGGCCCATCTCGACGTGGCCGCGCGTGAAGTCGAGCGCCTGGAACTCGGTGAAGGACCCGCCGCCGCCGAGCCGATCCATGATCAGCATGGCCAGGGAGGTGCGAAGCTCGTACTCGCCGGCGGCCGGGATGCCCCGCGCGGTGAGCAGCGAGGCTCCGAGGATCATGCCGGCGCCGAGCCGCTCGTGGACCTCGCCGTCCAGGCCGCGGTGGTAGTAGGCCAGGCTGTCGAGCGCGAAGTCGTCGGCGAGCCGGTCGAGCCCGACCGACACCCGGGCGGCCCAGGCGAAGTCCTCCTCGTTGACCGACTCGTCGAGCTCGAAGATGTCCCCGGCCAGGTCCATGCGCTCCTTGACCTCGGACTCTGCGACCTTCTCGACCCGCACCCGCAGGTCGTCGAACTCCAGCACCTCGACGTGGCCGCCGAAGTTGACCGGCACCAGCGTCAGATCGGTGGCGACGTCGAGCATGCCGGGATACAGATGGCCCATCAGGCCGTGGCGGCCGCGCCGAAGCGCCGCTCGCACCCCCGCCGCCCGCACCCAGCGCCCGATCTTGGCCCAGGCCCGCTCGTCTTCGAGGTGACCGGAGACCGAGCGGAACGGGATGCCCGCGCGGATGAAGGTGTTGGCCATCTCCGGCAGCGGGCACGCCCCGCAGTAGGCCAGCCACTGGCCGGTGTCGAAGGCGGCGTGGTCCATCGACTCGGTGGGCTGCAGGTTGATCAGCAGCACCGGCGCCCCGCTGCGCTGCGCGACCGGGAGGAGCATCGTGGCCGTCATGTAGGTGGTCAGGAATCCGACGATGATGTCGCACCCGGCCTCGCGCAGCCGCTCGGCGGCGGCCGCGCCCTCCTGGGCGTCGGAGATGAAGCCGACGTCCACGACGTCGCAGCCGAGCGCCCGCATGCGCTCCGACACGCGCTCGGCCGACCGGGTGAGCTGAGGGAGCAGGTCGGGGAACTGGGGCCAGTAGGCCCCGAGCCCTCCGGCGACCAGCCCCACCTTGGCGCCGGGCGGCGCGATCCGGGTCGGCTCCGTGCTCATGACGATCTCCTCTTACGCGGCCAGCGCGCGGGCACCGGCGGGTAAAACGTTTTACTCGACTGCATCCGGACGCTAATCCCGGCGATCGCGGCTTGTCAATGGACGATGAGCGCCAGGTTCACCGGGCGCGGAACGGTTTCTGTGCGATCGGGGCATGACACGTCCGGACGGCGGGATATCGCCGCTTTGGGGGTCTTATGCGATCGCCGCACCGGGGGGATCGGTAGAGTCGCTGGCGATGGCCACGCATACGATCACCTCGCAGTGGGACGAGATCCCTGAGGACGCCGACGACCTCGCCCTGGTCCAGGGCGGTGCCTTCCGCACCTTCCAGTGCGCGTGCGGCACCCCGCTCCCCAACCGGATGGCCGCCGAGCTGCACGCGACGGAGACCAACCAGTGCACGGCGTGCCTCGGATCCGCGGACGAGGAGATCGTGCCCGGGTTCGTCCGCCGCTGTCCCGCCTGCGCAGCCACCGGCCGGCGCAACGTCCAGCTCGTGTGGGAGGTCGCCCACAGCGAGGCCGAACAGATCATCACCGTCGAGCTCGTCCGCGGCCTGATCGACGGCCTCACCGGCCCGTTCCGGCTGTCGGAGGTGGCCGACGCGACGCGCCTGGCCCTCGGCCTCCCGATGGGCCGCCTTCCCGTCGGGCCCCGCGTACGCGACGTGCTCCGCGAGCTTGAGGCCGCCGGCGAGCTGGTCATGCTCTCCGCTCCGGACGAGCTGCTCCGGGGGCCGTCGGTGGTGCTGTACCGCGACCCCCAGTGGCAACGGGTGACCGCGCCGTCCGCATGACCAGAGGCCAGGGTTTCGGGGAGGCCCAAGGCCTCGGAGAGGACCAAGGCCTCGGAGAGGACCAAGGCCTCGGAGAGGACCAGAGCTTCAGGGAGGACCAGGCGATCGGCACGCCACTTCTCCATGCCGTACGCCCACCAAATCCCGATTAATCCCTACGTATGGGTTCCGGTCTCGCTCCTGATGAAATATGAACGTAGCCGGGAATGCCGCCAAGATCCTCGCACCTGGCGCTACGCTGACGTGTGAACGATCACAACGGAGTGAAGCGGAAAGGGCTGCTACCCCCGTGAGCAACAGCACCCCCCTCCCCGATCAGGGGCAGCAGGCGAAGATCGATCCTACGGTGGCGCACTCGGCCCGAGTCTGGAACTACTGGCTGGGCGGCAAGGACAACTTCGCCTCCGACCGCGAGGTGGCCGAGCAGATCCTCACCGTGATGCCCGATCTCGTGGACTCCGCCCGCGCCGACCGCGCGTTCCTCGGCCGGGCCGTCCGGTTCCTGGTCGCCGAGGCGGGCATCCGCCAGTTCCTCGACATCGGCACCGGGCTGCCGACCGCCGACAACACCCACGAGGTGGCGCAGTCGGTCGCCCCAGAGTGCCGTGTGGTGTACGTGGACAACGACCCGATCGTCCTGACCCACGCCCGCGCCCTGCTCGTGGGCACGCCCGAAGGCGTCACCGACTACATCGAGGCCGACCTCAACGACCCGGAAATGATCCTGAAGCAGGCCGCCCGCACGCTCGACCTCACCCGGCCTGTGGGGCTGATGCTCCTCGGGAGCCTGAACTTCATCGTCGACACCGCCAAGGCCATGGCGATCGTCAAGCACCTCGTGGACGCGATTCCCTCCGGCAGCTACCTGGCGATCGCCCACCCCACCGCGGAGGTCCACGGCGACGCCATGATCGAGGCGGTCCAGCGCTGGAACGAGGCCGGGTCGGCGCCGATGACACTGCGCACCTCCAGCGACTTGGCCGCCTTCGCCGAAGGGCTGGAGATCCTCGAGCCGGGCGTGGTGTCGTGCTCGCAGTGGCGTCCCGAGCCCGACGACTTCGACGCCCGGCAAGAGGTCTCCCAGTTCTGCGTCCTCGCCCGCAAACCCTGATCCCACCACCCGGCCGCCAACCCGATTTCACCGACCCGCCTCCCACCGCCTCGGCGCCGTAACACACCACCGGGGCACCGAAGGTAATGCGCACCCGAGGCCCATCGACCCCAGCATCAGCGGGCATGAGCGGTGCAATGGTCCGGCAAGCACCCCTGGAATGGTCCAGCAAACAACCCGTGGATGGTTCGGCAGGGAACCCGTGGATGGTTCGGCGAGAATAGGCCCCGGCTCACCCGCCCACCCCAGCTTGCTCGCCGCACCACGGCGCCGGATTCACCGCCTCGCCTCCCACCGCCTCGGCGCCGCAACACACCACCGGGGCACCGAAGGTAATGCGCACCCGAGGCCCATCGACCCCAGCATCAGCGGGCATGAGCCGTGCAATGGCCCGGCAAGCAACCCGTGGAGTGGTCCGGCAAGCAACCCCTGGAATGGTCCAGCAAACAACCCGTGGACGGTTCGGCAGGGAACCCGTGGATGGTTCGGCGAGAATAGGCCCCGGCTCACCCGCCCACCCCCGGTTCCCCGCCGCACCACGGCGCCGAATTCGCCGCCTCGCCTCCCACCGCCTCGGCGCCGCAACACACCACCGGGGCACCGAAGGTAATGCGCACCCGAGGCCCATCGACCCCAGCATCAGCGGGCATGAGCCGTGCAATGGTCCGGCAAGTAGCCCGTGGAGTGGTCCGGCAAGCAACCCCTGGAATGGTCCAGCAATCAACCCGTGGATGGTTCGGCAGGGAAGCCGTGGACGGTTCGGCAGGGAAGCCGTGGATGGTTCGGCGAGAATGGGCCCCGGCTCACCCGCCCACCCCCGGTTCCCCCGCCGCACCACGGCGCAACCTTCACCACGGCGCAACCTTCACCGCGTCGCCTCGCTGATGCAGGGGTCGACGGGCCGCGAGTGCGGATCACCTTCGGCGCCCGGATCGTGCGTTCCGGCGCCGACGCGGCGGGACGCGGGGCGGTGACTCCGGCGCCGTTGTACGGCGGATAGCCCGGGGAGGGCGGGCGAGCCGGGGCCCATTCTGGCCGGCGTCTTCCCACCGGTTCTTACCGCCCTCTCCACCAACAAGCCCCCACACCGATCCAGCTGACCACAACCACTGGCGCCCCGGTGGCGTACTTCAGCGCCGCCCTCCGGCGCCCGGATCGTGCGTTCCGGCGCCGACGCGGCGGGACGCGGGGCGGTGAATCCGGCGCCGTTGTACGGCGGACAGCCCGGGGAGGGCGGGCGAGCCGGGGCCCATTCTGGCCGGCGTCTTCCCACCGGGTCTTACCGTTCACCAGCAAGTCCCCACACCAATCCAGCCCCTCACCACAACCACTGGCGCCCGGTGGCGTACTTCAGCACCGCCCTCCAGTGCCCGGATCATGCGTTCCGGCGCCGACGCGACAGGACGCGGGACGGTGAATCCGACGCCGTTACGGCGGACAACCCGGGGAGGGCGGGCGAGCCAGGGCCCATTCTGGCCGTCGACTCCCCACCGGGTCTTACCGTTCACCAGCAAGTCCCACACCGATCCAGCCCCTCACCACAACCACTGGCGCCCCGGTGGTGTGCTTCGAGTCCGCGGTCATCGGCGTCCGCTGATCGCCGCCCTGGCCTCGGCCGGGTTCTCCGCCTCCAGGGCCCGCCGGGCGCCGGCCTCGCACTCGTCCAGTGAGTGCCGGCCCAGTGCCTCGCGTACGGCCGGGACGCTCGGAGCGGCCATGGACAGGCTGCCGATGCCGAGTCCCACAAGGACGGTGGCCAGCAGCGGGTCGGCCGCGGCCTCGCCGCACACCCCCACGGGCTTGCCTGCCTCCCGTCCCGCCTCGCCGCACATCGCGATCAGCCGAAGCAGCCCCGGCTGCCAGGGGTCCAGAAGGTCGGCCAGCTCGCCGTGCTGCCGGTCGGCGGCGAAGGCGTACTGCCCGAGGTCGTTGGTGCCCACGCTGAGGAAGTCGACCTCCGCCAGCAGGCGCCGGGCGTGCAACGCGGCGGCCGGGACCTCGATCATCACCCCGACATGCCGCAGGCCGCGTTCACGGGCACGCCGCGCGAACCCGGCCGCCTCGTCCGCGGTGCTCACCATCGGCGCCATCACCCAGGTCTCGGCGGCGCTCGCACGCGCGGCCTCGGCGATCGCGTCGAGCTGGGTGTCCAGCACCTCCGGATGGATCCTGCTGGTGCGCAGCCCGCGCACGCCGAGAGCGGGATTGGACTCGCCGGGAAGGCGCAGGAACGGCAGCGGCTTGTCCGATCCCGCGTCCAGGGTGCGGATCACCACCCGCCTGCCCGGAAGCGCCTGGAGCACCGCCGTGTAGGCGGCCACCTGCTCCTCGTAGGTGGGGGCGTCGCGACGGTCGAGGAACAGGAACTCCGTGCGGAACAGGCCGACCCCCTCCGCCGTGCCGGGCCGCAGGTCGCGCGCCGAGCCGATGTTGAGCAGCAGCGTGACGGGATGCCCGTCGGCCGTCCGCCCCGGGCCCTGCTCGGTGGCCGGCCGGTCGCGCAGCGCCGCCGCGTCGCGCTGGATCGCCGCCGCGGCCTCCTCCCCCACGCCGACCTGGACCTCGCCGCTCGCCCCGTCGACGGAGATCCACGTCCCGTCGCCGATGGCCGCGGCCCCCCGGCACGCCACCACGGCGGGCAGGCCCAAGGTCCGGGCCAGGATGGCGGTGTGGCTGGTCGGGCCGCCCTGCTCGGTGACGAGCGCGAGGACGGTCGCGGTGTCGAGGTTGGCGGTGTCGGCGGGCGCGAGGTCGTCCGCGATCAGGATGTACGGGTGGCCGGGGTCGGGCACGCCGGGCATCGGCAGGCCCAGCACGGCCGCTACGGCGCGGTTGCGGATGTCGTCCAGGTCGCCCGCGCGGTCGGCGAAGTAGCCGCCCGCCGCCAGCAGCGCCTGACGGTGGTGGGCGCACGCGGCGTCGACCGCGTGCGCGGCGCCCAGCCCCGAGCCGACCCCCTCCTCGACCGATTCACGGAGGGCGGGGTCGGCCGCCATGAGACTCTGCGCCTCCAAGATGGCCCGCGCGTCCGGGTTCGACGCTCTGGCGGCGTGCTTCTCCAGCAGTTCGGCGACGGCGTCCAGGGCTCTGGTCGCGACACCGATCTCGTGGGCCGCGTCGGTCACCGGCGCGGGCGGCGGCAGCACCGGCGGCCGCTCCATCCGGTGCGCCCGGCCCGCCGCGCGCCCGGGACTCACCCCGAGCCCGCGCACGATCTCAGGCATCGGCGGGCTCCTCCGCGTCCAGGTCACGCGACAGCAGTTCGGCGAGGGTCTCCAGGGCCTCCTCCGCGCCCGGACCCTCGGCCTGGAGGGTCACCACCGTGCCATGCCCGGCGCCGAGCGCGAGCACACCCAGCATGCTCGTGGCCGGCACGGACGGCCGGTCGCCGGCCCGGATGCGTACGGCCACGCCCTGCCGGGCGGCGGCCTGGACGAACAGCTTCGCGGGCCTCGCGTGCAGACCGCTGCGTGAGGCGATGGTGACGGTCTTCTCTGGCATGGCGGCGCTTCCCTCAGGGTTCGACGGTGACTTTGATCGCGGTTCCGCGGGCGACGATGTCGATGCCGTCCAGGACCTCGGTGAGCGGGATGCGATGGGTGATGAGGTCGCTGACCGGGACCGCCCCCGTGGCGATCAGGTCGAGCGCCTCGGCGTTGTGCCGGGGACTGGATCCGTTGGCCCCGACGATGGTCAGCTCGCGGTAGTGCACGAGGTTGGAGTCCAGGGCGATGACGGGGTCGTCCTTGGGCAGGCCGCCGAAGAAGCTGATCCGGCCCTGGCGCGCGGCCATCTGGAGCGCCTGCTCCTGGGCCGCCCCGGACGCCGCGGCCGTGATGACCACGTCGGCGCCCCGGCCGCCGGTCAGCTTGAGCACCTCGTCCACGATGTCGGCCTTCCCGCCGTTGATCACCGCGTCCGGCCCTACGCGCTCGGCGGACATGGCGAGCCTGCCGGCGTTGAGATCGGCGAGGAAGACCCGGCCGGCCCCGCGCGAGCGGGCGAGCCGCACGTGCAGGCAGCCGATGGGACCGGCCCCGATGACGACCACGTCGTCCCCCTGGCCCACGCGGGCCAGTTCCTGCCCGTTGAGTACGCAGGCGAGCGGCTCGGCGACCGAGGCCTCGGCGAAGCCGACGCCATCGGGGATCCGGTTCAGCCCGCCGACGGCCAGGACCTTGGCGGGCACGATCGTGTGCTCGGCGAACCCGCCGTCGTAGTGGTACCCCATCGACTCCTGGTTGGGGCACACGGTCATCCTGCCGCGTAGGCACTCCTCGCAACGGCCGCACGGGATCGCGGCGATCACCTGCACGCGGTCGCCCGCCGCCCAGCCGGAGACCCCGGCGCCGACCTCGGCGACCTCTCCGGCGATCTCGTGCCCCATGACGCGGGGCGGGCGGATGTGGTGGTGACCGTGCTTGAAGATCTTGACGTCGGTGCCGCAGGTGGAGCAGTTGCGAACGCGTATCTTGACCTCGCCGGGTCCCGGCGAGGGCTCGGGCGCGTCCTCCACGCGGATGTCACCGGGGGCGTGGAAGCGGGCGACCTTCACTCGGGCGTTTCCTCTCTGATGGGCGGCGGCCCGCTCCCGGGTGCCGGGAGCGGATCCGCCTCGTCGTCTGTATCGGGTTGCAGGAGCCGGACCACCTCGTCGACATCATCGGTCCGGCGGAGGGCCTCGGCGCGCTCGGGGTCGAGCAGGATCTGCGCCAGCTCGGACAGCAGCTTCACGTGGCCGTCGCCGCGTGCGGCGATGCCGATGCACAGCACCACAGGAAAGCCGTCCCAGTCGACGCCGCCGGGAAAGCGCAGGACACTGATGGCGTCGTGGTGGACGGAGTCCTTGCCCGCGACGGTGCCGTGCGGGATCGCGACCCCCTCGCCGACGTAGGTGGAGATCGACCGCTCGCGCTCGAGCATCGTGCCGATGTACGGCTCGTCGATCGCGCCCACGGCGAGCAGCGCCTCGCCGCACTGCCTGATCGCCTCGTCGCGGGATCCGGCCTCGGCCGAGAGCCGTATGGCCCTTCGATCGAGCGGCAGCGGGGCCGTGTCAGGCATCGACGGTGCCGCCGCTCTTCATCGTGCTGATGAGCTTGGTCACGGCGGGGTCGCCGATGAACAGCTGGATCGGCACCAGGACGGTGCCGGGGGCGGAGACCCTGGCACGGTCGGCCAGCCCCGCGTGGCAGACGATGATGTCGGCGTCGGCGGGGATCGAGTTGACCGGCGTGTGCTCGACCTCGACCGACAGCCCTTTCAGGGACTTGCGGAGCTGGCTCGCGAGCATGACGCTGCTTCCCATGCCCGCGTCGCAGGCGACCACGATCTTCTTGACGTCCTTGCTGTCGATGCTGGGCATTCGGTCACACCTCTCTGGTGACGGGCTGGGCCTGCTTGTCGTCCTTGGCGTCCCCCGCGGGCACCTCGTCGCCGGCGGTGTCGCCGTCGCGCAGGGCCCCGGCGTCCGGCTGCCCCGCGGAGGCATCGGGCTCGACGGCGGGCTCGTCGCCGTTGGCGCGGCCGAAGCCCAGCAGCGCGGAGGCGACGACGAACGAGACGGCGGCGGCCACGACGACCCCCGCGAGGACGCCGAAGTAACCGCCCCTGGGGGTGACCGCCATGTAGGCGAAGATGCTGCCCGGCGCGGGGGTGGCGACCAGACCGGCCCCGGTCGCCATGAAGACCAGGATGCCGGACGCCCCGCCCGCCATCACCGCGAGGATCAGCCGGGGCTTCATGAGCACGTACGGGAAGTAGATCTCGTGGATGCCGCCGAGGAACTGGATGACGATCGCGGCCGGGGCGCTGGGCCGCAGCAGGCGCGGGCCGAAGAACATGTAGGCGAGGAGCAGTCCGAGGCCGGGGCCAGGGTTGGACTCCAGCATGAACAGGATCGACTTGCCCTGCTTCACGGCCTCGGCGACCCCGAGCGGGCCGAGCACGCCGTGGTTGATCGCGTTGTTCAGGAAGAGCACCTTGGCCGGCTCGATGAGCACCGAGGCGAACGGGAGCAGGCCGTTCCCGATCAGCCAGGAGACGGCCTGACCGGCCGCCTCGGTGATCGACTCGACGATCGGGCCGACGGCCCACACGCCGAGGACGGCCATCCCCGCGCCCACGATGCCGGCGGAGAAGTTGTCCACCAGCATCTCGAAGCCGGCCTTGGTCCGCTCCTGGATGAAGCCGTCGACCAGCTTGATGACGTAGGCCGCGAGCGGACCCATGATCATGGCGCCGAGGAACATCGGGACGTCCGCCCCGACCACGACGCCCATCGTGGCGACGGCGCCCACGACGGCGCCGCGCTGGCCGTGGACCATGCGCCCGCCGGTGTACCCGATCAGAATGGGCAGCAGCGAGCCGATGATCGGATCGACCAGCGCTCCGAGGGTCTTGTTGGGCAGCCAGCCCGTCGGGATGAACAGGGCGGTGATCAGGCCCCAGGCGATGAACGCGCCGATGTTCGGCATGATCATGCCGGCGAGGTATCCGCCGAAGCGCTGGATGGACGCCTTGACGCCTGTTCCGTGCACCGTCGGTGTGTAGGTGTCGGCCATGTGAGGTTGCTCCTTCCGGGGCGGCCGGCGTGAGCCGGCGGGGGGTGTGGAACGCCGCTGTCAGTCCCCGGACGTCAACGGCTTGGTGGGATCAGGGTCGATGATGCGGACGCTGCCGCGGTGGATGTCGGCGGGCGAGGGCATCCGGCTGCCGGGTAGCGCCACGGCGGCGGAGGCCCAGGCCAGCGCCTCCACCAGGGCCGCCTCGCCCTGTGCTCCGGCGGCCAGGAAACCCGCCAGCATGGCGTCACCCGCGCCGACGGTGCTGCGCGGCTCGTGCACAGGGCACTGGCCGTGCCAGGCCCGGCCGTCCTCGACGAGGATCGCGCCGTCCGGGCCGAGGCTGGCCAGGACGGACCTCGCGCCCATGGCCCGCAGCTTGCCCGCCGCGTCGATGGCGTCCCCCAGCGACGCGATCGCTCCGCCGGTCGCCTCGGCGAGCTCCTCCCGGTTGGGCTTGACCAGGGCGGGCGCCGAGGCCACCGCCGACACCAGCGCGGGCCCGCTCGTGTCGACCGCGACGTTGATGCCCGCCTGGGTGAACCGCCGGCACAGTTGGGCGTACAGGTCGACGGGAACGCCCGGGGGAAGGCTGCCCGAGGCCACCACCCAGTCGGCCGACTCCGCGGCGCCGAGCACCGCGTCGGCGACGGCGTCCAGCTCCGCGGCGGAGAGCGCGGTGCCCGGTTCGTTGATCTTGGTGATCGTGCCGTCGGGCTCGGCCAGCGTGACGTTGGACCGGGTGGGCCCGGACACCGGGACGGTGATCATCTGGATGCCCTCCTGGGAGAGCAGGCTGACGAGCTGGCCGCCCTCGGCTCCTCCGTAGGGGACGACCGCGCACGACCTCACCTGGTTGGCGAGCAGCGCGCGGCACACGTTGACGCCCTTGCCGCCCGGGTCGAGGTGGGCGGTGGCGGCGCGGATGACGGTGCCCCGCGCCAGGCTCGCGATCTCGATCGTGCGGTCGAGGCTCGGATTGAGCGTCAAGGTGAGGATCACGCGCGGATCACCTCCGGCCCGGCCGCCACCACGTCGGCGACCGTCGCCGGGTCGAGCCCGGTGTCGGTGATGACCACGTCGATCTCGTGCACGGAGGCGAAGCGGGCGAGGTAGGTGTCAGCGAACTTGGTGTGGTCGGCCAGCAGCACGCTGCGCTTCGCCGCCTTGATCATCGCTCGTTTGATCGCCGCCTCGGCGGGGTCGGGCGTCGTGAGGCCCTTGGCCACCGAGCAGCCGTTGGCCGCCATGAACGCGACGTCGACGTTGAGCCGGGAGAGCGGGCGCAGGGCCCAGTCGTCGACGGTGGCAAGCGTGCGCCCTCGCAGCCGCCCGCCCAGCATGATGACGTTCAGGTTGGCGCGCGTCGCCAGCACCGTGGCGAGCGGCGGGGAGTTGACGATCACCGTCAGCTCGCGGTCGGCGGGCAGGATCCGCACCAGCCGGCCCGTCGTGGATCCCGCGTCGATGATGATCGCGCCGTCTTCCGGAAGCTCCGCCACCGCGGCCTTGGCGATGCGTTCCTTCTCCGCCGTCATGACCTCGTCCCGGGCGGCCAGCTCCGGTTCGAACCCCAGCCGCTCGACCGGGATGGCCCCGCCGTGCACGCGGCGCAGCACGCCCGCACGCTCGAGAACGGTCAGGTCGCGGCGGATGGTCTCGGTGGTGACCGCGAACTCCTCGCCCAGCGTCACCACGTCCACCCGGCCGATGGCCCGGGCTCGCCGCAGGATCTCCTGCTGCCGCTCCTCGGCGTACATCGTGTTGATTCACCGCCGTTTCGAGTTGGTTTCGTCTTTGTTTATACCCGTCTAAGTTGGAACGTCAAGGTTTCAGGGACGGCAAAAGGTCGGCCATATCGGCTCAGGGGGCAGAAAGGCGGGACCGTACCGGCTCTGGGGGCGGGGGAAGGCGGGGCCGTACCAACTCCGGGGCGGGGGAAGGCGGGTCCGTACCGGCTCTGGGGGCGGGGAAGGCGGGGCCGTAAGGGCTTACAGACCGGACAGGGCCAGGGTGAGCAGGGCCGTGCCTCCTCCGGCCAGGGCACCGGCGGCGACCTGGGCGACGGTGTGATGCGCGAGCCGTACGCGCGCCCAGCACACGACCGCGACGACCACGGCCCCGCCCACGATCGTCGGCGTCGCGGGAAGGACGTGCGCGAGCACCAGCACGGTGCCCGCCGACACGGCGGCGTGGAAGGAGATCTTCCACTTCAGCGTCACGGGGACGGTCACCGCCAGCCCCGCCAGCATCGCGGCGACCGTGGCGACCAGGAGCCGCGGAGCGCCGAGACCGGCCAGCAGCATCAGCGCCGCGAACACGGCCACGACGGCCACCAGCAGCGGGACGGTCCTGCGCGACCGGTCGACGAGGTGCCGCGAGTCGAGCCGCCCGGCGCGGACGCCTATGGCGATCACCAGGGCCGGGATCCCGCCGCACAGCGCCGAGGCCACCAGACCCCACCGGGCACCGGCCCAGCCGTCGGAGACCAGGCCGACCACCGGCGGCAGCCCGATGACCAGCACCTGCGGTGCGAAGATCTCGGTGACCAACCGGGCGAGCCGTTCAGAGACGCCGGAAACCCCCGCGGCCCCTTCCTCGGCACCCGTCGCACGCCGGCCACCCATTGACGCTCCCCCGTCGACACTTCCCGAGCTACGCAGACTGCCACACCTCGATGACCGACGGTCGCCACCACGCGTGATCACGCCCTCGAGATTCTTTCCTCCTCCCCCAGGCCCCGGGGGTCGGCCGCTCCGGGCCGCCGCCGGACTCCTCCGGCGTTCTTCCAGCAGGCGCGAGATGGCGTAATTCTTCGTCTGCCTATAATCCTGAGGAGATCAGCGCCATAGGAGGGGTATGGGAAACACCGGCCCCCCAGCCACCGGCGACACCGGCACCGGCCATGCGGCCACAGGCGGCACCAGCACCGGCACCGGCCATTTGGCCGCAGACGGCACCGGTACGCGCCATGTGGCCGCGGGCGTGGACGAGGGCACCTTGAGCACGCGTCGCCTGGTCGTCGGCGTCGACGGGGGCGGCACCAGCACGCGCTGCCTGGTCGCCACCCTGGACGGTGAGATCCTCGCCCGAGGCCAGGCCGGAGGGGCCAATCCGCGCTCCGCCCGCGACGCCGGAGGAAACCTCGCGCGCGCCCTGACCGAGGCACTGTCGCGCATCGGCCCCCGGTTCCGTACGGAGGACGTGCTCGGCGGGGTGTTCGGGCTCGCCGGCGCCAGCGAGGCGGGCCGAAGGCAGGCATGCGCGCTGGCCACGGACGCGTGGCGGGCCGCCGGCCTCCCGGGGCTCCCGGTCGTGGTCCCGGACATCCTGGTGGCCTTCGCCGGCGCGACCTCCGGCCCGACCGGCAGTGTGATCATCGCGGGTACGGGCGCCGTGGCCGCGCGCATCGAGGATCGCGAGATCACCCGCCGTTGCGACGGGTACGGATGGCTGCTCGGGGACGAGGGGTCGGGCGTGTGGATCGGGCGGCGGGCCGTCCAGGCGGCCCTGACCGCCCTCGACGGCCGAGGCCGCCCCACGGTGCTCGTCGACCGCGTCCTGCCCGCGCTCATGCCCGACGCGGCCGAGAACGCGCCTGCGACCGGTAAGGCACCGGCCGACGCGGCCGAGAACGCGTCTGGGAGTGGCGAGGCGCCGGCGCGGCCCATCGTGAGCGGCGAGGCGCCGGCGCAGCCCATCGTGAGCGGCGAAGCGCTGGCGCAGGCCATCGTCGCGGCGGTGTACGGCGGGGAGCCGGCGCGGCTGGGGACGCTCAGCCCGGTCGTGGAGGCGGCCGCCCGTGAGGGCGACAGGGTCGCCCTCACCATCCTCGACGACGCCGCCCGTCTGCTCGTCCGCACTCTCGAGACGGTGGGCCCCGGCGATCCCGGCCTGCCCGTGGTCCTCGCGGGCTCGTTGCTGACCCGGCCGACCCTGGTCGCCGAACGGGTCAGGGAGTCGCTGCCCGGCCGCCTGGTCGTCCTGTCCCGTGACGGCGCGGCCGGAGCCGCCGCGCTGGCCCTCCGTACCGCCGCCCGCGCCTGGAACACCACCGCTCCGCCTGCCGGAGACCGGCGCGGGATGCCCGGCGCGGAAATCGAGGCGGCCCACCACCGCCTCATCACCACCGGCTGACGAAACCACCTCGTCCAGCCCGTCACATCCATGTGACCCGAGGATCCGGCTTCGTGCCGGGCTATCGCACCTGGTGTGAAGGGCTGGGCTCGCTCTGCCGGTTGGCCCGGTCGAGGGCGGTCACCCGATAGCACGCGCCACGCTTGCCACCGGTGTCGAGGAACTCGCCCCGATGTCCGCCCGGCACCACCGCCACCAGCCCCTCGGCCTCCGCCGCGTCCTGTCCGCCGAAGCGGTAGACCGCGTACAGCCGCGGCTCGCCGTGACCGGTCGCGCGGAAGCCGAGTTCGACGCCCTTCCCCGTATGGCGCGCGTGGGTGATGACGGGCCGCCGGGGCGGGTCGCCCTCGGCCAGCCGCGGGAGCACCGGACCGAGCGCCGGTCGCGTGTAGTGGTCGTTCTCGAGCCGGGTGAAGAATCCCAGCCGGTCGGCGCGCACGTCGGTCGAGCTGAAGTAGACGTCACCGCCGATCTGCGGGTGCTCGCGGTTGAGGGTCAGGTGCCGTGAGAGCTCCGCCGGGTCCTGCCAGGCCGGGGGCTGTCCGGCGACGCCCACGTTGTAGGCGGCCTGCCCGATCCAGAGCTGGGTGCCGGTGCCGGCCACGGCCTCGGCCCACCAGGGGGTGAGGACCGCGTAGTCGGCGGCCGGCAGGCCGATGTTCCAGTAGAGCTGCGGGACGACGTAGTCGAGCCAGCCCTTCTTCACCCATCCCCGGGTGTCGGCGTACTGCTGGTCGTAGGACTCCGAGCCCGTCGTCGCCGAGCCCAGCGGGTCGGTGGTCGAGTTGCGCCAGATGCCGAACGGGCTGATCCCCCACTGGACCTCGGGCTTCTCCGTGCGGACGCGCTGCCCGATCTCCTTGATCAGCAGGTCGACGTTGTTCCTGCGCCACGCGGCCCGGTCGGGGAACCCGGCCCCGTGGCGGGCGTAGGCGTCCGCGTCACCGAACTCCTGCCCGTCGAGGGGATAGGGGTAGAAGTAGTCGTCGAAGTGCACGCCGTCGATGTCGTAGCGAGTGACCGCGTCCATGATCGCGTCCTGGACGAAGGCACGGACCTCGGGCAACCCCGGGTTGTAGTACAGCGAGCCGCCGTAGGCGACCCCCCAGTGAGGGTGGCGGCGCACCGGGTGCTCCGGCGCGAGCAGGGCCGGATCGGCCTGCATGGAGACGCGGTAGGGGTTGAACCACGCGTGGAAGGCCAGCCCGCGCTCGTGAGCG
Source organism: Sphaerisporangium flaviroseum (assembly GCF_039537005.1). NCBI lineage: Bacteria > Bacillati > Actinomycetota > Actinomycetes > Streptosporangiales > Streptosporangiaceae > Sphaerisporangium > Sphaerisporangium flaviroseum. Next base: position 985,947 of record NZ_BAAAZR010000002.1, on the reverse strand, counting down.
GCCTCGATCATGAAGGCGAGCGGGTCGTATCCCGGGTCCCGCCCCTGGACGCCCGTGAGGTACTGCGACCACGGCTCGTACGGCGAGGGCCAGAAGGCGTCGGCCGTCGGGCGGATCTGGACGAAGACCGCGTTGAACCGGCGCTCGTTGGCCAGGTCGAGCCAGGAGACGAACTCTCTCTTCTGCTCGGCGACGGGCAGACCGGTGAGCGAGGGCCAGTTGGCGTTCGCGACGGACGCGATCCACATGCCGCGCATCTGGCGCGGCGAGGCCAGGGCGGCCGTCGCGCCGGAGCCGGCGTGGAGAGCGTCACCGGCGTGATCGTGAGGCCCGGCGGCGTCGGCGCGGTAGGCCGGGCGCTGCCCGAGTGCGAGCGGGACGAGTGTGGCCGCCGCCAGGCCTTTCAGTACGTCCCTGCGGCTCACCGGGCGCGGGCGCATGCGGCCTCCGGACGGCGTGGTGAGAGACCTCTGGCCGCTCCGGCGACGAGGCCCCGGCGCCGGCCATGGCCTGGGCGCCGACGGGGGCCTCCGGCGTGAAGATGGCAGAAGGTTTCCGTGGGATCAATGACCCTGAAGGAAATCGTCATCAGGTCGTGACCTAACGAAGAGTGGATGAAGGAAAGCTTCATAGAAGATATGTGAAATGACAGGTAACGCCACATTGACGCAAACCCGCAGGCACGAGCACCGTCGCCGGCGAGATCGATCGGCCCCCATACGGGAAGGATTGAAGAGGGCCGGCAGCGACCAGCCGCACCGACGAACCGGAAGCCCGCATGCCGCACAGCGCTGATCTCGACCGCCTCGCCGCCACCGTGCTCCAGGTGGGGTTCGACGGCACCACGCCTCCGGACTGGCTGCTGCGGCAGCTCGCCGGCGGCCTCGGGGGAGTGGTGCTGTTCGCCCGCAACATCTCGCCCGACTCCCCCGGGCTCGTATGGCGGCTCCGCCAGGAGAACCCGCAGGTCATCATCGCCGTGGACGAGGAGGGCGGCTCGGTCACCCGCCTTGAGGCCGCCACCGGCAGCTCGTGGCCGGGCAACGCCGCCCTGGGCGTGGTCGACGAGACCGACCGGACCGAGCGGACCGGCATGGAGATCGGCCGGCTTCTCGGCGCGGCGGGGGTGACCCTCGACTACGCCCCGGACGTGGACGTCAACGCCGATCCGGACAATCCGGTGATCGGCATACGGTCCTTCGGCGCCGACGCCGGGCTCGTGGCCCGGCACACCGCGGCCTGGGTGGCCGGCCTGCAGAGCACCGGTGTCGCCGCCTGCGCCAAGCACTTCCCCGGGCACGGGGACACCGTCACCGACTCCCATCTCGCGTTGGCCACCGTCCACGCGTCACGTGAGCTGCTGGAGCACCGTGACCTGCCGCCGTTCCGCGCCGCCATCGCGGCGGGGGTCCAGGCGATCATGTGCGGCCACCTGATGGTGCCGTCCCTGGACCCCGAGCGGCCCGCGACCCTCAGCCGCCGCGTGCTCACGGAGCTGCTCCGCGAGGAACTGGGGTTCGGCGGCCTGGCGGTGACGGACGCGATCGAGATGAAGGCCGTCGCCGCCCACCTCCCCCAGACGGAGATCGCCGTAAGCGCGCTGGCCGCGGGCGCCGACGCGATCTGTGTGGGGATCACCTCCCCCGGCGGGGAGAACGTCGCCGAGTTGCGCGCGGCGATCGCCCAGGCGGTGCGCGACGGCGTCCTCGACGAGGCGCGCCTGGCCGAGGCGGCGGGCCGGGTGCGCGCGCTGGTGTCCTGGCACGAGTCCAACCGCCAGGACGGAGACGGCGAGCACGGCCTGGGGCAGGGACACGAGTCCGGCCGGCGTGGGCCGGTGGTGGTCGAGGTGGACCCGGAGCACGGTGTCTCCCGGCTCGGCCTGGACACGGCCCGCAGGGCGCTTCGCGTGACCCTGGGCGAGGACGCCCTCGAACGCCCGGTCCTCACCCGGCCGCCCCAGGTGATCGAGATGACCGCGCGTCCCCATCAGGCGATCGGTGGCGCCGTGCCGTACGGGCCCGGCGAGGCCCTGGCCGGACGGCTGCCGGGCACCACCGTGACGACCCTGACGCCGGACCGGCACGGCCTCCCTGAGCTGCGTGACCAAAGCCAGTCGCCCCTGGTGGTGGTCACCCACGACGCGCACCGGCACGGCTGGATGGGGGACAACCTGGCGGAGATCCTCCGCCGCCGCCCGGACGCGATCGTGATCGAGATGGGCCTGCCGAGCCGTCCGGTGGGCGCCGCCTACCTGACCACCAGCGGCAACTCCCTGGTCTCCGCGCTGGCCGCCGCCGAATGGCTCACCCGAGCCTGAACACACACCTCATCCCTGCGGGAACCGGGACACAGGCGTGCCCTGACAGCGGGGGCATCGCGCGGCTGACTACAAGTCGAAACTCCCCGCCGGGCTCCGTAGTACCAGGATTGAGTAATCTGTCGGTAACAGAAAAGGAACCCAATGATCGACCCGCAACGCTCGACCCCTGAGAACCTGGTCGCCCGGGTGCGGGCCGTCCTTCCCTCTCTGACCCCCTCCGCGCAGATCATCGCCCGGCTCATCCTCGACGACCCCGCGACCGTCGCCCGGAGCACGATCACCGAGCTGAGCGCCGCATCGTCGACCAGCGAGGCGACCATCGTGCGCACCGCACGGGTGCTCGGCTTCTCCGGGTACGCCCAGCTCCGGCTGGCCCTCGCCGCGGCCGCGGCCACCCGCCAGGTGCCCGACAGGCTCGTCCCCGGTGATCTCGCCCCCGACGACCCGCTCTCCGACGTGATCGCCAAGGTCACCCGTGCCGAGGCCGACGCACTGGAGGACACCGCGGCGCAGCTCTCCCCCGAGCGGCTCGGCGAGGTGGTCGACGCCATCACCGCGGCCCGGCGCATCGACGTCTACGGCGTCGCGGCCTCGGGGCTGGTGGCGGCCGACATGTCCCAGAAGCTCCTGCGCATCGGCCTGTCCGCCCACGCGTTCACCGACGCGCACCTGGCGCTGACCAGCGCCGTGTTACTGCGGCCCGGCGACGTCGCGGTCGGGGTGAGCTGCACGGGTGAGACCCCCGACGTGCTGGAGCCGATGCGCCGCGCGCACCAGGCCGGCGCGACGACCGTGGCGATCACCAACAATCCCCGGTCGGCGCTCGCCGAGGTGTCCAGCCACGTGCTGATCTCGGCGGGCCGGGAGTCGGCCTTCCGTCCCGGCGCGCTGGCCAGCCGCATCAGCCAGCTCCTGCTGGTCGACTACGTCTTCGTCGGCGTCGCCCAGCGCACCTCCGAGGTCTCCAACGAGGCCCTGCGAGCCACCCGCGACGCCCTCGACCAGTTCGTCTCCGAGTCCCGCCCCCGGCCCCGCAAGCCGTCGTGAGGCGCGGCCGCCCGTGGCCGTCCGGAGGCCCGTAGCAGCCGCAACGCCGCCGCCCGTGGCCGCCTCAGCGCCGCCGGCGGCGGGCCACAGATGACCTGCGCGTGCCGGCGGGAGAGCCGCCGGCGCATTCGTCGATGAGCATGCTGAGGCCGATGCCGACCAGCCATACGTCCTTGGCCACGCCCACGCCCTCGGGCGTCGGGCGGATGTCGCCCGGCCGTCGCAGACCGGGCGTGCGGAGGTAGAGGCCGAGCAGGCCGGCGCCGAAGGCCGTGAGCGCCGCGCCGGCGAGGGCCGTAGGGACCACCGGGAGGATCAGCGCCGTCCCGAGGGAGATCTCGGCCATCGCCAGGAGTTTCGTGAACCGCTCGGGGTCCAGGCGTTTGAGAAAGGGGTAGCTGCCGGCGGCCATGCCGTGCACCCCCGCCGCCGTCTGCTCGTCCGCGTCCAGCTTCGTGAGTCCGGAGTTCAGGATGTACGCCCCGGTGGCGATTCGCGCGGGAAGGTGATGGGGACGTGCGAGAAACCGCATGGTTCCTCCTGTTACGTCTGAGGCGGCAGGTCACCCGACCCATACCCACCAGCCGTGGCGCCTACCAGCGCCTCGGCTCGCAGGCGCCGGTAGACGGCATCGATGGGCGGAAGCGGACGGCCACGCGAGGGCACCGTCCGCCCCGCGTCACCGGGCCTCTCGAGAACCGAAGATCTTGGAGAGCGCCGCCACCGCGAGGATGACCACCCCGATGATCAGCGCCCACTTGACGATGCCGGCGACCAGGCTCAGCACGGTGCCGAGGAGGAAGAAACCGACGATGACGGCTACGACGAGCAGAAGAATGCGTCCCATGGCTTCACGCTAGGCCGCCGGACCGGCCGGCGACATATGCCGAGATCGAGTTCAGGGACGAGTCAGGGTTCGCGCTCAGGGTCGGGTGAGGGTCAGCGCATGGCGGCGTGCCCCGCGTGCCGTCGCCAGGTGGGTCAAAGGACGGCGCAGCCGATCCGGACCGGGACGCGTGCCGACCAGCGGCCGGAGAGGACGTCGTAGGCCTGGGCGTAGCCGTTGCTGGGCTTGCCGGCGGCCGAGCAGTCGAAGACGCCGGTCTTCTTGCCGAAGCTGCCGCCCGCGAAGCCGCTGTGCGCGGTGGCGTTGACGGTGCCGCTCCAGAACAGGCGGCCGGTGTTGTAGCGCAGGTAGAGCTTGACCTGGCCGAAGTTGTAGTGGTCGCCGCTGAGCTTGATGCGGGCGATGTCGTCCACCGAGGTCGTGGTCGAGGTGCCGTCACCGTTGTCGGTCGGCCCGACGGTGTACCTGTTGATCCACAGGCGGGCGGAGACCTTACGGTTCGCGGCCTGGGCGTTGTCGGCCTTGGCCTGGGAGCGGACTCCGGGGACGACACAGACGTCGTCGCCGCTGAAGGCCTCGCGCCAGACGTAGCCGGTCACGCAGGTGTGCGCGCCGAACGCGCCGGAGGTCCACCGGCCGGCGGCGGCGGCGTTGTCGGAGCGGGTCTGGGTGCGGACGCCCGGGGTGACACAGACGTGGTCGGCGGGGCGGGCCTCGCGCCAGACGTAGCCCTCGCGGCAGGTGTCGGGGCCGAAGTCGCCGGTGGCGGCGGAGGCGGAGGTGGCCGGGATGGTGACGGTCAGGCCGGCGACGGCGGCGACGGCGAGGCCAAGCAGGGTGCGCTTCATCGTTTCTCCTCGGTTCGAGTGTCTTCCCGGTCCGATCGCTTGGCCCCGGGGGTCTTACACACTCATTGATAGAGGCGCTCACCTGCATGTTCATTGACAGCCGCTTACGTCACCGGCTGTAAGCGGGCTGCAAGTAGGTCAAGCCCGGCGAAGGCGGTCTCACACCGGGACGGCGAACAGGACCCGGCGCCCCTTGTACTCGGTGAGGCTCCAGAGCTGGTTCTTCTCGTTCCAGCACGTGAGGTCCTCGGGGCCGACCGGGAACTTCTTGACCTGGGCGGGCTGTCCGGCCGAGACGACCAGGAGTGAGCCGTTCTTGGTGGACGACGCCGCCTGGCTGAGGTACCAACGTCCCTTATAGGAGAGAGCGCCCTGGATCTTGCCCGCCGGGAGCGTGAACGCGTCGGCCGCGGAGGCCAGGCCGTCCGCGCCGGCGACGAGCGTGCCGTCGGGGGCGAGCGGCCAGCGCGCCACGCGCCCGACCTGGCCGGGGTCGTCGGCGGGGTCCACGTACTCTCCCGAGACGAACATGTGCGGGCTGGTGCTGCGGTCGACGGCGGCGAAGGAGAACCGGGCGGACCCGGTGGCGCTCCAGGCGTCGACCTGCGGCATCACGTACCGGTAGCCGAAGGCGTGGTACTTACCGGACTTCAGCCCGATCTTGTCGTCGTCGCCCTCGACCTCGTAGATGTGCCGGGTGTCGAACACCCGCATCCCCCGCGAGGTGTCGGCGACGTAGAGCAGGTCCCCGTACCAGGCGATCCCGCCCGCGTGGATGTTGACGGCCGCGTAGGAGGTCCCCTTGGGCTCCACCAGTAGGACGTGGCGGTACTTCTTCGTCGCGGGGCTGAGGAAGGACACGCGGACGCCACGCTCGGCCGCCGGGCCCTGCGGTTTCCAGTACCAGGTGGCGGCGAACGCCTGGACGTCCTGGTCACCCGACTCGGAAGTGGAGGTCAGTCCCTGGGGGTACCACTCGGTGGTGTCGTTGTCCCCGGACTCGAAGCAGTACCAGTCGGCCGGCCGGGGACTCATCGAACCGAACGCCGTCGTGCTTCCCTTGCGGGTCGCCGTGCGGTTCGCCTGGGCCAGCACCGTCTTCAGGGTGCGCGCCGGCAACGCGCCGGCCAGCGCCTCGACCGCCTGCGGAAGGTCGCGGGTGTTCCGGCGGAGCCGGAACGGCCCTGGATCCGTCGCGGTCATGAGGCTCGGGCCCATGCGGACGCCCCCGTCGTGCTCCAGGAGCGAGGACGTGCCACCACGGCATTCAACCGCATCCCGCTCAGTCGATGATCAACCACGACAGTGTGCCGCAGGAGCGATATATCCGTCTACGTAATGACCGATTCGGCATTCCCCACGGATCCCCCCATCTCCACCAGGGAGAGGTGGGAGGACGATGCCGCCCCGGTTACCGGTGGCCGACCCGCGGAAATGGGGGCCTCCCCGAGATGGGAGGCCCCCATTTCCGCGCGGATGTCACGAGGACGCGTTGCCCAGGGACGCCCTGGCCCTCTGGATGACCTCTTCTGTCGTGAGCGGGCTCTTGGGGTGGTGGCTCAGGCACAGCGGAGCCTGGAGCTTCTCGAACCTCGCCCCTTCGACCGCGGCGTAGAACTGCCCGGTGCTCAGACGGCCGATGTCGGTGATCTGACTTCCCTTGGCCTGGGCCATCTCCCTCGCGGCGGCGATCTGGATCGGACTGTTCAGCAGCCCGAAGAACTGGGTCGCGGCGTTTCCCGGAATCCGGTTGTGCAGCCCCTTGGGAGCCTGCGTCGCGAACACCAGGCCCAGCCCGTACTTGCGCGCCTGGGACGCGAGCGCCAGCGTGCTCTCCGTACACGCCGTCATCGACCCCGACGGCGCGAACGTCTGCGCCTCGTCCATCACGAACAGCCCGCCGAGCGGCCGGTCACCGGCCGGGTTCCGCTTGATCCATGCGAACAGCGCCATCTGCAGCTGGTTGACGAAGCTCTGCCGCTGCTCGTCGGACTGAAGGCCGACGAAGCTGACCACCGAGACGCGTGCCCTCTTCCCCTCGGCGGGGGTGAGCAGCACTCCGGGGTCCATGGAAGCGCCCCCTCCGCCGAACAACGGGTCGATGACCATCGCGGCGGTGAGGTTCTGGGCGATGTCCGCGGCGAGCTTCTCGGCGTTGCTCAGCTCGCTGACGCCGTCCGGCAACGAGGAGAGCAACGCGATCAGCCCCCGGAGGCTGGTCGCTCCCTGGCGCCCGTAGTACGTCAGCACCTCCCGTAGCACGGCCTGGCCCTGGTGCGCCTTGGCGGTGTTCCCCGAGAGCTTGGCCCGCGGGGCGAGGGAGGCGACAGCGGCGTTCACGGCCCCCTGGAACTCGTCGGCGTCGCCGGCCACGCTGCCGAAGTCGGGCAACGGCTGGAAACCGACCGGGCGTCCACCGTCGCGCAGCGGAGTCCAGATCACCACCTCGGTGTTCGCCAGGTAGTCCTTCGCCTTCGCCGCGTCACCCGCCGCCCACAGCGCGGGCTCCTCCGGCCAGGGATCACCGAGACGCGCCAGGTCGTTGTTGGGGTCGAGAACGATGGCGGAGACGCCGCGCAGCGCGCATTCCTCGACCAGGCGGCGGATCAGCACGGTCTTGCCGGACCCCGATCCGGCGAAGATCGCGGTGTGCTTGCGGAGGGCCTCCAGGGCCACGGCCATGGGCACGTCACCGGCGACGGTCCGCCCGATGGGGACGGTCTGCGGGTCATCCGCCACGGTGGCGGCCACCGGTCCCGTACGGCCCAGCCCGCCGGGAGCGGTCCGTACGGCGAGCTCCGCACCGTTGACGGGCTTCTCGACGAGGGCGGCCGAGGACTCTGTGCCCGGACGCTCATCAGGCGGGGCCGGGCCGTCGGGAACGATCCACACATCCCGCAACGCCTCTCCGAACAGCTTGACGTCGGTGGTGGGGCGCCGCGCCACCAGCCACGCCTGGAGGTCCGGCGGATTCTCGGCCAGCAAGGTTCGAAGCCCCGCGAGGATCCGGAGGTCCCCATCGTCGATCGGCAGCGTCCTGCCACCCGCATGCTCGAAAGCCGCGATGGCCTCACGGGTGCGCGGTCCGGACGACCACATGGAGTTTCGCAGCACGAACAGCCGCCGCTTCGGGACGTCGGAATCCAATCCCGCCGCAACGGACGCGGTGCGCAGGCGATGGAGCGCGGCGACGGGGTTCTCCGCGGCGATCGCACGAAAAGCCCAGTGCGCCTCGTCCTCGGTCGTCTCGCTCAGGGCTCGGCGCAGGCGCGCATGGAGAGAGGGCTTGGAACTGGGCGGAGCGTCCTGGCCGAAGGCCTGTCCGGCTTCACCCTGCTCGGCGATCCAGGCCGCGAGCCCGGCCGACAGCAGGGCGGGCATCACGGCGTCCTCGGTCCGCGCGTCGAGGGCCGCGTCGACCTGCGCCTTCTCCCTCAGCTCCGCGAACCGGGTGTCGAGGTACGTCAGATCGTGGTCGGGGGGCCCGGGGTCCGCGATCGGGGCGACAGGAGTGGGCATCACGATCGGATCGGCGAGATGCTCCAACTCCTTCACCTCGCCACCGATCAGGCAGGCCCGGACATGGCTGTCGATCTTCATCAGGAGCCCTCGCGGAGTGAAGCCGGGGGCGCTCTCGAAGGCGGACGGCTTCACGGGCCATGTCGGATAAGGCGGACGGAATCCGATCTCGCGGTACCTGGCCGTGAGCCGCTTCTCGATCAGATCGCGCCCCACCTGGGCGCTCTGGATCGCCTTGAGCGGCTCCGCCTGCCGGAACCTGTCCTGAACGGTGTCGGTCGCCCGCTGCTCGATGAGCACCCATGTCGGCGGGATGCAGGAGAGGACGGTCAGCGTGCGGCGAGTGTATTCCCGCAGGGACATCAGGCCACCGGCGACCTGCTCGATCACCAGCGCCTCGCGCCAGTCGAGCTTGGTGTCCCCCTTGCTCGACATGGACATCTGCGCGATAAGCGTGTCGATCTGATCCACGGCGATGACCGACGGGCCGGTGAGCGCGAGCAGGCGGGTGAGGTCACTCACGATCTCCTGCTGCGACTTCTGCGACTGCCGCATGCCCCACCGCGCACGCTCCCCCGGTTCCTCCTCGGGCTCGGAGGACAGGTACGTGTGGCCGACGTCCTGTGCCTGCAGGTCATTCGACGCCCGCAGGACCAGCGCCCGCACGGTGTCCTGGGCCTGCCGGCCGACCCGCTCGTCGAAACGGCGCAGCCCGTCCACGAAGGAGTCCAGGGCCTCTCTGGACAGCGGCGCCCTGCCGGTCAGCGCGCGCCGGGCCATCCGCTGCACCCCTACCTGGGACGACAGCCGTAGCAGGAACATCCTGAGCTGGCTGTCGCCGTCGATCTCCCGAGAGAGGCTGTCGAGCATCGAGACCAGGACGCTGTCCCAGAAACTTCTGGCGTCGAGCAACCCGACCAGGAAGAAGTATCCGCCTTCTTGCTGGACCTTCTCCCGTACCCACCCGAGCAGGTGCGTCTTGCCCGACCCGCGCTGGCCCTGGATGACCACCCCGATCGGGCTGGCGTCGACGCTGTCGTTCACCTCGGCCAGCCCGTCCAGGATCACCTGTGCCGTGGGCCGGTTCAAGCCGTCGACGTGGAACTCCGAAGGACGCCACACATCGTCGGGCACCTCCGCCCAGTTGAACCTCAGTGCTTGGAGGGCGCGCCTTTCCTCGTCGGTCATCATGCTCCGATCCAGAGAAGGTGCTTGTCCTGATCGCCGATGATCACCGCCGCGTCGCGGTCCTGCGGGGTGAGCGTCTTCTGGTTGGACTCGGGGATGAGGTTCACGCCGTTGGTGAGGAACAGCCGCCTGAGGGCGCCGTCGACATCTGCTCTCGGCACGTCACGAAGAAGCGACCGGACCTCCGCGAGCCCGACCCACGTGCCCGGCCTGCGGGCCAGCGTGGCGTACGCGGCACGGATCCTGGCCTCGATGTCGGCCCCGTCCGGCGGGGTGGCCGGCTCATCCGCCGGCGCGGGCTCCGTCTGCTCCGCGAAGATGTCGGCCAGAGCGTGGCCGGTCCGGTCCATGAAGGTCTGGAGGCCGCCCAGCAGCGCGTACAGGGCGGCACCCGGCGAGCCCGCGGGCCGTGCGATGCCCGTGCGGAACTCCTCGCTCAACCGTGCCCAGCCCGAGTCGGTCAGCACGTGAGCGAACGCGCGCCCCTGCTTCCAGCTGTCGACCAGTTTCAGGTCGTTGAGGTGCTGCCGCTCCGGGTTGACGAGCGTCAGACCATAGCGCTCCTTGAGCTCCGGATTGGAGATCTCTCTCGCCTCGCGCATCAGCACGATCAGGGCCGCCAGTTCGGGCAGTGACAACTTCTCGTCAGGCACGTTGCAATCCTTCCGACGTTCCGGCGCGGCGGCCGCGGAGGAATCTCCCTAGCTGGCCGACGACGGCTTCTGTGTCTGTTAGAACCTGGTCATTCGTGAAGCGCAGCACGGCGTACCCGTCGAGCTGGAGCCGGACGTCGCGTTGGCGATCCTGCGCGTACCCTGGACGAGGATCGCGCCCGAGGGCGGCCGAAGCCCTCCGCCAGCACTCGGGCGAGGCCGATGGCGCGCACCTCAGGCGAGAACCGGGAAAACGGCCGCACCACGCCCGTCAACGACGACTCGGCCAGATACGCGAGGTAGGGCCCGAAGTGATGGCCGGCCGACGCCATCCGCAGGGCGAGGGCCCGTACGGCGTTGACCCCGCCGCCGCCCGGTCCGTCGATGCCTTCCGCACCCGGCACCCAGGCCGGGAACAACTCGACGGCGGCCTTTTCCAGCTCGCCCAGGACCGCGGCCACCGTTTCTGCCACAGAACGCGCCGCGCCTGGAAAGTAGCCGAGAATCGCGGGCGCACCGTCAGGGAGCGGTTCGATCGACAAAGCGGTGGTGTCCGCGTTCACTCCTGGAAGTCGCACCACGCGGCCTATCGGCAGGTCCTCCCACGACAACGCCACGTTTCCCTCGGATTCCGCTGTTCTCGTTGGCTTGCCGAGGTTATAGGAAAAAGGCATCATGCGCACCACCTCACCCATGACTCGATATTCTGCCCGGCTTTCACCTGGGTAAGCAGTGGCAAGGGCGGCTAAGACGCCTGAATACCCTAATCGGTTTACCTGCCAGGCCACTCCAATACTCCACGTAAGCAGGAAAGGAAAGAAACCGGAAAGTCATCACGGTCTGTGTTATTTCGGGAATGCAACAGGGCCGGGTACGGCGTCGCCGTGCCCGGCCCGGGGGTGGGTTGGGATCAGCCCAGCGTGCAGGCGGAGCCGTTGAGGGTGTAGGCGGTCGGGGAAGCGTCGCTGGAGGCCCAGGTGCCCTGGAAGCCGAACGAGACCTTGCCTCCCGGGGCGATCGACCCGTTGTGCGAGACGTTCCTGGCCGTTATGGACGCGCCGCTCTGGGTCACGCCGGCGTTCCAGCTGCTGGTGATCCGCTGGTCACCGGGGAAGGAGAAGGCGAGGGTCCAGCCGTTCACCGCGCCGCTTCCGGTGTTGGTGATGGTCACGTCGGCCGTGAAGCCGCCCTGCCACTCGTTCTTGACGTAGGCGACCGCGCAGGCCCCGCCGCCACCGCCGCCACCGCCCGAGGGCGTCGTCACCGTGACGGTGTTGGAGGACGGGGAGGTGTTGCCGGCGGCGTCGCGCGCCCGTACCGAGAAGGAGTAGGTCGTGGAGGCGGACAGCCCCGTGACGTTGAACGAGGTGCCGGTGGCCGTGCCGACGATGGTGCTGCCCCGGTAGACGTCGTACCCGGTCACGCCGACGTTGTCGCTCGACGCGTTCCAGGTCAGGCTCGCCCCGCCGGCGGTCACGTTCGAGGCCCTCAGGTTGGAGGGCGCGCTCGGCGCGGTGGTGTCCCCGCCGCCACCGCCGCCGCTTCCGACGCTGTAGGAGAAGTTGTTGACCGCGAGGCCCGTGCCGCCGACCCAGGGCTCGAAGCCGGCCTGCACGCTGGTGATGTACCAGGAGTTCTGCGCGTATCCCCGGCTCACCATGTCGCTGTAGAAGGTGCTCACCGGGAAGCTGATCGAGCTGGTCGGCGAGGTTCGCACGTAGGACACGACGTTCCAGCCGATGTTGCCGAACCATACGTCCCAGGTGCCGCCCGCGAGGCTGACGGTGGCGACCCTGGACCCGACCGGCTGCACCGTCCCGGTGTGGTTCAGCCAGATCATCAGCTCGGCGCCGGTGTTCTGCCCGTCGGTGCGCGCGGTCGGGTCGAACCAGATGTCGTACGCGGCGTCGTACACCCCGGCCGAGGAGGGGTAGGTCATGCTCACGCTGGTCTGGATGGTCGCGAACCTGCTGTCCGTCACGCGCATCGGCAGCCCGCTGCCAGAGCTGCAGTTCGCGTAGTGACAGCCGGCGTAGACGGCAGGGTAGGAGCCAGGGGCGCCGTTCTGCGGCTTGTTGTGGCTGGCCTGGGTGATGGTGAACCCGGTCGAGGTGACGTTGATGCACTGCTGGGTGTCGTCGCCCCAGTTGTTGTTCATCACCACGTACCTGCCGCCGGCGATGGATACCGAGCCGTACTTCTCGCAGGTCACGGTGTCCGCACTGGCCTGACCGGTGACCACCACCGTCATGAGGATGGAGCCCATGACGGCGAACACGGCCGTCAGGGCTCGCAGGGTTCGGCGTTTCATCATTCGACTCCGGGGGGACGAGGTGGTGGGAGCGCTCCCATTATTCATCGTGACCCTAGGACGGGCTCACGGCCCCGGAACAGCACCGGTGAGGTCAACCGGCGCTCCCCCGCCCCCTGAGCAGGCATTACCCGCGATCGGAGGGTGAAAGTTTCAGCTCGGCCCCCGGCAGTGGCCGGGCCGCGGCCCTTCCCACGTTGGCGGCCATGCGGCCGAAGATGAAGCCGTGGAAGGGATAGACCGACCACCAGTACAGGTGGCCCATCAGGCCACGCGGATGGAAGATCGCCCGCTGGCCGTACACGGTCTTCCCCTCCTGCTCACCGCACGTCAGCTCCAGCCAGGCCAGCCCCGGCAGCAGCATCTCCGCACGCAGGCGGAGCAGGCGACCCGGCTCGATCTCCTCCACCCGCCAGAAGTCCAGCGCGTCGCCGATCCGCAGCCGGGACGGGTCGCGCCTGCCCCTGCGCAGGCCCACCCCGCCGACGGCCCGGTCCATCAGGCCGCGGATCCGCCAGGCGACCGGCAGGGAGTACCACCCGTTGGCGCCGCCGATGCCCTCGATCACCCGCCACAGCGCCTCGGGAGACGCGTCCACCACGGTGGTGCGCTCGTCGACGTACAGGCTGCCGCCCGCCCAGTCGGGGTCGGTGGGCAGCGGGTCGCTCGGCGCGCCGGGGGTCGAGGCCGACGACCAGCGCGTGGCCACGTCGGCGTCCTTGACGCGGCGGAGGGCCAGCCGCACCGCGTCCTGGAATCCGACGAGGCCCTCGGGCGGATCCGGGATGAACCCGGCGACATCGTGCTCCCGGCAGACCGCCTCGTTGCGCAGCGACTCCACCAGCGGACGTGCCACGCCGGCCGGAACCGGCGTGACCAGGCCGACCCAGTGGCTGGACAGGCTGGGCGTGAGCAGCGGGACGGGAACGATCAGCCGGGGAGGCAGCCCGGCGACGGCGGCGTACCCCTGCATCATCTCGGCGTAGGACAGGACGCTGGGGCCGCCGATGTCGAAGGCCCGGTTCAGCCCGTCGGGGAGGTCCACGGCCCTGACCAGGTAGCGCAGCACGTCCCTGATGGCGATGGGCTGGGTGCGGGTGCGGACCCAGCGCGGTGTCGTCATGACCGGCAGGCGCTCGGTGAGATACCGCAGCATCTCGAAGGAGACCGACCCGGAACCGATGATCACCGAGGCCCGGAACGCCACCGCCGGCACTCCGCAGCCGATCAGGATCCGCTCCACCTCCGCCCGCGACCGCATGTGGGGCGAGGGCCGTTCCGAGGGGGTCAGGCCGCCGAGATAGACGATGCGGCCCACGCCCGCGTCCTTGGCCGCCGCCGCGAAGGTGGAGGCCGCCTCGCGGTCCCGTTCGGCGAAGTCACGGCCGGCCGCCATCGTGTGGATCAGGTAGTAGGCGACGTCCACGCCTTCGAGCGCCGCCCGGGTCCGGCCGGCGTCGGTCGCGTCGGCCTCGGCGACCTCGACCTGGTCGCGCCACACCTGGCCGCGCAGGCGCCCCGCCGAACGGACCATGCAGCGCACCCGATGACCGTCCCGCAGCAACTCGGGCACCAACCGGCCGCCGATGTAGCCGGTCGCGCCGGTCACCAGACACCGGGTCATCTCACCACCCCCGCTGATTGCCTTCGGACCGGAGCCCTACCCCGGTTGCCTCCCGCCCGATCGTGCTCCATCACCGCTTGGCGGTAGCCCTTCCGGCGCGGGATTTGCGAAGATACCTGGGCGGGAACGATCGGGCGTACCTTCCCGGCCGTCACGACAGGTTCGGCGCGTGCGCGCATTCAGGGAGGCATCGGTGGGCACCGAGAACCAGAAGGCCGAGATCATGATCGCCGAGGCCCAGAAGGCGTTCTGGGTCATGGTGGGGTTCCTCGCCTTCATCTGGGCGGTACAGATCGGCAACTGGGCCACCTCCTACTCGCTCAGCCAGTCCTTCGGCATCGTCGCCCGCGATCCGTCGCGCCTCCCCGACATCGTCACGGCGCCGTTCCTGCACTGGAGCTGGGCGCACATCGAGGGCAACTCCGGGCCGCTGTTCGTCTTCGGCTTCCTCGCCGCCTACCGGGGAGTGGTCAAGTTCCTGGGCGTCACCGCGCTGATCGCCGTGGCGAGCGGTCTCGGCGTCTGGTTCGTGGCGGGCGCGAACAGCGTGACGGCGGGGGCCAGCGGCGTGGTCTTCGGGTACTTCGGCTACATCCTGGTGCGTGGGATCTTCGACCGGCACCGCATCGACATCGTGGTCGGGCTGGTGATGGCGCTCTGCTTCGCCTACCAGTTCACCGGGCTGCTGCCGACCGACGAGTTCAGCTGGCAGGGCCACCTGTTCGGCTTCGTGGGCGGCATCCTCGGCGGCTGGCTGTTCCGCGACCGGCGCCCGCGCGCCGCCGCCACCACCCACGCCCCAAGGCCCGTGGGCGACTCCGCCGCCAGGGGCCTGGAGAGACCCGCCGCCACCGGCGGCGATCCGTCCCGGGCCGCCCTGATGAAGGAGCTCGACGACCTGGGGCTGTGAGGCGGCGAACACGTCCGATACTCACAAGAGTTCACCTCCCCGCGGGTGCCACAGTGGTCCCATGCGTTTCGCGGCCGGGCTCGGCGTGCCGGGCGGCCAGCGCGGTGAGCTCCGCCTGTACGTTCGCGCGGGCCGGGGACTCCCAGAGCGTGCGCGCCAGAGGCGTGCGATACAGCGTGGGCATGGCAAGAAGGCCTTCCAGCACCCGCGCCCTGCCCGCCCTGAACCGCTGGTCGGGCACGTGCCGGTACTCCTCCCGCACGGCTCGGGCGTAGGCGTCGTACCCGGGCCCTGCCAGCACGGCGAGGTCCGCGTCGCACAGGACCTCGCCGTTGCGGTCGCCCGGCGCCGGGTCGTGGGCGGCGGTGAGCCGTACGAGCCTGGCCACCTCGCGGACCCGCGCACCTCCCATGAGGGGCCCCGGCCGGCCCGCGAGCCGGGAGAGCCGGGACCACGCGAGCTGGGCGCTGCGCTCCTCGTCCCGGCCCGGCCTGCCGTCGTACACCGCGTCGTGGAACCAGGCGGCCAGCCGTGCCGCCACGGGATCATCGGCGTGTACGGCGATCGGCTCCATCGCCGCGAGCACCGAGCGCAGATGGTCGAGCGTGTGGTAGCGGCGGTGCGGCTCCGCCCAGCGGGCGATCAGCTCCGCCCCGACCGCGAGGGCCGCCGGGGAGGCCCCCGCCAGCCTCCGCCACTCCTCCGCGAGCTCAGGCATACCCCATCGTGACACGCGGCGGTGCGTCAGTCGGCGATGTAGGAGATCGACCTCACCTCGTAGCCGCGCGTCGCGCTCCCGCGGGCGTGCATCAGCATGGCGCCGCCCTCGTAGGAGTACGCGCAGGACCTGCCGCCCTTCTCGGGCACGCATCCCTGGTAGTAGTAGCGGACGCCGCCGAACCTGGTGCGGAACAGCCTCTTCACCGCGCCCGCCGAAGCGACCTCAAGGCCCCTGTTCCTGTCCCCCGCCTTCCACGCGCCGAACAGGTGCCTGGCGGCCTTGCCTGCGGTGGTGAGGTGGCGCGACTGGTAGACCTTGGTGACGGTGCCCCCCGAGACGATCATGAGGATCCCGTTGAGCGCGCCCGGCACGCGGACGCTGGTGTGGACGAAGCGGCAGGCGTTCCCCGAACATCCGCCGAACCGGTCCGGCGCCCGGTAGACGTACGCGAACAGGGTCTTCACCGCGGCGGGGGTGGCCACGGCGGCCGCCGCCCGCCTGTCACGGCCCAGCCAGGCCTTGAACAGCTTCTTCGCGACGCTCGCCGGCGTACGCAACGCCTGCTCCGAGCCTGCCTGCCGGACGGCCGTGACGCCCGCCCTCACGTCCGTACCCGCCTCGGCGGGCGCGGGAAGCATCAGCATGCCCGCCATCGCCAGGACCACGGCCGCCTTGAATCCACGCATCGCCACTCCCTCTCCCCCGGAGCCTCTCCGGCCCCGCACAGGGGACGCGGCGAGAGGCACCGGGGTTCACACGGGTCATCAGGCGATGGGACCTTATGGGGGACCTCGACCCCATCTCCGATCGCGACCAGCGCCTGGTGCTCTACACCGCCGCTCCCGGCTGGCGTCGCTCGACGCTGCGCCGCCTCAGGACGCTGATCTGACCTCGCGCGTGGCCTCCCCTGACCGGACCGTGGCCAATCATGGACCGACCATGGCGAGGCTTTCGGCAGTATTGAGTATGTGACCCTCCTCCAGCACCTTCCCCAAGACACCGGCCCCGACGCCCTCTTCGAGGCCTTCGTGGACTGGAACTCCCAGCGCGGGCTCACGCTCTACCCCGCACAGGAGGAGGCGCTGATCGAGATCCTCTACGGGAACAACGTGATCCTGTCCACGCCGACGGGGTCGGGCAAGAGCCTGGTGGCGGCGGGCGCCCACTTCGCCGCCCTCGCCACCGGCCGGCGCACCTTCTACACCGCGCCGATCAAGGCCCTGGTGTCGGAGAAGTTCTTCGACCTGTGCGCCGTCTTCGGCACCGAGAACGTCGGCATGATGACCGGTGACGCCGCCGTGAACGCCTCGGCGCCGATCATCTGCTGCACCGCGGAGATCCTCGCCAACATCGCGCTGCGCGACGGCGCGGAGGCCGACATCGGCCAGGTCGTGATGGACGAGTTCCACTTCTACGCCGAGCACGACCGGGGCTGGGCCTGGCAGGTTCCGCTGCTGGAGCTGCCGCAGGTGCAGTTCATCCTGATGTCGGCGACGCTCGGCGACATGACGCGGTTCGAGGCCGACATGACGCGGCGCACCGGGCGCGAGACGGCGCTGGTCCGCTCGGCGACCCGGCCGGTGCCGCTCTATTACAGCTACCGGACCACGCCGCTGCACGAGACGCTGGAGGAGCTCCTCTCCACCCAGTCGGCGCCGGTCTACGTGGTCCATTTCACGCAGGCCGCGGCCATGGAACGGGCCCAGGCCCTGATGAGCGTCAACATGTCGACAAAAGCGGAAAAAGAATCAATCGCCTTGCTCATCGGCAATTTCCGGTTTACGACGAAGTTCGGGCGGGCGCTCTCGCGGCTCGTACGGCACGGCATCGGCGTGCACCACGCCGGAATGCTGCCGAAGTACCGGCGGCTGGTCGAGCGCCTCGCGCAGGCGGGGCTGCTCAAGGTCATCTGCGGCACCGACACCCTGGGCGTCGGCGTCAACGTGCCGATCCGCACGGTGCTGTTCACCGCGCTCAGCAAGTACGACGGCAACCGCGTCCGCCTGCTGCGCGCCCGCGAGTTCCACCAGATCGCCGGGCGGGCGGGACGAGCCGGCTTCGACACCCTCGGGTACGTCGTCTGCCAGGCCCCAGACCACGTCGTGGAGAACGAGAAGGCGCTGGCCAAGGCCGGGGACGACGCCAAGAAGCGGCGCAGGGTCGTGCGCAAGAAGGCCCCGGAAGGGTTCGTGAGCTGGAGCGAGGAGACCTTCGAGCGCCTCCAGAAGGCCGAGCCCGAGCCGCTCGGCTCCCGCTTCAAGGTCAGCAACGCCATGCTCCTCGCGGTCATCAACCGCCCGGGCGACTGCTTCGCGGCGATGAAACGGCTGCTCACCGACAACCACGAAGATCGCAAGGCCCAGCGGCGGCACATCAGCCACGCCATCGCGATCTACCGGTCCCTGCTGGCCGGCGGCGTCGTCGAGAAGCTGAGGGAGCCCGACGAGTACGGCCGCATGGCCCGCCTCACCGTCGACCTGCAAGAGGACTTCGCGCTCAACCAGGCCCTGTCGACGTTCGCCCTGGCGGCGTTCGAGCTGCTCGACGCCGAGTCTGTGACCTATCCCCTCGACATCGTCTCGATCGTGGAGTCCACCCTGGACGACCCGCGCCAGATCCTGCACTCCCAGCTCAACAAGGCCCGCGGCGAGGCCGTGGCCCAGATGAAGGCCGACGGAATCGAGTACGAGGAGCGCATGGAGCTCCTCACCGACGTCACCTATCCCATGCCGCTCCAGGACCTGCTGTTCGGCGCGTACGAGACCTACCGGCGCGGTCACCCGTGGGTGGGAGACCACGCCGTCAGCCCCAAGTCGGTCGTGCGCGACATGTACGAGCGGGCCATGACGTTCACCGAATACGTCCACCACTACGAGCTGGCACGCTCCGAGGGCACGGTGCTGCGCTACCTGGCCGACGCCTACCGCACGCTGAGCCGCACCGTCCCCGACCACATGAAGACCGAGGACCTGCAGGACCTCATCGAGTGGCTCGGCGAGCTGGTCCGCCAGGTCGACTCCAGCCTGCTGGACGAGTGGGAGCAGCTGCAGAACCCGACGGACGAGCTCGAACGGCCCGGCCTGGAAGAGAACACCCGGCCGGTCACCAGCAACCGCCGGGCCTTCCGCGTCCTGGTGCGCAACGCCATGTTCCGCATGGTCGAGCTGGCGGCGCTGGAGCGGTACGACGAGCTGCACGAGCTGGCCGACATCGACTGGGAGAGCGCGCTGGACGCCTACTTCGAGGACCACGACGAGATCCGCACCGGCCCCGATGCCCGTGGCCCCTCGCTGCTGCTCATCGAGGAGGAGACGGAGCTCTGGCGCGTCCGCCAGGTGCTCCACGACCCCGCCGACGATCACGACTGGGGCATCAGCGCGCAGGTCGACCTGGCCGCCTCCGACGAGGAGGGCCACGCCGTCGTGCACGTCACCGCGCTCGACCGCCTCTGATCCCGGCTCCCCCACGCGGCCCACGGCCTATCTGACAGGCGGCGCCCGTCGCGTAGGGACCGGGCGGCGCAGCGGGGTTCAGCCGCCCGAGGAGTCGAGCTCGGCGCCCTCGGGGACCGCCGCGTCGTACGGGTCGTCGAGCCAGCCGTCGGGCAGGTGGACGCGCTCGCGGGCGTTCGACTTGCCACGCGGCCCATCGGCCGCGTCCGCCGGCCAGGGCTGGTCGCCGGGCAGGCGGGCAAGACGCTCGCCCAGCTCGGCCAGCGACCGGGCGGTGGCGAGATCGCGGCGCGGCCCGGCGCCCACGGTGAAGCCCTTGAGGTACCACCCGACGTGCTTGCGGAAGTCCAGGACGCCGTGGGCCTCGCCGCCGTAGTGCTCCACGAGCAGCTCGGCATGGCGCGCCATCGTCGCGGCCACCCGGCCGAGATCCGGCCGGACCCGCTCGGTCACCCCGGTGAAGGCGTTGTCGAGGTCGCGGAAGAGCCAGGGACGGCCGAGGCAGCCGCGGCCCACCACCACCCCGTCGCACCCGGTGCGCTCCATCATCGAGATCGCGTCGTCCGCGCTCCAGATGTCCCCGTTGCCCAGTACGGGGATCTCGGGGACCGCGTCCTTGAGGCGCGCGATCGCGTCCCAGTCGGCCGTGCCCCCGTAGTGCTGCACCGCCGTGCGGCCGTGCAGCGCGATGGCGCTCACCCCCTCCTCGACGGCGATGCGGCCCGCGTCGAGATAGGTCAGGTGATCGTCGTCGATGCCCTTGCGCATCTTCATCGTCACCGGCAGCGTCCCGGCGTTCGCCACCGCGGCGCGCAGGATCCGCCGCAGCAGGTCGCGCTTGTACGGCAGGGCCGACCCGCCGCCCTTCTTCGTGACCTTGGGCACCGGGCAGCCGAAGTTCAGGTCGACGTGGTCGGCCAGATCCTCCTCCGCGATCATCTGGACGGCTCTTCCCACCACATCCGGGTCCACGCCGTAGAGCTGGATGCTCCTCGGCCTCTCCCCGGACTCGAACCGGATCATCGCCAGGGTCTTCGCGTTGCGTTCGACCAGGGCACGCGTCGTGATCATTTCCGAGACGTACAGGCCACCGCCCTGCTCACGGCAGAGCGTGCGGAAGGGCGCGTTGGTCACACCCGCCATCGGCGCCAGGACCACCGGCGGCCAGACCTCGATCGCACCTATCTTCACCTGCCTATTTGTACCTCAAAGCCGGATTGGACGCGCGAAACGCCTGGTCCGGGCGCTGCCGCTTGGACCACAGGGAGGGCGGGCGGCTAGATTGGAAGGCGGGTGCTACCGTACGTGACCGGGGAGGCGCTTGAATGCTCCTGAGACTGCGTATCTCACTGCCTGACCGCCCGGGGTCCCTGGGCCAGGTGACACGCGTCCTCGGGATCGCGGGTGCCGACATCATCCAGCTGGTCGTGCTCGAGCGCGGCGAGGGCAGGGCCGTGGACGATCTCACGGTCTACTGGCCCGACTCCGCCCCGCGGTCCACCCTCGTCCATGGGCTCGAAGGCGTTCCGGACGTGGTCATCGAGGGGGTGTGGGGCACCCGCGAGGCGCCCGGCACCTACCCGGAGCTGGAGATCCTCAAATACATCACCACGGCGGGCGACCGGGCTCTCGCCACGTTGATCGACTCCATGCCCGTGCTGTTCAGCGCCGACTGGTCCGCCGCCGCCACGGAGAAGACCCCGAGGACCGTCGTCCACTCCAGCTGGCGGGCTCCCACCGAGGTGCCGTTCCCCTCGATCACCCCGCCGCGCCCCGAGGCCCACACCCTGCCCTCGGGCCTGCACATCGTCGCGGCCCCGCTCCCGCCGCTGGCCCTCACCTTCCTGCTGGCCAGGTCCGACGGCCCGCCCTTCCACCGTATAGAGGTCCACCGGCTCACCCGCATCCTGGAGCTCTTCCTGACCCTTCCCGCCGTCGAACGCAGCGTGGCACGCAACTTCCGCGGCTCGGCCGCCCACTGACCACGGCCCGCACCCGGCGGGCACGCGCCCTGCCTGGATCAGCCTCCGGTTAGGCACAGACAGCCAAAACCCGCTAGAGTTCCGTCGTCGCCGTGCGGAGGGTAACCACCCGCGGATGGCATGCGGACGTGGCTCAGTGGTAGAGCATCACCTTGCCAAGGTGAGGGTCGCGGGTTCGAATCCCGTCGTCCGCTCGGAGAGGCCTTGTGGATACGAGGCCTCGCCCGGTGGAGTGGCCGAGAGGCGAGGCAGCGGCCTGCAAAGCCGCGTACACGGGTTCAAATCCCGTCTCCACCTCTGCAGTGATGATCAGCAAGGGCGATTAGCTCAGTGGGAGAGCGCTACCTTGACACGGTAGAGGCCACTGGTTCAATCCCAGTATCGCCCACCATTACCCGCGTGAAGAAAGCATGATCGCCAGAGCCGGTCTCCTTCGGGAGCCGGCTCTGTCGCTTTCATGACGCTGGGGCACCGAGGGGGACGGCTGGGCGGATCGCGCCGACGGAGTTGACGTGGTGCAGTACTTTCCGTGGTTATGCCATTACCATGAGTGAACGGCACCGGTCGTCGGCTCAAGGGAGTACGCACGCTCATGCAGGCTTTCACACTGCCCGACTTCTACCTGACCTATCCCGCCCGGATCAACCCCCATGTGGAACGTTCCCGCGAGCACAGCGCGGCCTGGGCGCGGCGGATGGGCATGCTGGACGCGCCCAAGCCCGGCGGCGGCGTCGTCTGGGACGACGAGGCGCTGGCCGACATGGACTACGCGCTGATGTGCGCCTACACCCACCCCGACTGCGACGGCCCCACCCTCGACCTGATCACCGACTGGTACGTCTGGGTGTTCTTCTTCGACGACCACTTCCTCGAGCAGTTCAAGTACTCCCGCGACCTTCCCGGGGCGAAGGCCTACCTCGACCGTCTCAAGCTGTTCATGACCCTTGAGGGGGAGATGCCGCCGGAGCCGGCCAACCCCGCCGAGGCGGGGCTGAAAGACCTGTGGGAGCGCACGGTGCCGGCGATGTCAGGCGAGTGGCGGCGCCGCTTCATCACCAGCACGAACAACCTGATGGTCGAGTCGATGTGGGAGCTCGACAACATCGACCGCGGCCGCGTCGCCAACCCCATCGAGTACGTCCAGATGCGGCGGCGCGTCGGCGGAGCCCCGTGGTCGGCCAACCTCGTGGAGTACGCCGTCCACGCGGAGATCCCCGGCGCCATCGCCGCGACGCGGCCGATGCAGGTCCTGTGCGACACCTTCTCCGACGCGGTGCACCTGCGCAACGACCTGTTCTCCTACGAGCGCGAGGTCCGGCAGGAGGGGGAGAACTCCAACGCGGTGCTGGTCTTCGAGAGGTTCTTCGGCTGCTCGACGCAGGAGGCGGCCGAGCTGGTCAACGACCTGCTGACCTCCCGGCTGCAGCAGTTCGAGAACACGGCGCTGACCGAGGTCCCCGCCCTGCTGGCCGAGCAGGCCGTGCCCCCGCACGAGCAGGTCGCGGTGGCCGCCTATGTCAAGGGCCTGCAGGACTGGCAGTCCGGCGGGCATGAGTGGCACGCCAGATCCAGCCGGTACATGAACGACGGCGCCGTCTCCGAACCCGCCGGCACGTCGCTGCCCGGACCGACCGGCCTCGGCACGTCCGCCGCCGGTCTGGCCTTGTCCCCTGAGCGGCTGGGCCTGCACCGCCGGGTCCGGCAGCACTCCTATGTGCCCTTCCGGCCGGTCGGGCACCTGCCGCCGCCCGAGCTGTACATGCCGTTCCCCTTCCGCACCAGCCCGCACCTCGACGCCGCGCGACACCGCGCGGCCGGCTGGGCGCGGGAGATGGGCATGTTCGACTCGGTGCCGGGGGTGGAGCTCGGCGGAGTGTGGGACGAGCGGCGTTTCGCCGGCCTTGACCTGGCCCACTGCGCCGCGATGGTCCACGCGGACGCGGACCTCGAACAGCTCCACCTCTCCACCGACTGGCTGGCCTGGGGCACCTACGGCGACGACTACTTCCCCGTGGTGTTCGGCGCCACCCGCGATCTGGCGGGGGCCAAGCTCTGCAACGACCGGCTCCGGGCGTTCATGCCGCTGGACGCGGGGGCCACCCCCGAGCCGGCGAACCCGCTCGAGCGGGGGCTGGCCGACCTGTGGCGGCGCACCGCGGGGCCGATGGAGGTGCCGGCCCGGCGGCGGTTCCGCAAGGCGGTGGAGGACATGACCTCCAGTTGGCTGTGGGAGCTGGTCAACCAGGCCCAGAACCGCATCCCCGACCCGGTCGACTACGTCGAGATGCGCCGGAAGACGTTCGGGTCCGACCTGACGATGAGCCTGGCCCGGCTCGCGCACGCCGATGTGGTGCCGCCGGGCATCCACCAGACGCGGGTCATGCGCGAGCTGGACACCGCGGCCCAGGACTACGCGACCTTCACCAACGACCTGTTCTCCTATCAGAAGGAGATCGAGTTCGCGGGCGAGGTGCACAACCTCGTCCTGGTCATCGAGCACTTCCTGGACGTCGACCGGTGGAAGGCCCGCGACATCGTGGCCGACCTGATGGCGGCGCGCATGCGCCAGTTCGAGCACATCCTCGCCAACGACCTGCCCGCGCTGTTCGAGGATTTCGCCCTCGACGAGGCTGCCCGCCAGGCCCTCACCCGCCACGCCGACGACCTCAAGGACTGGATGGCGGGCATCCTCGAGTGGCACCGCAAGTGCGTCCGGTACACCGACGCCGAGCTCAGGCGCTTGCGGGCGGCGGCCGCGCCGACCGACTTCTCCTTCCCCGTCACCGGTCTCGGCACGTCGGCGGCACGGATCACGGCGCCGGCCGATGGACGGCAGGCTTCCTGACCTGCCGCGGCGTCACGGCTCAGTGCGCCGGCAGGGCGGCTGCCGGCAGGCTGTACTTTTTTCATGTCGGGATTTAAGAGTTGAATTTTTGTGGCTCGAGGCGTTGCGCGGCCGTTTCAGGCGTGTTACCACTACCTCACGCCAGTGCGATGCCGGGCAGGGCCGTACAGGCAGGTCTTCACTCACCCCTCAGAGGGAGATCCGCTATGTCATTCCTGAGATCACGACTGGCCCTGTCCGCCGCTCTGCTGCTGGCAGGCGCGGGGCTGGGTGTCGCCCAGGCTCCGGCCGCGCAGGCCGCGGGCGAGAGCGTCAACATCTGGCTCACCACGACCTCCGACTCCGGAGGTCGCACGGTCACCAGAGGCCTGCAGCAGCAGGCGCCCGTGTCGTTCGCGGCGACCAGCCCAGGGGCCGCACAGACGATCACCGTCAACGAGAACACCACCTACCAGCAGTTCGAGGGCGGTGGCGCGTCGTTCACCGACACCGCCGCGTGGCTGATGAACAGCAGCGGCGCGCTGAGCGCCGGCACGCGCGCCGCCGTCATGCAGAAGCTGTTCGACCCGGTCAACGGGATCGGCCTCAGCTTCGTGCGCAACCCGATGGGGTCCTCCGACCTCGCCCGGTACAGCTACTCCTACGACGACACCTGCTGCGACCTGTCCGGATTCTCGATCAACCACGATCTCGCCGACGTCGTCCCCCTCACCAAGCAGGCCAAAGCGCTCAACCCGGCCCTGAAGATCATGGCCTCGCCCTGGAGTTCACCGGCCTGGATGAAGGACAACGACGCCTGGAGCCAGGGCTGGCTGGAGTCGCAGTACTACGGGATGTACGGCGAGTACTTCGCCAAGTACGTCCAGGCGTACGCCGCCCAGGGCCTGCACATCGACTACGTCTCGCCGCAGAACGAGCCCACCTGCTGCGCGGGGTACCCGTCGATGAACTGGAACACCTCCGGCCTGCAGTACTTCATCAAGAGCGCACTATGGCCGGCGTTCCGCAACGCGGGCATCACCACCAAGACGCTCGTCCTCGACTGGAACTGGGACGCCTATAACACCTGGGCCGCCCCGTTGCTCGGTGACTCCGCCATCAGGAACGACCCGCTGTTCGGCGGGATCGCCTGGCACGGTTACGGCGGCGACGTCAGCACGCAGACCGCGGTGCATAACCAGTATCCCCAGGTCAACGCGTACATGACCGAGCACTCCGGCGGGAACTGGATCCCGGACCAGCAGAGAGAGGACATGAACAACCTGATCGACTACACCCGCAACTGGGACCGTAGTTGGGTCAAGTGGAGCCTGGCCGTCGACCAGAACCAGGGCCCGCACAACGGCGGCTGCGGCACATGCACCGGCCTGATCACCGTGCACAACGGCGACGCACGCCACGGCCAGGTCGACTACACGGTGGAGTACTACACCATGGGTCACCTGACCAAGTTCGTGAGGCCCGGGGCGTACCGCATCGACTCGACGGCCGGCTCCGCGGTGAAGAACGTGGCGTGGAAGAACCCGGACGGGTCCAAGGCGCTCATCGCCTACAACACCACCGGAAGCGCGCAGTCGGTCAAGGTCAACTGGGGCGG
Source organism: Sphaerisporangium flaviroseum (assembly GCF_039537005.1). Taxonomy (NCBI): domain Bacteria; kingdom Bacillati; phylum Actinomycetota; class Actinomycetes; order Streptosporangiales; family Streptosporangiaceae; genus Sphaerisporangium; species Sphaerisporangium flaviroseum. The sequence goes on along the minus strand of NZ_BAAAZR010000002.1, from coordinate 960,080 downwards.
CCAGTCGTTCACCTACACCCTGCCCACCAAGACCTCAGCGACCTTCACCTGGTCGGGGACCCCATCGGGCGGCGGTGGCAAGGCCATCACCGGTTACGGCGGCAAGTGCGTCGACGTCGCCGGCGCGAGCAGCGCCAACGGCACCCAGGTCCAGCTCTACACCTGCAACGGAAGCACGGCCCAGCAGTGGACTGCCGGCGCCGACGGCACCATCCGCGCCCTGGGCAAGTGCCTCGACGTCGCCGCCGCCGGCAGCGCCAACGGCACCAAGGTGCAGATCTACGACTGCAACGGAAGCGCCGCGCAGTCCTGGACCGCCGGCGCGGACGGCAGCCTGCGGGCACTCGGCAAGTGCCTGGACGCCGCCGGCCCGAGCTCCGCCGACGGCACTCCCCTGCAGATCTGGGACTGCACCGGCGGCGCCAACCAGAAGTGGGCCCTCCAGACCTGAGCCTGTGCCGCAACGCCGCTCTTGACTCACCGTGTCCAACAAGCGTTAAATTCGGGGCGTGAAATAAAAAGGAAACCTTCCTGTGAGTGAGGGCTGCCCACCTCATTCGCAGGGAGGCACCTCGTCAGCCGCTTCCTCCACCGCTTATTTCAAGATGTGACCCCCCGTAGGAAGAGACACCCCCCATGCCTCAACGCTTCGTTCCCTCCCGGCTGCGGCTGCTCCTCGGCGCCGTCGTAGCGTCCCTGGCCCTCGTCCTCACCGGCCTGTCCCCCGCGTGGGCCGCCACCGGCCAGATCACCGGCTATGGCGGCAAGTGCGTCGACGTCGCCGCCGCCAGCAGCGCCAACGGCACCCAGGTCCAGCTCTACACCTGCAACGGAAGCGCCGCCCAGCAGTGGAACGTCGGCACCGACGGCACCATCCGGGCGCTCGGCAAGTGCCTCGACGTCGCCGCCGCCAGCAGCGCCAACGGCACCAAGGTGCAGATCTACGACTGCAACGGAAGCGCCGCGCAGTCCTGGACCGCCGGCGCGGACGGTACCCTGCGCGCCCTCGGCAAGTGCCTGGACGCCACCGGCCCGAGCTCCGCCGACGGCACTCCCCTGCAGATCTGGGACTGCTTCGCGAGCGCCAACCAGAAGTGGACGCTGCCGGGCGGCGGCACCACGCCCCCGCCCCCGCCCCCGCCCGGCAAGATGCCCGGCGCGCCGTACCTCTACATGGGCTGGGGAAACCCGCCCAGCGCCACCTCGGTGATGAGCTCCACCGGCGTCAGGTCCTTCACCATGGCCTTCATCCTGTCCGGCGGCGGCTGCACGCCGAGGTGGGACGGGTCCAGGCCGCTGACCGGCGGCGTCGACGCCCAGACGATCTCGGCCATCAAGGGGGCGGGCGGCAGCGTCCAGGTCTCCTTCGGCGGCTGGTCGGGCAACAAGCTCGGCCCCAACTGCTCCTCGGCGGCGGCCTACGCGGCGGCGGTCCAGCAGGTCATCAACGCGGTCGGCCCCGCCGTGGTCGACTTCGACATCGAGAACTCCGACGAGTTCTCCAACTACACGGTTCAGGACCGCATCCTCGGCGGTCTGAAGATCGTCAAGCAGAACAACCCGAACGTCAAGGTCGTCCTCACCTTCGGTACCGGCACCAGCGGCCCCGGCGGCGACGGCATCCGGCTGATCAACCAGTCGAGGGCGCTGAACGTGCCCATCGACAACTACACGATCATGACCTTCGACAACGGCAGCGGCGCGAACATGTACCAGAACACGGTCAACGCCTCCGAAGGGCTGAAGAACGCGCTCAAGAACGCCTGGGGATGGACCGACGCCCAGGCCTACGCGCACATGGGCATCTCGGGCATGAACGGCCTGTCCGACCAGCAGGAGGTCACCACGACCGCGATCTGGACCCAGATCCGCGACTGGGCGAGGTCCAAGGGCCTCACCCGCCTGGCCTTCTGGTCGGTGAACCGTGACCGCCCGTGCCCCGGCGGCGGTGTGCAGGAGACCTGCAGCGGCGTCTCCCAGAACAACTGGGACTTCACCCGGATCACGGCCGGCTTCTAGCCAGGAGGCGTCATGTCGGTCAGACATCCAATCCGCGTGGCTCTCGCGGCGCTGGCCACCGTCGCCCTGTCCCTGGTGGCACCGCCCGGCGCGAGCGCCGCGACCCCGCAGGCGGGCACGTCCGCCGAGCTCGGTGGCGCCGGCGTGGCGGCGGCGCCACCGACGGGCTGGACCACGGTGGTGAGCAAGGTCAGCGGCAAGTGCGTGGACGCGCGGGCCGCCGCCTCCGCCAACGGCACGGCGGTGCAGCAGTACGCCTGCAACGGCTCCGGCGCGCAGTTGTGGCAGTTGCAGGCGACCAGCGGCGGCTACTACCGCGTCAACGCCAACCTCAATGCCGCACAAGCATGGGACGTCACCAACGTCTCGACCGCGGACAGCGCCCCGGTGCAGCTGTGGTCCTATTCGGGCGGCAACAACCAGCAGTGGCAGCCCGTGGAGGAGGCCGGAGGCTCGTACCACTTCGTCAACCGCAACAGCGGCAAGTGCCTGGACGTGCCGGCCGCCTCCACGTCGGACGGCGTCCAGTTGCAGCAGTACACCTGCAACGGAACGGCGGCCCAGTCCTTCACCATGGGAACCACGACTCCACCGGGCGGTGGCCCGGACCTCGGCCCCAACGTCAGCGTCTTCGACCCCTCGATGCCGGCCTCGGCCATCCAGAGCAGACTGAACTCGGTGTTCAGCCAGCAGCAGACCAACCAGTTCGGCGGTAACCGGTACGCGCTGCTGTTCAAGCCCGGCACCTACAACGTCGACGTCAACGTCGGCTTCTACACGCAGGTGCTCGGCCTCGGGCTGTCGCCGGACAACGTCACCATCAACGGCGGCGTGCATGCCGAGGCCGACTGGTTCCAGGGCAACGCGACCCAGAACTTCTGGCGCGGCGCCGAGAACCTCTCGGTCAGCCCGCCCTCGGGCACCGATCGGTGGGCGGTCTCGCAGGCCGCGCCGTACCGCCGCATGCACGTCCGAGGGAACCTGCAACTGGACGACGGTGGCTGGTCGAGCGGTGGCTTCATCGCCGACTCCAAGATCGACGGCCAGGTGCGGTCGGGGTCGCAGCAGCAGTGGCTCTCACGCAACGCCCAGTGGGGCAGCTGGACGGGGTCCAACTGGAACATGGTCTTCGTCGGCGTCACCAACGCGCCGTCGGGAAGCTTCCCCAACCCGCCGTACACCACGGTGAACACCACACCGGTCGTCCGCGAGAAGCCGTTCCTCTACGTCGACCAGGCCGGCGCCTACCAGGTTTTCGTGCCGGCGCTGCGCGGCAACTCCCAGGGCACCACCTGGACCGGCGGCGCGCCTGCCGGGTCGTCGATCCCGATCGACCAGTTCTTCGTCGTCAAGCCCGGCAACTCGGCCGCCGACATCAACGCCGCGCTGACGCAGGGCAAGAACCTGCTGTTCACGCCCGGTGTCTACCACCTCAACGACACGATCCGGGTGAACCGGGCCAACACCGTGGTGCTCGGACTGGGCCTCGCCACGCTGATCCCCGACAACGGCGTCACCGCGGTCTCGGTCGCCGACGTCGACGGGGTCAAGGTGGCCGGGCTGCTCATCGACGCCGGGACCACCAACTCACCGGTGCTGATGCAGGTGGGCCCCTCCGGCTCCTCGCAGAACCATGCCGCCAACCCCGTCTCGCTGCACGACATGTTCTTCCGTATCGGTGGCGCCGGGGTCGGCAAGGCGAGCCAGAGCCTGGTGATCAACAGCTCCAACGTCATCGGCGACCACTTGTGGCTGTGGCGGGCCGACCACGGCAGCGGCGTGGGCTGGAACTCCAACACCGCCGCCAACGGCCTGATCGTCAACGGCAACGACGTGACGATGTACGGCCTGTTCGTCGAGCACTACCAGCAGTACCAGACCATCTGGAACGGCAACGGCGGGCGGACGTACTTCTACCAGAACGAGTTGCCCTACGACCCGCCGAACCAGGCGGCGTGGATGAACGGAAGCACCCAGGGGTACGCCGCCTACAAGGTGGCGAACTCGGTGACCAGCCATGAGGCGTGGGGCCTCGGCAGCTACGCCTACTTCAACGTCAATCCGAGCGTGGTGGAGGCGCGCTCCTTCGAGGTGCCGAACACCCCCAACGTCCGGTTCCACAGCCTGGTGACGGTGTCCCTGGGCGGCACCGGCACCATCAGCCACATCATCAACAACACCGGCGGACCGTCCAACTCCGCCACCAACGTCGCCAACCTCGTCAGCTACCCCTGACCCGCGGAACGGCGTCCCGGGCCCGGCGGCCCGGGGCGCCTTCGGCGTTCCCCACGCGGCTCGTCCAGGGGTGACCGGGTTTCGATCACCGCTTGGGGATGCCTTATTTCACGGCCTGATCTAACATGACCGCAGGCTGGGGGAAGGAAATCATGGTCAGGCCCGAACGCAGAACGGTGCGCGACCTCCGGCGCGGGAACCGCGCGGTGCTGTTGCGCACCCTGTACTTCGCGGGTCCGACCAGCCGCCACGAGCTCAGCGGGCTGACCGGACTCAGCGCCGCCTCGGTGAGCAACGTGACCGGCGACCTCATCGCCGATCATGTCATCGTCGAGGCGGGCCTGGTGGAGTCCGACGGCGGACGCCCCCGGGTGCTGCTGCGCGTCAACCCCACGTTCGGGTACGTGATCGGGGTGGACGTGGGCGAGACCCACGTCCACGTCGAGCTGTTCGACCTCGACATGAAAGAGCGGGCCAAGGCCGAGTACGCCCTGCTCCCCGGCCGGCACGACGTCGACCTGGTCGTGCGGCACATCCTCGCCGGCATCGACGCCGTGCTGGCCGCCGGCGGAACCGACCAGGCCCATGTGCTGGGAGTCGGCATCGGCGTCCCCGGCATCGTCGAGAGCGGCACCGACGCGCTCATCCACGCCCACACCTTCGGATGGGACGCGGTGCCCCTGGGCGCGCTCCTGCGCGCGGGCACCTCGCTTCCGCTCTACGTCGACAACGGCGCCAAGACGATGGGGCAGGCCGAGCTGTGGTTCGGCGCCGGCCGCGGGGCGCGGCACGCCATCGTCGTGCTGCTCGGTTCCGGGGTGGGCGCGAGCATCATCACCGACGGGCTCACCTACCGGGGGGCCAACAGCAGCGCCGGGGAGTGGGGCCACACGAAGATCGCGGTGGGCGGCCGGGCGTGCCGCTGCGGCGCCCGCGGTTGCCTCGAGGCCTACATCGGCGCCGAGAGCATCCTGGAACGTGCCGGGCTGTCCGCCGAGATGGCACACGAGCAGGCCACCCTGGCCGAGCTGGTGCGGACGGGCGCCCCGGTCATCGAGGAGACCATCGACTACCTCGGCGCGGGCCTCGCGAACCTGATCAATCTGTTCAATCCCGAGCGCATCGTCATCGGCGGCTGGGCCGGGCTCATCCTGGGCCGGCACGAGCTGCCGAGGATCAAGAAGGCCGTCGCGGCGAACTCCCTGTCCCAGCCGTACGAGACGGCCTCCATCGTGCTCGGCAGGCTCGGGCCGGACGCGGTCGCGCTCGGCGCCGCGACGCTCGTCGTGGAGGAGTTCCTGCTCGGCAAGGGCTTCTCGTCCTCCGAGCAACCCGCCGCGATCTAGGTGTCGCGGGACAGGGCGTTCACCGAACGCCAGGCGCCGGTGGCGCCGCGGCCGATGCTCGGCCTGCCGGGCACGGTGTCGGGCGAGGACCGGCCGGGTCCTCCGTCAGCCGGTCCCGGCCATCGCCGCGAGGCGGCGGGCGAGCAGGGCGGCGGCCTCCCGCAGTTCCGGAGGCTCCAGCACCTCCGCCTCGAAGCCCAGCCGGGCCACGTGCATGGCGAGCCAGTCGAGGTCGTCCCCGCCGACGACGAGCAGGCACCACCCGTCGCGATCGTCCTCGACGCGCCCCACCTGGGGCGGCACCAGCTCCCGCACCCGGTCGGGCCGGGCGTGCACCCGCACCCGGGCGAGATACCGGTACGGCGCCTCCGTCACCGACCGTTGCACGTAGGCGACCGGGTCCGGATGATCCCTCGCCCGGAAGCGCCAGGTCGTCGCCACCACATCGCGCATCCGGTCCAGCCGGAAGGTGCGCCAGTCATCACGGTCGACGTCCCAGGCCATCAGGTACCAGCGGCGGCCGGTGGCGACCATCCGCACCGGCTCGACCATGCGCTCGTGGTGCCCGCCGTCGCGGCCGGCGTACCGGAACCGCACCCGGACGGCGTCGCGGCAGGCCCGCGCGAGCGTCACCAGCAGTTCCGCGTCGATCTGGACCCCGGGGCCCACCAGGGTCGAGGTGGCGCCGTGCACCGCCCGCACCTCGGCGCGCAGCCGGGGCGGCATCACCTGGTCGAGCTTCGCGAGCGCCCGCAGTGCCGCCTCGCCCGCCCCGGCGACCGTGCCCCCCGCCTCCAGCCGCAGGGACACCGCCGTCGCGATCGCCTCCTCGTCGTCGAGGAGCAGCGGCGGCAGCCGGGTGCCCGCGCCGAGCTGGTAGCCGCCGCCGACGCCGGCCGTCGCGTGCACGGGGTAGCCGAGCGTGCGCAGCCGCTCCACGTCGCGGCGCACCGAGCGGTCGGTGACCCCCAGCTCGGCGGCGAGCTCGGCGGCGGTCCAGGACGGCCGGCGCTGCAGCAGCACCAGCAGCCGCAGCACCCGCTCGGTCGTCGCCTCTACGGTCACGCGGTCATCGTTCCACAGATCAAGGAACGATCCTGTCCGCTATATGCGGGAGGGTGAACCCATGACTGACCAGACCTGGAATTCACTGCTCCGAGAGCAGATCGCCTGGCACTGGACCAACCAGCTGCGCGATCGCCTCGACGGGCTCACCGACGACGAGTACTTCTGGGAGCCGGTGCCCGGCTGCTGGAGCGTGCGCCCGCGCGGCACCGGCGCCGCACCGGTACAGGCCGGGTCCGGCGTGATGACCATCGACTTCGCGATGCAGGAGTCCGGCCCGCCACCGTTGACGACGATCGCCTGGCGACTCGGGCACGTGATCGTCGGCGTGCTCGCGGTGCGCAACGCCGCGCACTTCGGACGTACGCCCACCGACTACCGGTCGTTCGAGTACGCCGCGACCGCGACCGAGGCGCTGGCCCAGCTCGACGCGGAGTACGCCACGTGGATGGCCGGGGTCGAATCCCTCGGCGAAACCGGCCTCGCCCGTCCGTGCGGGGAGGCGGAGGGACCCTACGCCGAGCATCCTCTGGCGGCGCTGGTGCTGCACATCAACCGCGAAATGATCCACCATCTGGCCGAGGTCTGCCTACTGCGCGACCTCCACCAGCAGACCCGGCGGGAGGCGAGCTGAGATGGCCCGCGACGTCCAGATCACCATCGACTGCGCCGACCCTGCCGGGCTGGCGGCGTTCTGGGCCGAGGCCCTCGGCTATCAGGTGCAGGACCCGCCCAAGGGCTTCGCGTCCTGGGAGCAGGCCCTGGAGGCGATGGGAGTGCCGCCCGAGAAGCGCAACGACGCCTCGGCGGTGGTCGACCCCGAGGGCTCCGGGCCGCGGCTGTTCTTCCAGCGGGTGCCAGAGGGCAAGCAGGCCAAGAACCGCGTGCACCTCGATGTGCGAGCCGCCCCGGGGCTCGAAGGCGACGCGCGGATGGCGGCCCTGGAGGCGGAGGCCGAGCGGCTCCTCTCCCACGGCGCCACCCGGCTGCGGCGCTACGAGCCCGCTCCTCCGCTCAACGCCGGTCACGTCATGATGGCCGACCCCGAGGGCAACGAGTTCTGCCTCGACTGATCAGCCGCCACGGCCGCACCAATGTCGGCAACGTCCGCCCCTCGTACATCCAGGGCCCCGGCCGGTCGCGCTTCCTGGAGCGCCGCCCGGCCGGCCGGGGGTCCGGCAGGTTTCACTTTTATAAGCTGCCACTGATATATTCGCCTCCCTGTCGTCAAGGGAGGGAACGAGAGGCCATGAAGGACATCGTCGACGAGATCAACGCCGTCCACCGTGAGACCGGCAGGCGAGGGATCCCCGCGGGTGAGGCCCGCACCGTCCTGCTGCGGCGGACCTACGACGCGCCCGCCGAAGACGTCTGGGACGCCCTCACCGATCCCGCCCGCATCAGCCGCTGGTTCCTCCCCATCACCGGCGATCTCCGCCTGGGCGGGAAGTACCAGTTGGAGGGCAACGCCGGGGGCGAGATCCTCCAGTGTGAACCGCCCCGCCTGCTCAAGGCGTCGTGGGTGTACGGCGAGGAGCCCGCCGAGCCGGGAGGCAGCGTCGTGGAGGTACGGCTGTCCCCCGGCCCTGGCGGGGAGACGGTCTTCGAGCTCGAACACACGGCGATCGTCGACCCTGAATGGTGGGCCAAGTACGGGCCGGGCGCCGTCGGGGTCGGCTGGGACCTGGCCCTGCTCGGCCTGGGCCTGCACCTGCGCGGCGAATCCATCGGGGACCCGAGCGCCTGGGAACGGTCGCCGGAGGCGAGGCGCTTGATGACCGCGAGCAGCGGCGCGTGGGGAGCGGCGATGGCGGCGGCGGGCGCGACCGGCGACGAGATCGCCACGGCGGTGGCCAACACGACGGAGTTCTACGTCCCGGACGCCGGATCCGCCGAGGGCCGGGACACCACCGGCTGACCGAGCGGGCCACGCCGGGTGGGCGGTGCTGCGATGATGGGCCGATGCGGATCCCGCGCACGCCGGACGGGCGTCCAGACGACCACACGACCGCCCGGCCCGGACCACGACCCTCCACGGACACCCCGTCCACCCCGGCATCCGCCTCCACCGGGGCGCCCGACACGTTGCCCGGTCTGGGGGGCGTGGCGGCAGGATCGCGCGGCGCGGCCGGGCGGATCGCGAGCTACCAGATCGAGCAGGAGTTGCGCGCCGGTGGGGCGGTGCGCATCGCCGGGGTGGATGAGGTCGGCCGCGGCGCCTGGGCCGGGCCGGTCGTTGTCTGCGCGGCCGTCACCGGCCTCGGCCCGCCGCCCGAGCTCCCCGGCCGCGGCGGGCGCCCCGTACGGCTCACCGACTCCAAGCTGCTCACCCGGGCGCACCGCGAGGCCTTCGCCGAGGTGCTGCCGGGCTGGCTGGCAGGTCACGCGATCGGGCAGTCCGGTCCCGAGGAGATCGACGAGTTCGGTATGACCGAGGCCCTCCGCCGCGCCGCGGTGCGGGCCCTGGAGGCTCTGCCCCAGCGCCCCGACATGATCATCCTTGACGGTGAACACGACTTCCTCCGCAGGCCGTGGCCGGTGCGGTGCGAGGTCAAGGCCGACCAGCGCTCGATCACCGTGGCGGCGGCGTCGGTGCTGGCCAAAGTGCACCGCGACCGGCTGATGGCCGCCCTCGCCGCGGACCATCCGGCCTACGGATTCGCCGACAGCGCGGGCTATCCCTCCCCCGTCCACCAGCGGGCCCTCGCCGCCCACGGCCCCACGCCATACCACCGGCTCTCCTGGTCGTACCTCGACGACCTGCCTCGATGGCGGCACCTCAGGAAGCACCGAGACCCACACGCCGGCTCCGGCCAGCTCTCCTTGCTGTAGACCCGGGGCCGCTGTGCTGGAAGGCCGAGCCTGGGCCCCGGCACGTTCGCGTCATGGACCGTCGAGAGAACGGCTTGGGCGCGCGAACCGTTATGGCGAGGACGGCCTTTCGTCTCACCGAGAAAGAGCGGAACGCTGGTTTCGGCCCGCAGCATAAAGCGCGGTTAGGCGATTTATCCCGGTTTATGGGAGTATTTCAGGAAATTGTAGCAAGGTACCGCCGACGCCTGTTCTCCCGTGATTTCCGGACAATCCAGCGAAAGTCGATCGTGGAATGCCGGCCTGGGTTGGCGCGCGTACAGCGTCCCCGTCTCGGCGAGGAAAGGCGACACCCCCCAGTGCTCGCCCGCCGGTCGCCGGGTGAGCGCCGAGGCGGGCCAGGTCGGCGAGCTGGGCGGTGCGGGTCCTCTCCACGGTGGCGGCGAGCGCCTTGGTGTCCTCGCTGGTGCCCGAGCTCTGCTCGCCGCGGGACACCAGGGCGGACTGCCGGAGATGCTCTCCCATGTTCTCGGTGAACAGCCGGTCGAAGGCGGAACCCCTCGTCTCGCCGATGGCGCGCAGCTCGTCCGCGGTCACCATGCCGGGCATGTTGTGCCCCTTGTGCGGGTTGGTCAGGGGCACACCGGCCCGCAGCAGCAGTTGCCGCAGCCGTACGAGCTCGGCGCGGTGAGTGGTGCGTATCTGGGAGGCCAGCCTTTCCACGCCCGGGTCGGTGCTCCGCTCCGGAACCATCGCCAGCAGGCGCAGGGTCTGCTCGTTCATCGGGATCATCAGCTCCACCCACGCGATGTCGGTGGGGCCGAAGCCTCCCGGGGCGGTGACCGCCGCCGCGGAGGGGACGGTGGCGGTCGTGCCCCCCGAGGCCGGTCGAGCGCCCGGGGCAGGCGTGGCGGCGGCACACCCGGTGATCAGTGACACGGCGAGCAACGCGCCGGCCGCCGCCGCTCTCATCCCGCTGCCCTCATGGTCATCCTGGTCGCTCCACCTGCGCTGGGGCCTGGGAACGAGGTGACGGCTCGGCATGCCGCACCTCGCCCCCAGGAGAATCGGCTTCTCTCTCAAGGACGGGCTCGTCCGCTCATCGGCGACGGCCTCAGGGACGGCCGTCGGCACCACACTTGATCACTGGACGGATGCAGTCGTTCACCCGGCGCGCCATCTCGGCCTCGGGCCAGGCGTTGAAGAAGTCGCCGTGCATGGTGAAGCCCGCTCCCGAAGAGAGCCTGAAGTGCGACGGGTCCCCGTTGACGGGGTAGCGGAGGACCTGGCGCAGCTTCGGCACCGGGACGGGGTGGGTGGCGGGGCAGTTTTGGTTGACCGGGTAGGCCATGTGGCTCTTGTGGTCGGCGGAGTCCAGGTCCCTGCCGTTCCAGCACTGCGGGAAGTCCAGGTAGGACTCCATCATCGTGCCCGCGGGGCAGGTGACGAAGTCCTTGCCGGGGGGCACGTGTCCGGCGTGCAGGCACGACCAGCGGGAGATGGTCGTGGAGTCCGGCGCGGTCGCCTTGGCGTTGCCGGCCACGATCCGCAGGCCCAGGGGCAGGGGCTGTGTCCGTGCGACCACATCGCTGCGAACGCCCTCACCCAGGTAGTAGAAGGTGACGATGGACGGCTCCACCGGCACGTTGTCCCGGTACAGGGTCGGGACCCAGTACGACGACTTGTCGACCGCCGGGTTGCAGGTCGTGGGCGAGGTCATGAGGTTCGCCAGGGTGGTGCCGGCGTTGGTGACGGTGGCGCCGAAGAAGCTGTGCATGTGCGAGGCGCCGGGCAGGCCAGGGAACACGATGGGGTCGTCGGGAAGCCGGTGGGAGTACGGGCAGTCCGCGAGGAACTCCGCCACCCGCACGATGGGGCCGCCGGGCGCGGGCGGGGGCGCGGAGCCGCCGCTGCCGAACACCTGGAACTCCCACAAGGAGACGCCCCACTGGGTGGCGCGCTTGGTGGTGTGGATCCTCACGTAGCGGCCGTTGCCCGAGACGTTCAGGGTCTGGGTGCCGCCGGTGGCGCCGGTCGTGGTGTTGATCGTCGTCCAGGAGGCGCCGTCGGCGGAGGTGCGGATGGTGAAGTCGTTGGCGTACGCGTTCTCCCATTTCAGCACGACGCTCGAGATCGTGGCGGGTGCCCCGAGGTCGACCTGCAGCCACTGGGGGTCGCTGAAGGCGCTGGCCCAGCGGGTGCCGTCGTTGCCGTCGACCGCGGCGGAGGCCGGGGTGCCGCCGCTCTCGGAGGAGGAGGCGGTGACCGGCCTGCCTTGCGACAGCGGAGGCTCGGCGGCGTCGGCCCGGGTGCCGGCGGCGACGAGTGACGAGCCGAGGATCGCGATCAGGGCGCTCGCCAGTGTGGCCAGGCGCAGGCGGCGTCGCGGGAACCGGGGCGGGGGGATTGCCCGATCCATGGGTGACTCCTTCGGTCGGGGGTCCCGGCACGACCGGCGGGCCCCGCATCGGAGTCGCCTCGCGTCTCACGGGAAACCGGGGTCCGTACCGGCGTTGAACTTCGGGGAGCGCTCTCTCACCAAGAGAGTGCTTCCTTCCGACAACCCGTGTCAAGGGCCCAATTAACCCGCGCGAAACCCGCCGAACACAGCACGGCAACCAGGGTCTTTGCTGGGAACGCTTCCCGAGTTGCCCGTGCCGCGAATGCCATCCTGCCTGAGCTGGCCATACCCTCGCACTGCGCAGGGAGCGGTTTCTGGCACCGGGAGCGTCCGCCTGGCATCCGGCGGCTCCTCAGCGCCACACCCGGACACCAAGACGATCATCGATATCGGGGAGCGCGTTCTTCATGATCCAATACCACCGGTGGGCCTGGCCGGTTCACGACCTCTCGTGACCCGGCCCGTGCCGCCCGGCTCAGCGGGCGACGACCTCGGGGAGGGATCGGCGGATCAGCTCTCCGTCCCGCCCTCGCTCATGAGCGGCCACACCTCGATCCCGGTGTAACGGGCGTCCGGGATCTGGGCGGCCGGCGCGATCGCCCGTTCCCTGCTCTCGCAGTCGACCAGGTAGTAGCCGCAGAAGAACTCCTTGGCCTCGGCGTAGGGCCCGTCGGTGGCGGCTACGAGGAACGGCTCACGGAGCCCCTTCGCCGGAGGAACCGGAGTCCAGGGTGTGGCAGGCGCGGAGCCGCCACTGGCCGAGCGCCGGATCGTCGAGCGCCGCGGTGACCATGGCCTGGATCTCGTCGCTGGTGGTGTCGTCGGCGGTGTCGATACGGATGACGAGGTCTCCGTTGACCTGTCTGAGGTCTTTATGCCATTTTTCGGGCAAAAGTGCCAATATGCGAATACCGTCGATCGGCGAATTGGCAGATGCGGGTGACGTGGTGGTCCGGCGAATCGTCAGCTCGACCAGCATCGTCACGCGCCCTCATTCAGTCCCAGGTGACGCCTGGGGTCCTCATGGTGTCACCGCCCTGTATCGATGGTACCGGAGAAGGGAGCGGAGACAATCACGGCGGACGGATCGGCGGAGATAGCGGAGTTGGGCATTTCTCTTTCTCTTTTCGGGCGGCCATGAATTGCTTCTCGTACAAACAAGTCGGATTCACGGCCCGCGTACCTGACATGGCCGCCGCGGCGGGTGCCGGCTACGCGGACTCGCGCACGATCAGTTCGGTGGGCAGGACCACCGGGTCGGCCGGGCCGCCTTCGAGGAGCCGGAGCAGCAACCGGACCATGGCCGCCGCCTGCTCGCGGAAGGGATGGCGGACCGTCGTGAGCGGGGGTTCGGTGTAGCGGGCGGCCTCGATGTCGTCGAAACCCACCACCGCCACGTCGTCGGGCACCCGGCGGCCCGCCTGCCGCAGTGCCTGCAGGGCGCCGATGGCCATCAGGTCGTTGGCGACGAAGACGGCGTCGAGCCCGGGGTCGTCCTCAAGAAGCTGCCGCATCGCGATCGCACCCGACTCGCGGGTGAAGTCGCCGATGGCGACGATCGAGCGCCGGTCGGAGCCGTGCAGGACCGTGCGGTACCCGGCCAGCCGGTCCTGGCCTCCGATCATGTCCGGCGGCCCGGCGATGGTGGCGATCCGCCGCCGCCCCCGCTCGAGCAGGTGGCGTACGGCGGCCTCGGCGCCTCCCACGTTGTCGTTGTCGACGTAGGGCAGGTTGACGTTGACCGCCGGCCGGCCGTACGAGACCACAGGGACGCGCATGCGCATGATGGCGGCCGGGAGCGGGTCGGCGCCGTGCATGGAGATCAGCATGACGCCGTCGACGTGTCCGCCCGTGAGGTAGCGCTCCACCCGGGCGTGGCTCGTCGGGGTGCCGGCGAGCATCAGTATCACCTGCTTGTCCGCGGCCTCCAGCTCCGCGCTGGCGGAGCGGATGACGGTGGAGAACATCGGGTCGTCGGAGAAGACCCGCGTCGGCGGTTCGGAGACCACCAGGGCGATCGAGTCGGTCCGCTGCGTGACCAGGCTCCGCGCGGCGAGGTTGGGCACGTAGCCCATCTCGTCCACCGCGCGCATCACCGCGTCGCGAAGCTCCGCGGTCACGGTCGTCCCCCCGTTGACCACCCGGGAGACCGTGGCGCGGGAGACCCCCGCCCGTGCCGCCACGGCCTCGAGAGTCGGTCGTTTCATACCAGTGCCCTCCACGATGATGATTTACGCCGACTCTCTGATCACCAGCTCGTTGGGCATGATGACCGGATCGCCTGGCGCGCCTTCGAACAGGCCGAGCAGCAGCCTCGCCGCGGCCGCGGCCTGGTCCCCCATGGGACTTCTGATCGTCGTCAGCGGCGGTGCGGTGTAGAGGGCGGCCTCGATGTCGTCGAAGCCCACCACCGCCACGTCATCCGGCACCCGGCGCCCCGCCTCGCGCAAGGCGTGCAGGGCTCCGATGGCCATGAGGTCGTTCGCCGCGAAGACGGCGTCGAGACCCGGGTCGTCGTCGAGAAGCTGCCGCATGCCCTCGGCGCCGGAGATCCGGGTGAAGTCGCCGAGAGCCACGATCGACCGGCGCCCGGTGTCCCGCAGCGTCTCGCGGTAGCCCGTGAGCCGGTCCTGCGAGGCCAGCATGTCGAGCGGGCCGGTGATCGTGGCGATCCGCCGCCTGCCCTGGGAGTGCAGGTACCTCACCGCCACGGCCGCGCCGCCCACGTTGTCGTTGTCGACGTACGGCACCCCGGAGACGGACCGGCCCAGCGACACCATCGGCACGCCCATGCGGGCCAGTGATCCGGGCAGGGGGTCGGCGCCGTGCATCGACACCAGCATGACCCCCGCCACATGCCCGGCCGCCACGAACTGCTCCACCCGGAGCTGGCTCTCCGGCGACCCGGCGAGCATGAGCGTGACCTGCTTGCCCGCCGCCTCCAGCAGGCGGCTCATGGTGCGGACCACCGTGGAGAACATCGGGTCGTCGCAGACCAGGCCCTTCGGAGGGTCGGAGACGATCACGGCGACCGCGTTGGTCCGCTGGGTCGCGAGGCTCCTGGCCGCCCCGTTCGGCACGTAGCCGAGCTCGCGCACGGCCTTGATCACCAGGTCGCGAATCGCCGGGGTGACCGTGGCGTCTCCGTTGACCACCCGTGACACGCTGGACTTCGATACCCCCGCCCGGGCGGCGACCGCCTCCAAGGTGGGTCGTCTCATGCCAGTCCATTCTCCCTGATGACTCCGCCGTACCACATCCCGCTGTCCTTGAGCAGCCGCCGCTGGGTGGCGAAGTCGACGTGGACGATGCCGAACCTGCGGTGGTAGCCCTCGGCCCACTCGAAATTGTCCAGCAGCGACCACACCAGGTAACCACGAAGGTCGGCGCCTCCTTCGACGGCGGCGTGCACGGCCCTCAGGTGGGCGTCGAGGTAGGCGGTGCGGTCGATGTCGTGCACCCGCTCCCCCGCCTCGGTCCTGGTCACGACGTCGTCGAACGCGGCGCCGTTCTCGGTGACCATCAGGCCGACCTCGGGATAGTCGTGCGACAGCCGCAGCAGCAGCCGGGACAGCCCCGTGGGGACGATCGGCCACTCCATGGCGGTCTTCGGGACGTCGAGGGTGGCGAACTCGATGTCCTCGGTGCCGGGGAAGGCCGGGTTGCCGGGCTCCCCCGGGCTCGACCGCACGATGCAGGGGTTGTAGTAGTTGACGCCGATCACGTCCGTCGGCTGGTGGATGGTCCGCAGGTCGTCGTCGTGGATGTGGTCCAGACCCGCGTGCCGCTCCACGATCTCCAGCACTTCGGCCGGGTAGTGCCCGCGCAGCACCGGGTCGAGGATCTGCCGGTTGAGCAGGCAGTCCACCCGGTTCACCGCCTCCGCGTCGGCCTCGGACGGCTCGGCGGCGGGGTCGTTCGCCTGGGCCGGGGTCAGCACCGGCGAGGAGTTGATGACCAGCATGATCTCCTGCGCGCCCGCCTCGCGGAGCGTCTGGGCGGCCAGGCCGTGCCCGAGCAGGAAGTGGTGCGAGGCGAGCAGCGCGGAGGCGGCGTCCTGGCGTCCCGGGGCGTGCACGCCGGATCCGTACCCGAGGAACGCCTGGACCCAGGGCTCGTTCAGCGTCGCCCAGTTGCGGACGCGGTCTCCGAGCCGGGCGTAGACGGCTCCGGCGTAGTCGGCCAGCCGGTAGGCCGTGTCCCTGGACGTCCAGCCGCCGCGGTCCTCCAGCGTCTGGGGCAGGTCCCAGTGGTAGAGGGTGACGTACGGCGTGATGCCGGCGGCGCCCAGCTCGTCGACGAGCCGGTCGTAGAAGTCCAGGCCCCGCGTGTTGGTCGGCCCGGTCCCGTCGGGCTGCACGCGCGGCCAGGAGATGGAGAACCGGTAGGCGCCGAGGCCGAGGTCCGCCATGAGCCGGACGTCGTCGGGATAGCGGTGGTAGTGGTCGCAGGCCACGTCGCCGGTGTGCCCGAAGGCGACCTTGCCGGGCGTGCGGGAGAAGGTGTCCCAGACCGACGGGCCGCGGCCGTCGTCCCTGGCCGCCCCCTCGATCTGGTAGGACGCGGTCGCCGCGCCCCAGATGAAGCCTTCAGGGAAGACCGCCCGTCCCTCCGTCGAATATGAAGGCAGGGTCCCCCGAGTGGTGACGGTCATGGTCATCCCTTCACAGCTCCTTGCATGATTCCTCCGATGATCTGCTTGCCGAGCAGGGCGAACACGATGACCAGCGGCAGCGTGCCCAGTGCGGTGCCGGTCAGGCTGAGCGCGTAGTCGCTGACGTATCCGGCGGCAAGCGTGGACAACGCGACCTGCACGGTCGGGTTCTCCGGGGTCAGCACCACCAGGGGCCAGAAGTAGTCGTTCCAGGCGGACATGAACGTCAGCATGCCGAGCACGGCCGCCGCGGGGCGCGCGGCGGGGATGACCACGTGCCAGAACAGGCCCCAGGTGGTGCAGCCGTCGACCCGGCCGGCCTCCAGCAGCTCGGTCGGCAGCGCCCGCGACAGGTACTGCGTCATGAAGAACACGCCGAAGGCGCTGACGAGGGCGGGGACCACCAGCGCGTACATCGAGCCGGTCCACTCCAGCTTCACCATGAGCAGGTACAGCGGGATGATGCCGAGCTGGGTCGGGACCATCATCGTCGCGACGGTCAGCACCAGCAGCGCCCTGCCGCCGCGGAAGCGCAGCTTGGCGAAGGCGAACCCGGCCAGGGTGGAGAAGAACATGACCGAGATCGCGATCGCGCCGGAGACCAGCACCGAGTTCATCAGGGCCAGGGCGAAGGGCACGGTGTCGAAGACCCGGGCCACGTTGGCGAACAGGTTGCCGCCCGGGATGAGCGGAGGCGGCACGTCGGCCAGCGCCGAGTTGTCGCGGGACGCGACCACCACGCTGTAGTACAGCGGGAGCGCGGAGAAGAACGCCACCGCCAGCAGGGTGAGGTAGGTCAGCTTGCGGGCCGTGCCGGATCCGAGGCGGGGGTTCACGTCAGGCTTCCTCTCGTCCGGCGGGTCAGCAGGTAGTTGACGGCCGCGACGACGACGATGAACAGGAACATCATCCAGGAGACGGCGGAGGCGTAGCCGAAGTCCAGCTTGGTGAAGTACTCGTAGATGAACAGCGACAGCGTCTGGTACTGCCGGTCCGGGCCGCCGGTGATGCTGTAGGTGCCGAACAGCAGCGGTTCGGCGAGGATCTGCATGGCGCCGATGGTGGAGGTGATGACCACGAAGACGATCGTGGGCCGGATCATCGGCACGGTGATCTTGCGGAGCTGCGTGAAGCCGCTCGCGCCGTCGATGGTCGCGGCCTCGTACAGCTCCCGGGGCACCGCCTGCATGGCGGCGAGGAAGATCAGCGCGTTGTAACCCGTCCACCGCCACATGATCATGATAGAGATCGCGACGTGCGAGGTGGCGGTTCCGGCGTTCCAGTCGACGGCATCGACGCCGACCCAGGACAGCACCCAGTTGATCATGCCGAAGTCACGGCCGAAGAGCTGGCTGAAGATGACCACGACCGCCACCACGCTGGTGACGTTCGGCAGCAGCAGCGTCACCCGGAACAGCGTCTGGGCCCGCAGCGGGCGGTTCAGCAGGTGGGCCAGCCAGATGGCCAGCAGGAGCTGCGGCACCGTCGACAGCACGCCGATGGACAGCGTGTTGAACGTGGCGTTCCAGAAGTAGTCGTCGCCGAGCAGCGCGGTGAAGTTGTCCAGGCCCACGAACTTGTGCACGTCGGACAGCAGGGTCCAGTCGTGCAGGCTGACCCAGGCGGTGTAGGCCAGGGGGAACAATCCGAACGCGCAGAACAGCAGGAAGAACGGGGCGACGTAGGCGTACGGCGAGGCCTTGACGTCCATCCGGTGGGCCAGATGGCGCCGGTGGGACGGGGGACGTGGCCGCGCCGGCGGGGAAGGCGGGATCGCCGCCAGGTTGTCGGGGGCGCGGGTGGCCATGGCAGCTCCTTTCGGCAGGGCATCGAGTCGGGCGGGAGCGGGGGTTCGCCGCCTTCCCGCTGGAGGCGGAAGGGCGGAGATCCGCCGCCGTTTCCGCGGGACGGAAGGCGGGGCGATCCGCCGCCGTTTCCGCGACGGAAGGGCGGGAGAATCCAGCGCCGTTTCCGCAGGACGGAAGGGCGGGGAAATCCGCCACCCCTCGCTGGCGGGAGGACGGGGGTCCGCCGCCCCGCCACCAAAGGGAAGGGCGGGCGACCGGATCAAGCACCTGCCCGCGGATCCGGGAGGCGCCTGGCCGGTCCGGTGGATCCGGACCGGCCGCACATCCGGCGGGCTACTTGATCCTCTCGAGATCCTTGAGCACCTGTGCCCACGCTTCCTCTGGCGACTGCTTACCCTGCTCGATGCGCTGCAGGCCGTTGTCGAACGCCTGGCGGACGTCACCGGACTTCGGTCCTTCGTGCTGCGGCTTGAGCGCCTTGGCCGCGTCCGTGAAGATCTTCCCGGTCGGGGCGTCGTTGAAGAACGGGTTGGTGAACCCTGTGATCGCCGGGTCGTCGTAGAGCGCCGGGATCGAAGGAAGTGCCCCGGCCTCGGAGAACAGCTTCAGCTGGCTGTCCTTGGTGGTCAGCAGGTCGATGAGCTCCGCCGCCTCCTTGGGATGCTTGCCCTGCTTGGGAGCCATCAGGTGGGTGCCGCCCTGGTTGCCGCCACCGCCGCCCGGCACCGCGGCCACGTCCCACTTGCCGGCCGTGGTGGGGGCGGCGTCCTTGATGCTGCCGGTCTTCCACGAGGGGCAGACGATGGTGGCGAACGACCCCTTGGTGAGGCCGGTGTTCCACGGCGGGCTGAAGGCCAGCAGCTTGGCCGACTCGTCGGCCTGGATCATCTGCACCGACAGGTCCCAGGCCTTCTTCACGTCGGGATTCGTGCCCGCGACGATGGTGTTCTGCTCGTCGTAGAAGCCGACCGGGGCCTGCTCGACCATGGCGCGGAAGTTCTCACCCGGTCCGTCGAACCACTTGGCGCCCGACCCCTTGGCGGCGACGAACTTCTTCCCCGCTTCCAGGTAGGCCTCCCACGTCGGCCAGAGCTTCGACACCTCTTCACGGTCGGTCGGCAGCCCGGCCTTCTTGAACAGGTCGGTGCGGTAGCACATGGCGAGGCCGCCGACGTCGGTGCCGAGGCCCAGCAGCTTGGAGCCGTCGGGCGACAGGCCCTGCTTCCACTTCCAGTCGAGGTAGTCGCCCTGCCGCTTGGCCAGGCCGTAGTCGTTGAGGTTGTAGAACTTGTCGGCCAGCGGACTGAAGGTCGCGATGTAACCGGCCTCGACGGCCTCGACGTCCGCGGCCCCCGCCCCCGTGGCCAGCTGCGTGGTGAGGTTCTTGTGGTGGTCGTTGAACTGCGCCCGGCGCTCGACGATCTCGACGTTCGGGTGCGTCTTCTTGAACTCCTCGTACAGCGGCGCGAAGTGGAAGTCGCTGAACAGCGCGACGGTCAGCTTGATCTTCTCGGCCGGCTGGGCGGCGCCTGACGAGGCACCGGTACCGGCGGCGCCACCGCCGCCGCAGGCGGTCACGCCAACGGCCAGAACAGCGGCGAGCAGCGGGGTGACCATCCCCGGGCGAAGCTTGCCCATAGACCCTCCCTGGGGGGTTATTAAACGATCATGAAGGGAGCGCTCCCTCAGAAGGGTCATTCCGTTCAGCCCCTCGTGTCAACGGGTTCGCACGTAACGATCGTCGTGACCTGGGCTCCGGATCAACCTCCGCGCAAGGGAGCGCTCTCATATTTCTCGCACCGTTTACTCAGCTCAGCGGCGCCGATCGAACCTTTCGGGAACATAGAGAGAGCGCTCTCAGCTCTGCATCGTGGGTGGCGGAGGGGTGTGAGGAAGGTTTCTTTCGAGTTAATTGGGCCCTTGACAGCTCCTTACACAAAAGCGCACTCTCGGTCTCCGGGAGCGCTCCCCGAACCCCCCTGCCTGACGAGGAGACGCCGTGAGTTCTTCCCGCAGCCCGAGCCGCTACCGCTTGGGGTTGCTCGTCGCCACCGCGATCGTTGTGATCATGTCCTGCCTCCACCTCGCCCCCGCCATGGCCGCCGACGCCCTGCTGTCACAGGGCAAGACGGTCACCGCCTCGTCGTCGGAGAACGCCACCTTCGCCGCGGCCAACGCGGTCGACGGCAACGCCGCCACCCGCTGGGCGAGCGGGTTCACCGACCCGCAGTGGATCCAGGTCGACCTCGGCGCGAGCGCCGCCATCAGCCGCGTGGTCCTGAACTGGGAGGCCGCCTACGGCAGGGCCTTCCAGATCCAGACCTCCACCGACGCCGCCACCTGGACCCCGATCTACTCCACCACCACCGGCACCGGCGGCACGCAGGACCTCGCCGTGACGGGAACCGGGCGCTACGTGCGCATGTACGGCACGCAGCGGGCGACGGCGTACGGGTTCTCGCTGTTCGAGTTCCAGGTCTACGGCTCGACGGGAGCCCCCTCGGCCTGCGGCACCGGCAACGCAGCGCAGGGCCGCCCCGCCACCGCCTCCTCCACCGAGAGCGTGGCCTTCGCCGCGGCCAACGCGGTCGACGGCAACGCCGGCACCCGCTGGGCGAGCGGGTTCACCGACCCGCAGTGGATCCAGGTCGACCTCGGCTCCGTCACGCAGATCTGCGGGGTGACCCTGACCTGGGAGGCCGCCTACGGCAGGGCCTTCCAGATCCAGACCTCCACCGACGCCGCCACCTGGACCCCGATCTACTCCACCACCACCGGCACCGGCGGCACGCAGAACCTCACGGTGAGCGGCAGCGGGCGCTACGTGCGCATGTACGGCACACAGCGGGCGACGGCGTACGGGTACTCGCTGTTCGAACTGGCCGTCCACACCGGCACCGGCTCCACGCCCACCCCGACTCCCACCATCACCCCGACCGGCGACCCCGGTGGCGACAGGCTCCTGTCGTACGGCAGGCCCGGCGTGGCCTCCACCACCCAGGACGACGTGAACTGCGGAGGCTGCACGGCCGCCAAGGCGTTCGACCGCGACCCGGCGACCCGCTGGGCGACCAGTTCCACCACCGGATGGGTCGACCCGGGCTGGATCTACGTCGACCTCGGCGCCGTCGCCCAGATCCACAAGGTCGTGCTCCAGTGGGACCCGGCCTACGCCAGGGCCTTCCAGATCCAGACCTCCACCGACGCGGTCACCTGGACCCCGATCTACTCCACCACCACCGGCACCGGCTTCAAGCAGACCCTCACCGTGAACGGCACCGGGCGGTACGTCCGGATGTACGGCACGCAGCGGGCCACCGCCTACGGCTACTCGCTGTGGGAGTTCCAGGTCTACGGCACCGGCGGCGCCCCCATCACCCCGCCACCGCTCCCGCCCGACCCGCGTAACCCCCCGCAGCTGGTCTGGAGCGACGAGTTCAACGGCCCGGCCGGCACCAAGCCGGACGCGGCCAAGTGGAGGCCCGAGATCGGCCCCGGCGTCAACAACGAGCTTCAGTACTACACCAACAACGACAACGCCTCGACGGACGGCGCCGGCAGCCTCGTGATGGAGGCTCGCAGGCAGACCACCGCGGGCTCGTCCTGCCCGGGCGGCCCCTGCCAGTACACCTCCTCCCGGATCAACACCTACGGCAAGTTCACCTTCACCTACGGCCGGGTCGAGGCCAGGATCAAGGTGTCGGGGACCAAGGGCCTGTGGCCGGCGTTCTGGATGCTCGGCGCCGACTTCTTCGACCAGGGCAGGCCCTGGCCGTACGTCGGCGAGATCGACATCATGGAGCACCTCGGCCGGGAGCCGCAGACCGTCTACTCCACCATCCACGCGCCCGCCTACTTCGGCGGCGGCGGCTTCGGCTCGCCGTACTCCATCTCCGGTGACTTCGCGAGCGGCTTCCACGTCTTCGCGGTCGACTGGAACAGCCAGGGCATGAGGTTCACGGTCGACGGCAACACCATCCACACGGTCGACCGGGCGACGCTGGAGGCGACGCGCGGGCCGTGGGTCTTCGACCACCCGTTCTTCATCATCCTCAACAACGCCGTCGGCGGAGACTGGCCAGGCCCGCCCGACGCCACCACCGTCTTCCCGCAAAGGATGCTCGTCGACTACGTCCGCGTCTACCAGTGAGCGCCACCGGGGTCCCGCTCCCGCGGGACCCCGGTCACCCCCCACCCCCTGGATGCCGCCATGCCCTCGATCCGCCGCTGGGCCGGCGCCACGCTGCTGGCGCTCGCCCTGACCGCCCAACCGCTCGCGGCCATCGCCGCGCCGGTCGACCCCACCCAGTTCCAGCAGGTCACACTCGCCAAGGGTGTGGCCGAGGTAGGCGAACCCATGTCCATGGCCGTGCTGCCCGACCGCTCGGTCGTGCACACGGCCCGCGACGGCACGATCCGCGTCACCGACGCCGCGGGGGCCACGAAGGTCGCGGGAAAGCTCTCCGTGTACTTCAACGACGAGGAGGGCATGCAGGGCGTCGGTGTCGACCCCGGCTTCGCCACCAACCGGTTCATTTACCTGTACTACGCCCCGCCGCTGTCCACCCCGCCGAACGGCGCCCCGCTGGACGGGACCGCGGCCGACTTCGCCCGCTTCGACGGGGTCAACCGGCTGTCGCGCTTCCGGCTCAACACCGACAACACGCTCGACACGGCGAGCGAGAAGACCGTACTTGAGGTCAAGACCAGCAGGGGCTTCTGCTGCCACGTCGGCGGTGACATCGACTTCGACGCCGCGGGCAATCTCTACCTGACCACGGGGGACGACACCGAGCCCGGCTTCAACGACGGCTACGCCCCGCTGGACGACCGGCCCACCCGCAACCCCGCCCTCGACGCGCAGCGCGGCGCGGCCAACACCAACGACCTGCGCGGCAAGCTGCTGCGCATCAAGGTGAACGCCGACGGCTCCTACTCGATCCCCTCGGGCAACATGTTCCCTCCGGGAACGGCGAACACCAGGCCCGAGATCTACGCGATGGGATTCCGCAACCCGTTCAGGATGAGCGTCGACAAGGCCACGGGCGTGGTGTACCTCGGCGACTACGGCCCGGACGCCGGCGCCGCGGGGCCGCGCGGCCCCGGCGGCCAGGTGGAGTTCGACCGGGTGACCGGGCCGGGCTTCTACGGCTGGCCGTACTGCACCGGGAACAACACCCCGGCCGAGACCTACGCGCACTACGACTACGCCACCCGCGCGGTCGGCGCCAAGTACGACTGCGCGGGCGGGCCCACGAACGGCTCGCGCAACAACACCGGGCAGGCCAAGCTGCCGCCCGCCAAGGCCGCGTGGATCACCTACGACGGCTGCTCGCTGCCGGAGTTCGGCTGCGGCGCCGAGTCGCCGATGGGCGGCGTGGTCTACCGCTACAACACCAACGTCAGCTCGCCGGTCAAGTTCCCGCAGTCGCTGGACGGCCACTTCTTCGCGGGCGAGTTGCAGCGCGGGTGGATCAAGGACATCATCGTCAACGCCGACGGAAGCCGCGGCGCGATCCAGCCCTTCCCCTGGTCGGGCAAGACCGTGATGGACATGGCCTTCGGCCCGGACGGCGCCCTGTACGTGCTCGACTACGGCACGGGCTGGTTCAACGGCAACGCCGACTCCGCCCTCTACCGCATCGAGTACATCGGCGGCGGCACCGGCGGGCGTGCGCCCATCGCGGCCGCCTCGGGCACCCCGCTGAGCGGCAGGGCCCCGCTCAACGTGGCGTTCTCCTCGGCCGGCACCTCCGACCCCGACGGTGACGCGATCACCTACTCGTGGGCCTTCGGCGACGGCGGCACCTCGACGGCGGCCAACCCGGCCCACACCTACACCGCCAACGGCACCTACGTGGTCACGCTGACGGTACGCGACAGCACGGGCAGGACCGCGACCGCCAACGTCACGGTGACCGTCGGCAACACCGCGCCGGCCGTGAGCATCCAGCTCCCGCTGAACGGCCAGGTGTTCTCCTTCGGCGACGCGGTGCAGTACCGGATCACCGCGACCGACGCCGAGGACGGCACGATCGACTGTTCCCGAGTCAAGATCAACTACATCCTGGGGCACGACACGCACGGCCACCCGATGGCCACGGGGACCGGCTGCACCGGCACGCTCCAGACCCCGCTCAACGGGGAGCACGACGGCGCCGCCAACCTGTTCGGCGTCTGGGACGCCGAGTACACCGACGCCGGCGGCCTCACGTCCCACACCCAGGTCGTCACCCAGCCGAGGACCAGGCAGGCCGAGCACTACACCGCCTCGCAGGGGGTCGCGCTGTTCGACAAGGCGGCCGCCCACGGCGCCAAGACCGTCGGCAACATCGAGAACGGCGACTGGATCTCCTTCGACCCCTACGTCCTCGCGGGCATCACGACGTTCGGCGCCCGGGTCAGCTCGGGCGGGGTGGGCGGCTCCATCCAGGTCAGGGCGGGCTCCCCCACCGGCACGCTGCTCGGCACCGCCACCGTGCCCGTGACCGGAGGATGGGAGACCTTCACCGACGTCACGGCCCCCCTGTCCGGAGCCCCTGCGGGCACGACCAGGCTCTACCTGGTGTTCACCGGCGGCGCGGGCGCGCTGTTCGACCTCGACGACTTCACCCTCGGAGCGGGATCCACGACGCCCACCCCGGGGCTGCTGTCGGCGGGCCGTCCGGTCACCGCCTCCTCCACCGAGAACGCCGGCACCGCGGCCGCCAACGCCGTCGACGGCAACACCACCACCCGATGGTCCTCCACCTTCACCGACCCCCAATGGATCTCCGTCGACCTGGGCGCCAACCGCTCGATCACCAGGGTCAAACTCACCTGGGAAGCCGCCTACGGCAGGGCCTACCGCATCGAGACCTCCACCAACGGCACCACCTGGACCCCCGCATACACCACCACCACCTCCGACGGCGGAACCGACGACCTGACCATCACCCCCACCACCGCACGCCACGTCCGCATGTACGGCACCCAACGAGCCACCGGCTACGGCTACTCCCTCTGGGAAATGGAGGTCTACGGTGTCTAAGCTCATCGGCCTCGTCGCGGCACTGGTGGTCGCCGTCGCCGGCATCGGCGCGCCGGGCGCGCTCGCCGATCCGGCCTACAAGGTGCTCGTGTTCTCCAAGACCGCCGGGTTCCGGCACGACTCCATCCCCGCAGGCATCGCCGCGATCAGGGACCTCGGCACGGCGAACGGATTCACCGTCGAGGCCACCGAGGACGCCACCGCGTTCAACGCCGCCAACCTGGCCGGATACCAGGCGGTGGTCTTCCTGAGCACGACCGGCGACGTGCTCGACACCGGCCAGCAGGCGGCCTTCGAGTCCTATGTCGCCGCGGGCGGCGGTTACGTGGGCGTCCACGCCGCCGCCGACACCGAGTACGACTGGCCGTTCTACGGCGGGCTCGTCGGCGCGTACTTCGCCTCCCATCCCGCCATCCAGCAGGTCACGGTCCGGGTGGACGACCCCGCTCACCCCTCGACGGCGCATCTCCCTGCCGCCTGGGTGCGGACCGACGAGCTGTACAACTACCGCACCAACCCGCGTGAGGTCGCCCACGTGCTCGCCCGGCTCGACGAGTCGACCTACACCGGCGGGTCGATGGGCGCCGACCACCCCATCGCGTGGTGCCAGAACTATCGGGGCGGCCGGTCCTGGTACACCGGGCTCGGGCACACGCAGGCGTCGTACGCCGAGCCGGCGTTCCGCGCCCACCTGCTCGGCGGGATCCGGTGGGCCGCGGGCGTCGCCACCGGCGACTGCTCGGGGCCACCGCCCTCGTCCGCGGTGCAGGCGGAGGGCTTCTCCTCCCAGTCCGGCGTCCAGGTGGTCGACAAAGCCAGCGCGCGCGGCGGCAAGGCGATCGGCTACGTGGACAACGCCGACTGGCTCGGCTTCTCCGGCGTCGACACGGCCGGGGCCACGGGCTTCTCGGCGCGGATCGCCTCGGCGGGCGCGGGCGGCACCATCCAGGTGCGGTCAGGCTCGGCCACGGGCACGCTGCTCGGTTCGGTCACCGTGCCGGTGACCGGCGGCTGGGAGACCTGGCGGTCCGTCTCCACCACGCTCGCCGGTACGGGCGGCGGCCCGCTGTACCTGGTCTTCACCGGCGGCGCGGGGTCGCTGTTCGACATCGACGAGTTCACGCTGACCCGCGGCCCCGCCCCGACGCCGACGCCGACCGTGACCCCCACGCCGACGGTGTCGCTGCTGTCGGCGGGCCGTCCGGTCACCGCCTCCTCCACCGAGAACGCCGGCACCGCAGCCGCCAACGCCGTCGACGGCAACACCACCACCCGATGGTCCTCCACCTTCACCGACCCCCAATGGATCTCCATCGACCTGGGCGCCAACCGCTCGATCACCAGGGTCAAACTCACCTGGGAAGCCGCCTACGGCAGGGCCTACCGCATCGAGACCTCCACCAACGGCACCACCTGGACCCCCGCATACACCACCACCACCTCCGACGGCGGAACCGACGACCTGACCATCACCCCCACCACCGCACGCCACGTCCGCATGTACGGCACCCAACGAGCCACCGGCTACGGCTACTCCCTCTGGGAAATGGAGGTCTACGGGACCTGACGTCCCCGGTCCCGGCGGCCCGCCGCCGGGACCTTCCTTCACAGATCAGCCAGCACGGCCTCGGCGGCCCTGCGCCCGGAGACCAGGGCTCCCTGGGTCGACCCGGGGTCGACGGGCGCCCCGCGGCGCCCTCATCTTGACTTCGGGACCGGGCCTCGAAACGGATGCGGAGATCGCGGACGGCGGTTACGAGCCCGCGCCGAGCTGCTCGATCATCCACCTGCACCAGGCGGCGCGGTGCCTCTCGTAGCTGAGCCCGCACCACAGCGTCGCGTAGTTGCCGAACGCCGGCCGATCGGCCGCGGGAACGTCCTCGAAGTCCGCCTGCTGCCGCTCGTACTCGGCGATCCGCGCCTCGTGCTCGGCCAGCCGCTCCCGGAACAGCTCGGCGACCTGCTCGGGGTCCGCCAGCCACGAGGCGTAGCTCTTCAGGACCAGCTCGTCCCGCTCGGGCCGGGAACGCGGCGGCTCGGTCACCCAGTCGCGCAGCGCCTCCCTGCCCTGCGGGGTCAGGTGGTAGACCTTCCTGCCCTGCGGCCCGGGCCCGTGCTCGGCCTCGAACCGGACCAGATCCGCCGCCAGCAGCTTCTGCAGGTCGACGTGGATCTGGCTGTGCCCGGCGGTCCAGAAGTACCCCAGGGGACGGCTCATGGCCGTCGCCAGCTCGTAGCCGGTGCGGGCTCCTCTGGCCAGGACCGCCATGATCGCGAAACCAAGTGTTGAGGTCATCGTGTTCCCAGGGTAGTGTGCCCAACTATGTCAGTTCAGACATAGTTCAGGAGGCGGACGATGCGGAGAACAGTCGGCGTGGTGGCACTGGTCCTCGTGCTCGCGGCATGCGGGAACCAGCCCGGTACGACGAACGCCGGCCCGGCGCCCACCCCCACGACCGCCACCACACCGCCCGCGCCGCCATCGAGTCCCACCCCCACCAGATCACCTCTCAAGATCCCCACCGGGCCCAACCTGTCGGGCTGTTACACCGAGGAGGACGGCAAGATCTTCTCCTATGGGGACGATCTGCCCGGCGTGGTGATGGGCAAGGGCGAGGTGGGCGCCGTGATCACCTACGAGCGCGGGGGCAGGGCCTGCACCTGGCGTCCGCTGGCCGACCGGCTGGTGGCCGGCGGCTATCGCGTGCTGCTGTACGCGCGTGACCTGGACGCCGTCCCCGCGGACAACGTCGTGGCCATGGCCAGGCGGCTGGACAAGGAGCGCGGCGTCAAGCGGCTGTTCCTCATCGGCGGTTCGATCGGCGGCATCGCCTCCGTGGACGCCGCGCCGAGGCTTGAGGGCATGGTCGCGGGGGTGGTGAACCTGGCGGGCGCCCCCAACCCAGCCGACTCCGCCAAGCTCCGCGTGCCGTTGCTCCAGGTGACCGGCGAGAACGACGGCAGGATCCCGGCGGCCATCCAGCAGGCCCACGACGCCGCGACCGGGTCGCCCGACCGTCGCACGATCGTCGTCCCGGGCGAGTCGGCGCACGCGTCGTTCCTGTTCGACACTCCGCACGGCCAGGAGGTGCTGGACGGCATCATGGCCTTCGTGGATCGGCACAAGGGCTGAACGGCGATCAGAGGGCGATATGCCGCGAACGATGTCTTGTGACCCCTAAGTAATACGGCGTTACTAAGGTCCCGAGCATGAGTTCCAGAATCGGCCGGGCTCTCGCCGCCGGTGCCACCACCCTCATGGCCCTCGGTGTCCTCGCCCCCGCAGCACCCGCCTCCGCCACGCCCGACCACTCGGTGACGGTCACCGTGATGGCCAGTTCCGACATCCATGGCAACGCCCTCAACTGGGACTACTTCAAGAACGCCGAGTTCGACGACAGCGCGCACAACGACGTGGGCCTGGCGAAGGTCTCCACCCTCGTCAACCAGATCCGCGCCGACCGCGGCGCCGGGCACACCCTGCTGTTCGACTCCGGCGACACCATCCAGGGCACTCCGCTCGACTACTACTTCGCCAAGGTCGAACCGATCACCGAGACCGGTCGGACCCACCCCATGGCCAAGGCCATGAACGCCATCGGGTACGACGCGGTGACGCTCGGGAACCACGAGTTCAACTACGGCCTCCCCCTGCTCGCCAAGTGGGTCAAGCAGATGAAGGCCCCCGTCCTCGGCGCCAACGCGGTGTCGGCCAGGACCGGCCTTCCGGCCTACCTGCCGTTCATCATCAAGACCATGAAGGTCGACGGCGGCAAGCCCGTCAAGGTGGGCGTGCTCGGCCTCACCAACCCCGGCGTCGCGATCTGGGACAAGGCCAACGTCGAGGGCAGGCTGAAGTTCCTCGACCTGGTCGCCAGTGCCAAGAAGTGGGTGCCGGTGATCCGCGCCCTCGGTGCCGACGTCGTCCTGGTCACCGCGCACGCCGGCGACAACGGCCTGTCGTCCTACGGCACCGACCTCCCGGTCGAGAACGCCTCCGCGCTGGTCGCCGAGGAGGTCCCCGGGATCGACGCGGTCCTGTTCGGCCACGCCCACAACGACGTGCCGCAGAAGTTCGTCACCAACAAGGCGACGGGCCGGCAGGTACTGCTCACCGAGCCCGGCAAGTGGGGCCAGCGCCTCTCGGTGGTCGACTTCACCCTCGCCAGGCAGCACGGCAGGTGGGCCGTCACCGGCAAGTCCTCCACCACGCTGAACACCAACACCGTCGCAGAGGACCCCAAGATCGTCGCCCTGATGAAGGGCCAGCACGACAAGACGGTGGGCTACGTCAACCAGGTCGTCGCCCAGTCGAAGGAGCAGCTGTCCGCGGCCGAGTCGCCGTACAAGGACACCGCCATCCTCGACTACATCCAGAAGGTGCAGACCGACCTGGTCGCCAAGGCCGTGGAGGGGACGGCCGACGCGTCGCTGCCGGTGCTGTCCATCGCCGCGCCGTTCAGCCGCACCGCCGTCTTCCCGGCCGGTCCGGTGAGCGTCCGTGACATGGCGGGCCTGTACGTCTACGACAACACGCTGCTCGGCGTGAAGCTGACCGGTGCCCAGATCAAGGACTACCTGGAGTACTCCGCCAAGTACTTCGCCCAGGTGGCGCCGGGCGCGCCGATCGACCTGGCGACCCTCACCAACGCCGGCGGCACCCCCGACTACAACTACGACCAGTTGTCGGGCGTCTCCTACGACATCGACATCTCCAAGCCGGTCGGGCAGCGCATCGTCAACCTGTCCTACCAGGGCCAGCCGGTGACCGGCGACCGGCAGTTCGTGGTCGCCATCAACAACTACCGGCAGTCCGGCGGCGGCGGCTTCCCGCACGTCACCACCGCCCCGGTCGTCTACAACGCCCAGGTGGAGATCCGCCAGGCGCTGATCGACGCCGCCACCGCCTCCGGCACCATCGACCCCGCCACCTTCGCCGACCCCAACTGGAAACTCGTCCGCGAGGGAGTGCCCGTCTTCTAGACGCCCTCGCCGACACGGCCGTACGCGTTTCCATCGCGGCCTCCAGCACGCTGGAGGCCGCGATGCACGTTCGCGCGAGACTATCTGTACACGCCGAACTCCCACAGGGAGTAGCCGTAGGTGGTGGCGCGCTGGGTGAGGTTGAGGCGGACGTATCTGGCGGAGGCGGTCAGGTCGATGCCGTCGAAGCCGCCGTCACCGGTGGTGGTGGAGTAGGCGGTGGACCAGGTGGAACCGTCGGTGGACGTCTGGAGCTGGTACGCCCTGGCGTAGGCGCCCTCCCATCCGAGCTGCACATGCTTGATCGCGGTCACGCCGCCGAGGTCGACCTGGATCCATTGGGGGTCGCTCCACTCGCTCGCCCAGCGGGTGGTGAAGGCGCCGTCGACGGCCTTGGAGGGCAGGAAGGGCGCGCCGTCACCGGTCGGCTGGTAGGACGACGCGGTGGCCGGCCTGCCGAGCGCCACGTTGGTGCCGCTGACCGGTGGGGCCACGACGCGGAACGACTTCTGCTCGATCCCGACGTTGCCCTGACCGTCGTAGGCGTAGACGTAGACCTTCCACACCCCCATCCGCTGGGGCGCGGTGACCGAGAACCGGCCGGGAGCCGTCTCGGTGAACCGCACGTGGGAGAAGCCGGTGTTGCCGGTGATGTGCTTGTCACCGACCATCAGGTTGTAGCGGAGCGGGTCGCCGTCCGGGTCGCCGGCGGTGACGTCCACGGTGAAGCGACCGCCGGCGGGCACCGCGGTCTGCGAGCCGACCGTCATGGCGGTGATCTCCGGTGGCGTGTTGGCCGACGGCCGGCCGGTGTAGGCCTGCTTGAGTGCGTGGTAGCCGAGCCGGCGCCAGCCACCCGTGAAGGTGTTGAGCCACACGCCGCCGAAGTCGTTCTCCAGGCCGTAATGGAACTCGGTGGCCCCCAGGGCGACGCCGGGGTGCGCCTTGACGGCGTTCCAGCTCGCGGTGTAGCCGGCGCGCTTCTGCAGGTCGGTGGGCTCGGCCGGGACGCCGTTGACGTCGTTCGGCACCTCCCACTCCCCCGCGGGCCCGCCCTCGGTGATGATGTACGGCTTGGTGTGCCCGCCGTCGATCCACGCCTGCTTGACGCCGCCGATCGCACCGTAGGAGTTGACCGCGAGCAGGTCGAGCGCGGGGGCGTGGGCCTTGTAGTACGGCCAGGCGCCGGTCCAGGCGTCGGTCGAGGTGACCGGGTGGTTGGGGTCGGCGGCGTGGACGGCCTGGGCGACCTCATTGACGAACTTGGCGTAGCCGATCCGCCGTGCCTCGACCTCGGCCGCGGGCAGGCCGTGGTCCTGCATGGTCAGGATCACCTCGTTGCCGATGTCCCACATCAGCACGCCCTGGTGTCCCTTGAGCGCGTTGACGCGGGCGACGATCTCGTTCTTCACGCTGTTCTTGTAGGCGGTGTCGCCGACGTAGTCGGCGCCCTGGTTCAGCCAGTGCCCGACGACCACCTTGATGCCCTGCTGGGCGGCCCGGTTGAGCAGCGAGGGGGTGTTGGCGTCGTCCACGCCCCAGGTGCGGACCGTGTTGACGCCCATGGACTTCAGGTCCCGCATGTAGCCGTCGGCCGCCGCCTGCGGCGGGCCGTAGGTGAGGCCCTTGAGTTCGTACGGCGCGCCGTTGACGTTGAGCTGCCAGTTGCCCTGGGTTCCGGTCACCCTGACCACGCTCGGCCCCGCGGGGGTGGCCGGGTCGGTCATCGCCGGGGGCACGGTGCCGGTGCTCCTGGCGACCGCGACCGACT
This sequence comes from Sphaerisporangium flaviroseum, assembly GCF_039537005.1. Classification (NCBI taxonomy): domain Bacteria; kingdom Bacillati; phylum Actinomycetota; class Actinomycetes; order Streptosporangiales; family Streptosporangiaceae; genus Sphaerisporangium; species Sphaerisporangium flaviroseum. Next base: position 927,957 of record NZ_BAAAZR010000002.1, on the reverse strand, counting down.
CGACGCTGAGGACGCCGCCGGAGGTGGTGGCCGGGGTCGGGGTGGTGAACCCGGCGACGGCGTTGGGCAGCGAGCCGCCGATGGCCAGGTCGAACCGCAGGTAGAAGCCGTGGTGGACGGCGGCCTGCCATGCGGCCACCCCGACCTGGCTCTCGCGTACGACCCACGTCTGCTTGCCGTCGAGGAGGAAGCGGATCTCCTCGTCCGTCTTAGTACGGTCGATGATCTGCGTGTACTCGTGATAACCGGTCTGGCAGCCCGTGCAGGAGGCCAGCCCGCTGGTACGGCCGTCGTACTCGTTGCACACTCCGCCGGGGGCGGTGCCGCAGTGCAGCGTGTTCAGCGACTGGCTGCGGCCGTTGACGTCGGTCATGATGTCGGTCTCGCCCACACCCGGCCAGTTGGTGTAGTTGCCTCGGTAGGCGGCGCCGGTCGCCCGGAAGCCCGGCCAGTAGCCCGTCGCGTCGGCCACGTCCGGCTGCTTGAGCGTCGCGGTGAACCTGAGCTGCTCGCCGGGCCGGGGGGTGAAGTCGGTGCGCTGCGTCTCGACGCGCCCGGAGGTCCAGTTGCCCGCGCCGTCCCTGATGGCCTTGATGGCGAGCCTGCCGCCGCCGTCCAGCGAGACGTTGGCGGTCGAGGCGCTCATGGTCTCGACCTCGCCGGTACCCCAGTTGGCGGCGCCGCCCGGGTACTGGGTGCCGGTGCGCAGGAGCCAGTTGGCCCCCGAGGGCGAGGTGCCGGCGGCGCCGTTGAAGTCGTCCCGCCAGAGCTCGGTCCAGGTGCCGGGGACCGTCGGGGTGGGAGTGGGCGTCGCTCCTGTGCTGCCGTAGACCTGGAACTCCCACAGCGAGTAGCCGTAGCCGGTGCCCCGGGCGGTGCCGTACATCCGCACGTACCGGCCGGTGCCCGAGACGGCAAGGGTCTGCACGCCGCCGGTGCCGGTGGACGTCGAGTACACGTCGGTCCAGGCGGACCCGTTGTCCGACACCTGGATCGCGAAGCTCCTCCCGTACGCGGCCTCCCAGGTCAGCACCACCTGGCTGAGCGTCGCGACGGCGCCGAGGTCGACCTGGATCCACTGCGGATCGCTGAAGGCGCTGGCCCAGCGGGTGCCGGTGAGGTCGCCGTCGACGGCGGCCGAGGCGCTGTAGGCCGCGCCCTCGGTGGAGGACGCCGTCGCGGGCCTGCCCTGGGACAGCAAGGTGTCGACGGCCATGGCGGGGGCGGTGAGCGCGAGGCCCGACGCGACCAGCGCGACCAGGGCGGCGACGAGCAGGCCCAGTCGGTACCTGGCTGGGCTACGGGATGGATGCACGATCTCTCCTCGGTACGGGGGTGCCGGCCGGTGTACGGCTGGGGCAACGATGGGAGAGCGCTCTCCGAATGGAGAGTGCACCCGCTCGACAAGCGCTGTCAAGACTCAGCGGCAACCCGGGTGAAACATGCCGCTCATGCCGGGGAAACGTGTGCGTCGCAGTGACCCGCGGCGATCGCCCCCCATTGACATCCCCGCCTGGGACGGTGACCCTATGGCCAGAACGGAGAGCGCTCTCCAATCCTGGAAGGAACCAGAGTGACCGACGACGAGTTCGACGACGTGGTGCGAAAGCTGGATCTGGAGCAGAAGGTGAGGCTGCTCACCGGAGCCACCGCGTGGCGGACCCATGCGGAGCCGGACATCGGCCTGCGTTCGATCGTGACCTCCGACGGGCCTATCGGCGTGCGGGGCCAGGGATGGGACGAGCGCACCACCTCCCTGACCCTGCCCTCCCCCACCGCGCTGGCGGCGAGCTGGGACGAGGGCCTGGTGGAGCGGCTCGGCGTGCTACTGGCGGCCGAGGCACGGCGCAAGCGCGTCGACGTGCTGCTGGCCCCCACCATCAACCTGCACCGCTCGCCGCTCGGCGGACGGCATTTCGAGTGCTACTCCGAGGACCCGCTGCTGACCGCGCGGATCGGCGCGGCCTATATCCGGGGTGTGCAGTCGCGCGGGGTCGCCGCCACGGCGAAGCACTACGTGGCCAACGACTCCGAGACCGAGCGCCTCACGCTGGACGCGCGCGTCGACGAGCGCACGCTGCGCGAGGTCTACATGGTTCCGTTCGAGGCCGCCGTCGAAGCGGGCGTGTGGGTGGTCATGGCCGCCTACAACGGCGTGAACGGCGCCACGATGACCGAGAACCCCCTGCTCGCCGAGCCGCTGAAGGGCGAGTGGGGTTTCGACGGCCTGGTCGTGTCCGACTGGGGCGCGGTACGCTCCACGGGCGCGGCGGGACGGGCCGCCCAGGACCTCGCCATGCCCGGGCCGGACGGGCCGTGGGGCGACGCCCTCGTGGCCGCCGTGCGGGCGGGCGAGGTGCCCGAGGAGGCGGTCGACGAGAAGGTCCGGCGCCTGCTGCGCCTGGCGTCCCGCGTGGGCGCCCTGTCCGCGGAGGACGCGCAGCCCGAGGAGGACGCCCGGCCCGAGGAGGACACGCGGCCCGCGCCGCCGGTCGCCGGCACCCACGCCGCGCACCCGCCGAACGACCCGGTCAGCCGGGCGCTGCTGCGCGAGGCGGTCGTGGCGGGCACCGTCCTGCTCCGCAACGAGCGGTCGATCCTCCCCCTGGACCCGGGACGGCTGCGCAGGGTCGCGGTGATCGGCCCCAGCGCCGCCGAACCCCGCATCCAGGGCGGAGGCAGCGCGGGCGTCTACCCGGTGTCCTTCGTGTCGCCTCTGGACGGCATCCGGGCCGCCCTCGCCGGCCGGGCCGAGGTCACCCACGCGTCCGGCGTGCACATCGCCGGCCGTCCCACGCCGCTGGACCTCGGCAACTCCCGTAACCCCCTCACCGGCGAGCCCGGCGTGCTCGTACGGCTCCTGGACGAGACCGGCGCCGAGGTGCACGCCGAACACCGGCTCACCGGGCGCATCCTCGAACCCGCGCTCGTCGGCTCCTCGGCCACCGTGGAGATCCGGGCGCGCCTGTGCCCGCAGGTCGGCGGCGCGTGGAGCCTGGCGGTGTCCGGATGGGGCCATGTGTTCCTCGAGGCGGACGGCGCGACGCTGATCGACGAGGAGGTCGCGCGCGACACCGACGACCCGGCGACCGTGCACCTCACCCCGCCGTACCGGCACGCCAGGCTGGACCTCACCGCGGGCCGGGAGGTCGAACTGGTCGCCCGGCGTCGCCTGGAACCCGGCACCGGGCTGGCCTCGGCGCTCGCCGCCGACCCGCCGCGCCGCGGCGACGAGGAGGAGTTCGCCGCGGCGATCGAGATGGCCAGGGCCGCGGACGTCGCGGTCGTGGTGGTCGGCACGACCGAGGAGGTCGAGAGCGAGGGGTACGACCGCGAGGGCCTGTCCCTGCCGGGTGAGCAGGACGCCCTCGTCCGCGCCGTGCTGGCGGCCAACCCCGACACCGTCGTGGTGGTCAACGCGGGCGGCCCGGTCGCCATGCCGTGGCGCGAGCAGGTGCCGGCCGTGCTCCTGAGCTGGTTCCCCGGGCAGGAGTACGGCGGCGGCCTGGCGGCGGTGCTCTTCGGCGCGTGCGAGCCCGGTGGGCGCCTTCCCACCACCTGGGCCGACCGCGCGCTCATCGGCACCACGCCCGTGGACGGCGTGCTGGAGTACGCCGAGGGCCCGCACATCGGCTACCGGGCATGGCTGCGGCAGGACGCCGCTCCCGCGTACTGGTTCGGCCACGGCCTGGGGTACACCACCTGGGCGTACGAGAGCATCCAGGTGGGGGAGAGCGCCGAGCCCGGCCGGCCGTTCACGGCACGGGTGCGGCTGCGCAACACCGGGGAGCGGGCGGGCGGCGAGGTCGTGCAGGTCTACCTGGCCCGGCCCGAGAGCGAGGTGCCGCGCCCGGCACGCTGGCTCGCCGGATACGCCCGGGTGGAGGCCGAACCGGGTGAGAGCGTGGAGGCCGAGATCGAGATACCGGCGCGCGCCCTGCGGCACTGGTCGGCCGAGGATCACGCCTGGGCGGCAGAGCCCGGTGCCTTCGCCGTACTGGCGGGCCGCTGCGCCGGGGACCTACCCTTGGAGACCACAGTGACCACGCCCGCGTGACAGCCGAGGCCGGGGCGGGTGGGAAGCCTGGAGAGCGCTCTCCCGCCATGCTATAAAAGCCACATGAGCGAAGTACGCCCGCCTCTGCCGGCCTCCCCCACCCTGGAGGACGTGGCGCGCGCGGCGGGTGTCTCGCGTGCCACCGTCTCCCGCGTGATCAACGGCATCCGCAACGTCGACCCCGTGATCCAGGAGACGGTCAAACGGGCCATCGCGGAGACCGGCTACGTGCCCAACCGGGCCGCCCGCTCCCTCGTCACGCGCCGCACCGGGTCGATCGCCCTGGTCGTCTCGGGCGCGGGCGAGGAGAGCGGGGAGAACCCCTTTCACAGCCAGGTCTTCGCCGACCCCTTCTTCGGCCGCGTGGCCAGCGGCGTCGTGGGGTTCCTGCGACCCCGGGGCATCCACCCGATCCTGATGTTCGCCGAGACCGCCGAGGCGCGTGCCCAGGTCATCGCCTACCTCCGGCAGGGGAACGCCGACGGGGCCGTCCTGGTCTCCACCCAGTCCGACGATCCGCTGCCCCGGCTGCTGGTCGACGCCGCGCTGCCGGCCGTGCTCTTCGCCAGGCCCTCCAAGCCCCTCCCCATCAGCTACGTCGACGTCGCCCACCGCACGGGGGCGAAGCTCGCGGCCGACCACCTGGTGGCCCGGGGCTGCCGCCGCGTGGCCACCATCGCCGGGCCGCTGGACGTGCAGGCCAGCCAGGACCGGCTGGCGGGGTTCCGTGACGCGATGGCCGCGCACGGCCATCCCTACATCCCGTGCGTCGAGGGGAACTTCACCCTCGACAGCGGCGAGGCCGCGATGGAGCGGCTGCTGAGCCAGCACCCCGGCATCGACGGCCTCTTCGTCGCCAACGACCTGATGGCCCAGGGCGCCCTGCCGGTGCTGCGCCACCACGGGCGCCGGGTGCCGGACGACGTCGCCGTGGTCGGCTTCGACGACAGCAGCGCGGCGACCGCCAGCCGCCCCCCGCTCACGACGATCCGCCACCCCGTCGAGGACATGGCCGCCGAGATGGCCCGGCTGCTGCTGACCCACGTCGACGACCCGGACCAGCCGGTGACCTCGATCATCTTCGAACCCTCCCTGGTGATCCGCGACTCCGCCTGAACCACTTCACGGTAGGCCTCAGAGCTGCAAGGGCAGGCTTTTTCGAACCGGTTCTTCACCAGGACGATCGACTGCTCCATGGTGTGCATGGCGAGATGAACCAGTCTTTCTTCCTGTGCCCCACATGCCCTAGACCGGTTCAGCTCCGGGTGTAGGTGTGGCGATCACCTTCTTTCCTGGAGTTCACGCTCTTGTCACTTCACCGCACCGGCGGTGAGACCCTGTACCAGGTAGCGCTGCAGGAGTAGGAAGCCGGCCACGACGGGCACGCTGACCACCAGGGATGCCGCCATGACCTGGTTCCAGTAGACGTCGTTCTCCGTCGCGTAGCCCCGTAGCCCTACGGCCAGGGTGCGGGTGGACTCATCGGTCATGACCGAGGCGAACAGCACCTCTCCCCATGCCGTCATGAACGCGTAGATGGCCACCGCCACGATTCCGGGGATCGCGGCCGGGATCACCACCCGGAACAGGGCTCCGAGCGGCCCGTTGCCGTCCACCTTGGCCGCCTCGTCCAGTGCCACCGGGATGGAGTCGAAGTAGCCGACCAGCATCCAGATGGAGAACGGCAGCGAGAAGGTCAGATAGGTGATGATCAGCCCGGTGCGGCTCCCGTAGAGCTCCAGCCCGGTGATGTTGCCGAGGTTCACGAAGATCATGAACAGCGGGAGCAGGAACAGGATGCCCGGGAACATCTGAGTGGACAGCACGGTGACCGAGAAGAGCCGCCGGCCGGGGAAGCGGTAGCGGCTGACGGCGTAGGCGGCGAAGATCGCCACCACCACCGAGAGCACGGAGGCGATGGACGCCACGATCACGCTGTTGACGAAGTAGCGGGCCAGCGGGATCGTCTTCCAGATGTCGGCGAAGGGCCGGAAGCTGATCGTCGAGGGGATCCAGCGGAACCCGCTCTGCACGTCACGTAGCGGCTTGATGGACGAACTCGCCATCACATACAGCGGTGTCAGGGTGAAAAGGCCGAGGAATCCAAGGCCGATCCAGCGCGCCCAGGGCAACCAGCGCGGCTCATGCATGGGTCCTCCTCCGGGAGGTGATCATCAGGTACACCGCGGTCACCACGAGGAGGAACAGCAGCAGCAGGACCGACATCGCCGAGCCCGAGCCGAAGTTCCAGGTGATGAAGGAGCTTTGGTAGATGTGCACCGAGATGAGGTCCGCCTGTTGTGGCGCCGCCTGACCGAACAGCACATACGGGGTGTTGAAGTCGTTGAAGGTCCACAGGAACAGCACCAGGATCAGCACCTGGTTCACCGGGCGCAGCATGGGGAGCGTGATGGAGCGCAGTTGCCGCCACCAGCCGGCCCCGTCGATGGCCGCCGCCTCGTACAGGTCCCTGTCGATGTTCTGCAGCCCGGCCATGAGGATCAGGAAGGCGAACGGCCACGACCGCCACACGCAGACCACCACCACCGCGGCGAAGCTGTTCGGGCCGATCAGCCAGAACGGACGGTCGTCGGCCAGGTGCAACTGGTCGACCAGGATGTGGTTCACGAACCCGGTGTCGCGCTGGAACATGAAGCTCCACGTGATCACCCCTGCGTAGACGGGCAGCGCGTAGGGGACCAGGAAGAACGTGCGCAGGAACCCGCGCCCCCAGAAGGCGCCCTGCATCAGCACCGCCCCCATCGTGCCGAAGAGCCAGGAGAACCCGACCGCCAGCGCGGTGAAGCAGACGGTGACGATGAACGAGTGCAGCAGCGAGCTTCCGACGGCGGAGTCGAAGTCGACCGCGACACGGTAGTTGGCGAGCCCCACGAACGGGGCGGCCGACCAGTTCCTGATGAAGAACTGCGTGAGCTTCAGGAAGCTCATCCCGACGCCGATCAGCATCGGCACCACGTGGATGAGCAGTTCCAGCACGATCGCCGGCAGGATCAGCAGATAGGGCACGCTGAGCCGGCGCAGCCGCACCGGGAACCTGCCGGCGACCCGCGACGGCAGCCCTCCCGCGGGCGGGGGCGGCCCGCCACTCGCCTGCGCGATCTCGCGGCGCTCGTCTTGGCCGGGCGTGGTACGGGCGACCATCGATTCCTCTCGATTCGGCAGGGCGGACGGACCGGCGGGGGCATCGCACGGCGCCGGGACGGGCGGCGATCGCGGGTGGCGATCGGGGAAGCCGCCCGGCCCGGCACCGTGGCGCTGGGCGGTCGGCGGCTCAGCCGCCGGCCTGGACCTGCTCGTTCGCCTGGGTCAGCTTGGTCTTGACCGCTTCGTCGGTGATGGGCTTGCCGCTCGCCGCGTCGGCCCACAACTGGTTCATGGCGGTGCCGACCAGGGTCTCGAACTGGCTCTCCTCCGGCACCTGCGGCAGCGGCGCGGCGGTCTTGGCGAGGATGTCCTGGAAGGTCTTGATCTCCTCGGACTGGAACGCCGGGTCGTCGTAGGCGTCCTGGACGGTGGGCAGCGAGCCGTAGGTCTTGTTCAGGGTCTTCTGCTCCTCCGGGCTCGTCATGAACTTCACGAACTTCAGCGCGCCGTCCTTGTTCTTCGTGAAGTTGAACACGGCCAGGTTGATGCCGGCCACCATCCCGTTGACCTGCTTGCCGCCCGAGCCCGGCGCGGGCAGCGGGATCGGCGCGAGGCCGTAGAAGTCGTCGGTCAGCCCGGCGGACTTGATCTGGGAGGCGATCGACTGCCACATCAGCATCGCGGCCTTGCCGTTGACGAAGTCGTTCACGGCCTCGGTGCCGTTGGAGTACTCGGCGTTGCTCGGATTGACGATCTTGTGCACGGCCATCAGGTCGAGGTACTGCTTGATGGCCGCGACCTGCTGGGGAGAGTCGAACTGCGGCTTGCCGCTCGGGTCGAACAGCTCTGAGCCGTGCTGCTGGCCGAAGATGAAGGCGTGGTGGGAGTTCTCGCTGACGCTGGCGCCCTCGACCGCGAGCCCCCACTGCTTGCCGTGCGTCAGCTTCTTGCCGTCGGCGACCAGCTCGTCCCAGGTGGCCGGCGGCTTGTCGATGCCGGCCTCCTTGAACATCTTCTTGTTGTAGTACAGCCCGTACGTCATGCCGTAGATCGGAACGGCCGTGGGCGGCTTGCCCGGCGCGCCGGTGGCGGCCAGGCTCGGGCCGAGGAAGCGGTCCTTGCCGCCGAGCCCGGCCAGCAGGGCGTCGTCGAAGGGAAGGAAGGCACCCGTGGCCTGGAGCGAGGCCGACCAGGTGTTGCCGATGTTCACCACGTCCGGGCCCTTGCCCGACGTGGTCGCGGCGAGGATCCGGTTCAGCAGGTCGGCCCAGGGCACCACTTCGACGTTCACCTTGATGCCGGTCTGCTTCTCGAACTTGTCCAGCTCGGGCTGGAGCACCTGCTTGTCGTACTCGAGGCTGGTGCCCTGGTTGGACGCCCAGTACGTGAGCGTCTTGGCCGCCCCGCTGCCGGCGGATCCGCCACCCGAGGCGGTGCCGCCGCCGTCACCGCCGCCGCACGCAGCGGCCGCCACCATCAGCGCGCCCGCCACGGCGATGTATCCGAACCTGCCTATACGCACGATGAACCCCTCACTTGATCGCGGCTCCGGCCTCGTGCCGATGGAGCCGCCACATGCCACAGCGGCCTCGCCGCCTTGTGGCGGGAAGCCGAAAGGAGGCCGTCAAAGGCCAAAAGAAAGAGACCTCCCCCTTCAAGGACTCCGGGCCCCGCCGCCGGCGGCGGGGCCCGGACCGTTTCCTATGGGTAGTTGGTGAGGTAGGCGACCTGCGTGCTCGTGTTCGCCGGGCCTCCGGTGGTGTTGATGACATGGCGGATCGTGCCGACCCCGCCGAGGGAGACGCTCACCAGGTCGTGGAACCTGACGCCCGGCTTCTGCGGCACCTCGAACGAACGGTCGGCCACGATGCTGGGGTCGACGTTGAAGTAGGAGTAGCTCCCGACGCCCCAGGCCTCATGGGTGGTGACCGAGTCGGCGACCTTGTAGGCCGCGTATCCCTGGAGCGACCCGTTCATCCAGGCCGCCTGGTTGGGCGGGTCGTACGGGAACTCGTTCTGGAAGAAGTAGGTCCGGCCGCGGTCGCCGTTCCACACCGTCTCGTACTTCTGGTAGTGCTCGACGAACAACCCGTACATGATGACGTCCGAGCCGTTGACGATCAGGCCGGTGTCCGCGGTGTTCACGGTCCAGCCGATGCCGGTGCCGTGGTCTCCTCGCCACAGCCACAGGTTGTCGCCGATGACGTTGCGGCTGTTGATGACGACGCTGGTCGTGGCCTTGCCGACGTGCGCCCCGCCGATGCGGACGAACACGTCCTGCAGCGTGGTCGGATTCGCCGCGTGGCTCGCCGACGATCCGGCGGGCCCGACCTCCAGCAGCACGGGCGAGTTGACCGGGCCCGCGTCGATGAGGATGCCGGCCAGCTTCACGCCGTCGACGTCGGCCACCGACAGGGCGGTGACGCCGTTGTCGGGGATCAGCGTGGCCAGGCCGAGGCCCAGCACGACGGTGTCGGGGCGGGTCACCCGGAGCGGCTGGTCCAGGTGGTAGACGCCCGGTGTGAACAGCAGGTGCTTGCCCGAGGCGAGCGCCGAGTTGAGCGTGGCGGCCGAGTCACCCGGCTTGGCGACGCAGAACTGGCTGATCGGAATGGACGATCCGGCCGTGGAGCCGCCGGTCCAGCTCGGACCGCGGGAGTTCGTCCTGAGCGCGGGCGTGAAGACGTTGTACTGCCCGGCCTGGTCGACGTAGAGGAACGGCTTCTCCCGGGTCAGGGGTGCCTGGTCGACCGTGGTGTGCGAGGGGTTGGGGAAGTGCTGCGGGGGCGCGTTGTTCACGCCGACGAAGACCATGTTCCACACCGAACCCGACCAGCTGCCCCACTCGCTGTTCCTGGACAGCCACTGCTGCTGCGACCCGGAGCGCACCTGGCCGTCGATCTTGGAGTCGGAGATGAAGCCGCCGCTCGACCAGCCGCCGTCGTCCAGTTGCAGGTCGGAGCGCACGTGCATGCGGCGGAACGGAGCGGCCTGGGAGACGGCCCAGCGGTTGTAGCCCTCGTTCGGCCGCATCGACAGGTTCTCGGCGGCCCGCCAGAAGTTCTGCGTGGCGTTCCCGCTGAACCATCCGGCGTCGACCATGACGGGCCCGTTGATGGTGACGTCGTCCGGCGACAGGCCGAGGCCGGCGACCTGGGTGTAGAAGCCCACCCGCGCGCCGACGTTGTAGGTGCCCGGCTTGAACAGCAGCGCGTACCTTTCCGTGCCGAACTGGTTGCGCTCCTGCTGGGCGAACACCGTGTTCAGCCGGTCCTGGATCGTCGCGGCGGACATGGAGGGGTCGAAGACGAAGACGTTCGGGCCGAGGCCGGAGCTGCACGGCGGGCCGGAGGATCCCGATCCGGCGCGCACGGCCAGTTCCCACAGCGAGTAGCCGTACCCGGTGGCCCGTGTCGTGCCGTACATCCGCACGTAGCGGCCGGTGCCGGAGACGGCCAGCGTCTGCGTGCCGCCCGTGCCCGTCGTGGTCGAGTAGACGTCGGTCCAGGTGGATCCGTTGCCCGACACCTGGATGCTGAAGGCCCTTGCGTACGCGGCCTCCCAGGTCAGCACGACCTCGCAGATCGCCTGGGAGGAGCCCAGGTCGACCTGGAGCCACTGGGGGTCGCTCGCCGCGCTCGACCAGCGGGTGCCGGTGGTGTTCCCGTCGAACGCCGCCGAGGCGGGCGTGCCCGCGTTCTCGGTCGAGGAGGCCGACGCCGCCTTGCCCTGGGCCACGTTGGCCGTGCCACACCCCGGCGGGGGCGGCGGAGGGGGCGGGGTGGTGCCTGAGGTGCCGTAGACCTGGAACTCCCACAGCGAATAGCCGTACCCGGTCGCGCGCGCCGTGCCGTACATCCGCACGTAGCGGCCGGTGCCGGAGACGGCCAGCGTCTGCGTGCCGCCAGTGCCCGTCGTGGTCGAGTAGACGTCGGTCCAGGTGGATCCGTTGCCCGACACCTGGATGCTGAAGGCCCTTGCGTAGGCGGCCTCCCAGGTCAGCACGACCTGGCTGATCGTCGCGGACGCGCCGAGGTCGACCTGGAGCCACTGGGGGTCGCTCGCCGCGCTCGACCAGCGGGTGCCGGTGGTGTTCCCGTCGAACGCCGCCGAGGCGGGCGTACCCGCGATCTGGGTCGAGGAGGCGGTGGCGGGCTTGCCCTGCGAGAGCAGGGCGTCGGCGGCCATGGCGGGTCCGGTCACCGTCAGGCTTGAGGCGATCATCACCACCGAGGAGGCGATGAGCAGGCCTAATCGGAACAGGCCTGGACTGCGAGGAGGATGCACAGCCTCTCCTTGTGACAAGGGGGTGTACCCGTCGATCATGGTCACGACGGGCAGGGAGAGCGCTCTCCTGACCGAGGCTGTCTGTTCTATCCCGACTTGTCAACACATCGCTGCGGACGTTTTGGAAACCCCCTGCTCACTCCCCTGAAACATGGAAGAGCTTCGCCGGACCGCCCTTCCGACGTCAGGGAACGGCGTACCGGCCCGCTCCGAGCGCAGGCCGAACCCTGTCGAGCACCGGTTGACAGATACGAAACATGTGCGTAACTCTCAATGGAGAGCGCTCTCACCCTCTGCCCACACCGGGCGGCGGGCCGCCATCCGCTTCTCCGCGCGGAGATCCTTCGTCCGCCGCGCCCGGCCACAGGTCGTGGGCGCACCGGTGCGATCGCCCACCGGGAGCGACGGCGCGACGGTCGTCACCAATCTTGACTCCCGCTGAAATGTCGTGCCAGATAGAGGGATGCAGGAGACCTGTCACAGGCGTACACCGGCCGATACGATCTCGACCGGGCGCGGCTGACGATTTCTCGATCAGGTTAGAGGTCCATGGCTTTGCCAGGGTATTCCGAATCGAAGCGGCCTCACGGAGCGACGTTTCCGGCTCCCATTGATCTGGAGAAGTTGCTCGAGTCGGGCTGGCGGCCCTCCGCTTTCCGGCAATTCATCCTCAAGATCAATAGCCGGTGCGATCTGTCCTGCCGATACTGCTACATCTACGAGATGGCGGATCAGTCGTGGCGGTCCCAGCCGCGCCACATGGCCCCCGCCATCGTCGATCACGCGGCCCGGCGCATCGCCGCCCACGCCCGCCTGCACGACCTCGGGGAGATCGAGGTCATCCTGCATGGAGGCGAGCCGCTGCTGGTGGGCCCCGACCTGCTCTCCTACACCGTGAAGGCCGTGCGGGGGGCCGCCGACACGGGCACGCGCGTCCACGTGGCCCTGCAGACCAACGCCGTGCGAATGGACGAGGCGTATCTCCGGGTCCTCGACGGCCTGGGCGTCCGCGTGGGCGTCAGCCTGGACGGCTATGCGGAGGCACACGACAGGCACCGAAGGTTCGCCAACGGCAAGGGAAGCCACACCGCGGTTGCGTCGTCTCTGCGCCGCCTCGCCGCAGGTCCTTTTCACCATCTGTTCAGCGGAATCCTCTGCACCATCGACGTCCGCAACGACCCGGTGCGAACGTACGAGGCATTGATCGAGTTCGACCCGCCCGCGGTGGATTTCCTGCTGCCGCACGGAAACTGGGTCACGCCTCCGCCGTTTCGCGATCCGGAAAGCACGGAGACGCCGTACGCCGACTGGCTGATTCCCATATTCGACCGCTGGTACGGATCGCCCAGGGAGGAGACCGAAGTGCGCATGTTCAATGAGATCATGCGCCTTCTCATGGGCCGTCCATCACGTACGGAGGCGGTCGGGCTCTCCCCCGCGCGCATGGTCGTCATCGAGACCGACGGAAGCTACGAGCAGTCCGACATCCTGAAGTCCGCCTACCACGGCGCCGCCGCGACGAAGATGCACGTGCTGCGGGACTCCCTGGAGGACGTACTGGCGCACCCGTCGATGATGGCCAGGCAACTGGGCGTGGCGGCGCTGTCCCCTCGCTGCCACGCCTGCGACATCCACACGATCTGCGGCGGAGGCCTCTACGCGCATCGCTACGACGACACCGGGGGATTCACCAATCCGTCGGTCTACTGTCCGGACCTCTATCGCCTGATCGCGCACATCCACCACCGGGTGGCCGACGACATCGCCAAGCTGAAGGGCCGACGAGATGGAGCTCCTCCCGCACCGGATCTCCGATGAGGCCTTCGCGGGCCTGTCGAAGGGCGGCGGCGGCGCCCAGGTGGTGGCCGGGCTGGCGACCGCCCAATCGAGCAAGCACCGGGTGCTGGTACGCGCGCTGACCGAGGAGGCCGCCCGGTCCGGGCACCCGAATGCCGGCGTGGCAAGGGCGGCGTACGGGCTGCTGTCCGACCTCGAAGACCGGGCTCCGGAGCAGGTCGAGCGGGTCCTGCGGTATCCCGCCGTGGGAGCGTGGGCATGGCGGACCTACCGGTCGCTGACCACCGATCAGGACCGCCGGGACGACCCCGGTCATCTGGGCGCGGTCACCGCGGCGGCCGCGGTCCACGCCGGCCTCCCCTGTCGCCTGCGGCTCCCGGTCGGCGGCGGGACGATCATGCTGCCGTCGCTGGGCCGCCTGCTGCTGGAGGACGGCACCCGCGCGGTAACCGACGTCCTGGTGGAACCGAGCCGGCCCGGCGCCGCGGTGCTGGACGTCGGCGGGACCAAGGTGCTCGTCGACCGCTCCCGGGACGAGTCCGGCTGGCAGGTCCTGCGCCGCATCACGGTCACCCCGGACCTCTCGCTCGTCATCGACGACCTCGACCCCTACCGGTGGCTCAGCGCCGACCTGGTGGACGAGCGCACGAGAGAGGACCGGCTCGGCATCTGGCGGTCGGCCGTCACCGGCGGCTGGCGGCTGCTGGAGCGCGACCACTGGACCCTCGCCGCCGAGACCGCCTCCGCGATCCGCGTCCTGACGCCGATCAAGGCTCCGCCGGTCGGCCAGAACAGCGGCACCTCCCGGGAGACGTTCGGCACGATCGCCCTGTCGGAACCGCCGAGCGCGCTGTCGGTGGCCGCGACCTTCGCGCACGAGGTCCAGCATGCCAAGCTGATGGCCCTGCTCGACATCATGCCGCTCACCACCCCCGACGACGGCTCGCGCCACTACGCGCCCTGGCGGGACGACCCTCGGCCTGTCTCCGGCCTGCTCCAGGGCGCCTACGCCTTCCTGGGGGTCAGCGGGTTCTGGAGGCGGCACCGCCACCGGGAGAGCGGGCAGGGGGCCTTCGTGGCCGAGGTGCAGTTCGCCCGGTGGCGCGAAGGCGCCCACCTGGTCACCGGCACGCTCCTGGCGGGCGACGGGCTCACCCCGCGCGGCCGGGACTTCGTCACCGGCATGCGGGCGACGCTGGAGTCCTGGTGCGGCGAACCGGTGGACCCGGCCGCCCTGGCGCAGGCTCGCGCCGACAACGACGCCCACCGCGACGCCTGGCTCCTCCGCAACGCATGACGGGGACCGGCGCGTGGCATGCCCGCGACAGACCCACGTGAGGTAGGCGCACGGGATCAGAAGGGCGGCGGGTCGAAGTCGCAGTCGACGCGGACGCCTTCGACCACGCGCAGGGCATCGGGATATCCGAGGCGCACCGCCCTCTGCTGGCGCCCGACCATCTCGTCCCTGATCCGGTCGGCCTCCGCCACCTCCCCGCACGCACGAAGGTCGAGCGCGTGGTTGGCCCCGGCGCACACCGTGAGGTAGTGCTGCTCGCCGAACCTGTCCTCCAGCCGCCGATAGGTCTCGTGGCCGAGCTCGCGGGCCTCGTCGAGCTTCCCCAGCGCCACGAGATCGGTGGTCAGGTTGATCGCGCAGGTCAGGGAGAAGTCGTGGTCGCGGCTCACTCGGCCGGCCAGCCCTTCCAGGGCGGCGGTGTCGACCCGGCACGCCTCGGCGGCGTCACCCTGAAGGCGATGCAGCAACGCGAGGTTCACCTGGCAGCCGTAGGTGTACGGGTGGGTCTCGCCGTAGACGTCGGGATAGAGCGGAAGCACCCGCTCGACAAGCTCGAAGGCCTCCCCGAGCTGGCCTGCGGCCCGCAGGCAGTTCGACAGGTTCAGCGCGGCGGCCATCGTGTCGGGATGCCGGTCGGTGAACAGCCGCTGGAACCGGGAGTGGGAGTCCCGTGCCAGCTCCAGGGCGGCGTCGTGCTCCGCCAGCCGCCGGAGGGCGATGGACAGATCCTTCGCCGTGAGCAGTGTGCGGGGGTGGTCGGGGCCCAGTTCCCTGACCCCGTACTCGTAGGCCTCCTCGCCCAGGTCGCGGGCCTCTGTGTAGTCTCCGCACAGACGCACCGTGCGGGCGAGGTTGTTCCAGGCGATGAGGACGGACGCCTTCCCGACCTCGTCGGTCTTGGACTGCTGGTCCATGAAGTTCTCGGTCAGCACGGCTCGGGCCGACTGGTAGTCACTGGTCAGGGCGTGGTCGAGCCCCACGCTGTTGCGCAGCCGCAGCAGGTCGGGGTGGCCCTCCCCGAACACCGACAGGTAGTCGCCCTCCAGCTCCTGGTCGAGTTCGAGGGCGGGAAGGAAGTGACCGCGGGCACGGAGGCTGGCGCCGAAGCTGCGGCCCATCCACAGGCGATCGGGAGCTTCCGGCGGAAGCGTGTCGCGCATCTGCCGCAGGGTGGCCTCGTCCTCGGTGAAGGCGTCGCCGAACCTGCCGAGCGCTCGCAGGATGTTGCCGCGAAGGCGACGGGCGGCGAGCACGTCCGGATGTGAGGGCCCGTCGACCTTCGTCCACTCCACCTCGAAGTCCTCGACGAAGGACAGCGCCGACGGGTAGTTACCGGCCGCGGACAGGTAGCCGACGATGTCGAGCGCGAACTTGCGGACGGCCGGCGCCTTGCACCGCGCTACCTCCGACCGCTGCACATGCGGCAGCAGTGCCTCGAAGACCGGCCACCGGTCGGTGCTCTCCGGACGGGAGGGGGCGCCAAGGGCCAGCAGCAGGTGCACCTGGTGGCGCAGCTCCTCCTGGTCGGTCTTCGGCAGCTCGTCACGCAGCAGGGCCTGGACCAGCCGGTGGACCTGGATGGTGCCGGTGGTCGCGTCGATGCGGGTGAGCGCGAACCGCCCGAGCTCGCGCAGGATCCGGTTGAGCAGGATGGGATCGGAGAGCACCTGGTCCAGTTTCGGCACCGCTCCGCCGACGTTCCTGCGGAACAGGTCGCGGGGAATGGGCTCGGGGCCGAAGAACGCGCAGCAGCGCAGCAGGGCGATCGCCTCCGGCAGGCGGTCTTCGAGGCCCGAGACCGACAGCCGCCACACGGCGCTCATCGACCGGGGATACCCCTGTGGCCGGTTGACGCCCAGCAGCCGGGTGGTCTGCTCGTCGAGCAGTTGGATGTACTCCTCGACGGGGATACCGGTCTGCGCCTGGAAGGCGGCGGCCTGTTCGAGCGCCAGCGGGAGGTCGCCCACCTTCTCCGCGAGCCGGTCGGCCAAGACGTCGTCGATCTGCCTCGGCAGCCTCTTGGCGAGGAACTCCCTGCTCTCGGCCCGGGTGAAGACGTCGATGGGGAGCGTCTCCCCGTACTCGTCCCACCCGGGATTGCGGGAGGTGATCAGAACATGGCCGGTGCCCCGCGGGATCAGGTCCTTGATGTGCTCGGGCTCTTCGGCGTTGTCGAAGACGATCAGCCACCGCCGGTAGGGCTCACCCAGCTCAAGGGCCTTGCGCACGGCGTCGGCCGCCGCGGGGACGCCCGTGACCGCGGCGGAGGGCAGGTCGAGCGACGGTGCGAGCGCCGCCAGGGCCGACGGCACCAGCAGGGGCTGGTCGGCGGAGATCCACCACACGAAGTCGTAGTGCGACCGATAGCGCCAGGCGTACTCGATCGCCAATTGTGTCTTGCCCACCCCGCCGAGGCCGTGAATCGTCTGCGCCTGCGGAAGCACGGCCGTGATGGCGCCGATGTTCTGGCGCAGCTCCTGCAGCAGCCCGTCGCGACCTGTGAAGTTCTTGTTCCGTGGCGGAACCTTCTCCCAGATCTCGGGCCTGCGATCGGGTGTCGTATGGACCGCGCGTGAAACCCCGCCCATGTTCGCGCCTCCGCCCGCCCTGTCGATCAATTAATGGCTCGGCATCATCCTAGAGGCGCGCAGGTTGATTTGAACGCCCAGCGCGCAGAGAATCGATCGAGGGACGCGGGAGCCGATATCGCGACCAATGCGGGAGCGGCACCCGGCGCCCCATTTCGGTCGACCGGAATCTGGGCACCTTTACAGGCCGGGCGGCCGGGTGTCCCCGCCACGAGCGAGCACGGGAGCGCAGATGACCGAAGCGGCAGTACAGCCCACGGGCCTCATCGACACCACCGGCATTCCATTGCGGGATCTTATGCGGGTCGACAGCGCCGCTCTGCAGAAAGCCCTGCTGCGGATCGTCACCCAGCAGGAGGAATCGGTCCCGGCCGCCGGCTTCGACTCCACGATCGAACTCCACGATGGCGGCGGGTGATCCCCGCATCCGACCCCACAATGTGGGGGAAAGGGTTGCCCTTTCGGCGCCGACACGCCACAAAGGAGTGTGGCGAATTTTCTTCTCTCTCGTTCGCCCGAACAGCGAGCACAGCACCTCCCCTGGTTCGCGACCGGCCCGGCCGGTAGGTTCTCTCGTCACGGTGGCCGACACCGCGAGAGGACACCAGAGTGCGAGGTCGTGTTACGGGTGCCCGAAATCCAAGAGGTCGACGACGACGACTGGCAGCGGCTGACGTATCAGCTGAGGAACGGTGACTGCACACCGTTCCTCGGCGCGGGGGCCTGCGGCACCAGCCTCCCCACCGGGCGGCAGCTCAGCCTGGAGCTGGCCGGGGAATGGGACTACCCCTTCGCGGACGCCCATGACCTGACGAAGGTCACGCAGTTCGGAACGGTGAAGTTCGGCGACGCCGTGTACGTCAAGCAGCTCGTCTGCGACCGGTTGAGCGATGCGGAACCACCCGACTTCTCCGATCCGCTGGAACCGCACGGCCTGCTGGCCGGCCTTCCGCTCCCGGTCTACCTGACCACCAATTACGACGACTTCATCGTCCAAGCCCTGACCTCGGCGGACAAGAAGCCGAACTCCGCCGTGTGCGCCTGGAATGACGACATCGGCTACGCGCACGATCTGCTAGATCGGGAGGCCGGATGGAACCCGCTTCCCGACACTCCCCTGGTCTACCATTTGCACGGCAGCCTGGAAGACCCCCGGTCGATCGTCATCACCGAGGACGACTACATCGAATTCATGTCCGGCCTCATCCTGGACAGGCGCAATGACGACCAGCGCATGATTCCGCCCGTGATATTGGCGGCGCTCACCAGACGGGCCCTTCTCTTCGTGGGTTACAGCCTTCAGGACTGGACCTTTCGCGCCCTGTTCACCAGGCTGGCGCGAACGGTTCCCGGAATCAACAGGCGCAGGCATGTCAGCGTTCAGCTGACACCGGCTTCTGCGAATCCGAAGAACGACGTCCGCAAGATACGAGATCTGATGACCAGACATTACGAAGGCTGGAAGATCTCGGTTTTCTGGGGGACGGCCGAAGATTTCTGCGGTGAACTCCGGCGGCGGATGGAATCAAGCTGATGAATTCCACGACAGGCGACCAGGCATCGGCGTACGAGCCCTATGTCGGAGTGCGGCCCTACCGGCAGGACGAGAGCGCCAAGTTCTTCGGACGTGAGAAGGAGGCCCGGCAGATATCCGACCTGTGGCAGGGCAACCGGATGACGGTCCTGTACGGGCCCTCGGGAGCGGGGAAGACCTCGCTGATCCATGCGGGCGTGCTTCCGCTGCTCGATCCGCAACGGACCGACGTGCTGCCGATCGGACGGGTCTCCCACGCGTCCGCGTTCCCGATCGCCGCGTTGCCCGAGCACAATCCGCACGTGTTCGGTCTGCTGTCCTCGTGGTCGCCCGAGGAGCGCCCGACGCGTCTGGCCGGCCTGACGTTGCGAGGCTTCCTCCAGGAGCGGCCCATCCGGGAGGACCCCTACGGCGATCCGGTGCTCGTCCTGGTCGCGATCGACCAGGCGGAGGAACTGTTCGGCGACGCCCTGCCCGACCGCCGTCACCGGGAGTGGTTCATCGCCCAGATGGTGGAGGCACTGGACGAGGACCCCAACCTCCGCCTGCTGATCTCCATCCGTGACGATCACCTGGACACGCTCATCGAATACGAACCCAAGCTCGCCGGCTTCGACAGGGGACGGTTCCCTCTCGGGCCGCTGAGCCGCCCGTGCGCGGTGCGCGCCGCCGAGGGGCCGCTGGCGGGCACCGGCCGGTCGTTCGCCGACGGGGTCGCCGACCACCTGGTGAACGAGTTACGCATGGTCAAGTCGGAGAGCGGGCCCTGGCAGCGGGTCATCCCCTCCAAAGAGCTCTACGAGCCGGGGCCGCTGCCATTCGTGGAGCCGTTCCGCCTCCAGGTCGTCTGCTCGGCGTTGTGGCGCTCGTGGCCGGGGAACACGCCGGTGATCTCCGACCTCGATCTGCTGCGGCACGTCAAGAAGGACGAGCTGCTCGCCGACTACTTCAGGCGCAGCATCACGGAGGTGGCGGGCACCGACTTCGCCGGTGACCGTGCCGCGCTCACCGACTGGCTGCGGCGCACCTTCGTCGACGAGCACGGCAACCTCCAGAAGGTGCCCGAGGGCCGCACGACGACGGCGGGCGTCCCCAACTCCACCGTGCGAGTGCTGCTGGACCGGCACATCCTGCGCGTCGACCTCCAGGCGGGCAAGCGGTGGTATGAGCTGGCGCACCACCTGCTCGTCGACCCGCTCACGCAGGAGGACGCCGGCGAGGAGCCGATCCGAAGGGACGCCGGCGCGGAGGAGTACCTGCGCACCGCGGTACTGGCGCTGGGCGACGGCCACTACGAGATGGCGGCCAAATGCGCCGAGGAGGCCGCGAACCGGAGCGGCGGCGACACCCGGCTCCAGGCGAGGATCGAGTCCTTCCGCGGGAACGTCATGTACCGGCGCGGCGACATCGAGGGCGCGCTGGCCCACTACAGCCAGGCGGCGGTCCTGTTCGAGACGCTGGGCGCCACCACGACCGTCGGGCAGCTCCTGGCGGCCATCGGACGCCTACGGGTGCGGCAGGGCAGGCCGGCGACCGCGGTACAAGAGCTGCAGACGGCCCTGAACCGCCTACCGGACGACGTCAGCATCCACACCCAGCTGGCCTGGGCGCTCTGGTACGACGGCCATGCCCGGGCCGCCGTAGACCTGCTGACCGGGCTGCTCGACCAGGAGGGCAACGTCCCCGAGGCGCTCCGTGCGCGCGGGGAGATCTCGGCCGACATGGGAGTGGCGACCGCGGCGCTGACGGATCTGGAGCGTATACGTCCGCTGCAGTGGCCGAGAAGCCGGGCCGCCCGCGCCTTCGCCCTCGCGCTCATCGGCAACCTCTCGGAGGCCGAGCAGCAGCTCGCCGAGGCACTGGACGAGGCGGACGACGACCACCTGGTGCTGATGTACGCCGCGCGTGTCAGGGAGGCGACCGGCGACACGCGGGACGCGGCGGATCTGGCCCGGCTAGCACTGGAGTCGGCCTCTCCCCCGCTGCCGGCCCGCCTCATCGCGGAGGCCCGCCGGCTGATCGCCCTGCCCTCCACGGCGTCCGCCCCCTCTCGCCGTTCACCGGGGTCCTGAACCCGCGGCCCCCGGGCGCGTTCCGCTCGTGGTCAGGTGGCGACGACCTCCCGCTTCCAGGTGACGCCGAACCATTTGCGAAGGGTCGGCACGGACGAGACCAGCAGCGCGGCCACGGCCATGAAACCGCAGAGAATCCACGCGGCGGGCTTCATCTGGAACCAATGGACGAAGAGCCCGCCCAGCGGGGCGGCGACGGCCATGCCCACGCGGCCGGCGAGCCTGGAGACGCTCGCGACGCGCGCACGCCGCTCCTCGTCGATGTGACGGCTCTCGAAGCTCCGCAGCGCGACGTTGCTGAGCCCGCCGATGCATCCGCTGAGGAACAGGGCGATGCCGAACCCGACCGGCCCGCTCCAGACCGCGGCGATGAGAAGAGCCAGCGTCCAGGTCCATATCTGCAGCAAGAGCATGGATCCGGGTGGAGTGATCCAGTTGGCCACGCTGGACGCGATGGCCCCGCCGATGCCTCCGGCGGCAAGGACGAGCCCGACCGTGGTGGAGGACATCTGCGCCGAACCGGTGATGAAGACCATGATCAGCATGTGGATCATGAAGTTCGTGAAGAGCGTCGTCACGGCGAGGGCGCGCAGGAAGTGCTCGTCCGGCCACAGCTTGATGCCGGTGGTGCGTCCCCTCGGCTGTCGCGTGCCGCGGCGTTCCCTGATGCGCCACACGAGGAAGAGGGACCCGGTGAAGAGGGCGACATTGATCGCGAATGGCATCACCGGCCCGCTCACCAGCAGGAACCCTCCAAGAGGCCGCCCCGCCAGCGCGGCCAGCTGGGAGCCGGTCTCCAGTCGCGCGTTGGATCGGTCGATCCGGGAGTCGTCGACGAGCGCTGGGACCAGCGCCGTTTCGGCGAGCGAGTACAGGATCCACATCGTGCCCTCGACGAAGGCGGCCACGATCAGGTGGATCAGCGTCACCCCGCCGGTGAGCGCCGCGGCCAACACGCTGGCGGCGAAGGCGATGCGGACGCCTTCGGTGATCAGCATGACCCTGCGGGGACCCCAGCGATCGACCAGGACGCCCGCGGGGATGTACGCGACGACCCCGGGGATGGTCCAGGCGAATCCCACCCATCCCGCCATCGCCGGAGAATGCGTGGCCCCCAGGGCGATCAATGGATAGACGACGCCCAGCGCGCGGAACGCGACCGCGGAGGACAGCGACGCCAGGAACATCCGCCGGAAAGCGCCGTTAGGGTGGCCGCCCCGGGCGGAACTCGGACCGTTCTGCACTTCACGCTCTTCCCCCGCGTTCTCCTGACATTGCAGGGGGTCAGGAGGAACATTAGGAGAAGGTGGATCCGCCGCCGTCAGGGCGTAGGGATGAGACATCACATTTCTTACTCAAGAGCAGGCAACCAGTGGGGATACCGTCTTGACCTTGGCCGGCGACGGTCGGAGATGTGCGGGAGTCCACAATTGGGCCCCTGCCCCTCCGCCCTCGTGACCGGCGGATCGGGGAGTGGCGGCCAGAGCCGCTAGGAGACCTGCGGAATCGGCGGATGGCGACGAGTGGTGTCAGCCGGTGCGCTGGAGCCTCAGGTCTCCCCGGGCGTTCGGGGCGCGGGCCCCGAGGGCGGACGCGATCGCGGGATACTCAAAGCGCGGGCGGGCACACTGTGTCGAGCCGCCATTGAAGGGGCCGACCGGCCACAAAAGATATCCGGCTCCACGGTCCACATCGTGGCTGGCCACCTTCATCACCCCACCCGCATCGCAAATATCAGCCTCGATATGCACGCTGTGCATTTCACCCGGCACGCCGGTCGTACTGGGAGTCGTCGGCGATCCGCTCAGAGTGACGCCCTCGCCACCCTGGTTAATCCGAGAGAGACGACAATACCGCGATATGTCACCCGCAGTGCGTAACGCAGAAGGATCGATGTGAGGAATCATACGGGTTACGCGCCGGAGCGGGCATTAACAAGCGGACATCTGACCGGTCGGTGACCGGAAAGGCCCCTTATCGCTGGCATTCGTTCAGGCGGTGAAGGCGGAGTGAGCCATTCGATCGGGTGAAGAGACCGGCTCGGGGTTCGGCGGGAAGGGGGACGCGGACGAGATGGTTATGGGTCGGTGTGAGCAGCGTGGATGTGGACGTCGTCGTGATCGGAGGCCGGGCAGGCGCGCCGAGTTCGCCGGGCGCGGCGTGGTCGTGGTGGGCGGGGGCGCTTGACGACCAGGTACCGCGCGCGGTCCCCGGGAAGGGTCGGCGACCGCTCCGCTCCTCCTCGGCGCTTGACGTGCGGACCGCGGTCCCATGCTCGCGACCGCCCGCTCCTCGTCAGCGCTTGACGTGCGGACCCAGGGGGCGGTCTCAGGTCCGTGCTGGTCGCCGGCGGGTCCAGCGGCGTTCGTCGTACTGGAAGGCGTCGGTGGGCACGAGGCCCGCGCGTCGTGCCACCGCGCCGGAGGCCTCGTGGTCGGGGTGCACGTGGGCGTCGATGCGGGTGACGCCGTGGGAGTCGAGCCAGGCGACCAGGGCCTTCGCGGCCTCGGAGGCGTAGCCCTGGCGCTGCCAGGCCAGGCCGACGACCCAGGCGACCTCGGCGTGCCGGCCACCGCCGTCGACGGTCGCCTGGACGGTGCCGACGGCCTTGCCGTCCGGCCTGCGGCGGATGATCCAGTTGTACCAGTCCTGCGAGCCGTCACCCGGGCCGCCGGTGACCAGCTTGGCGTACCGGATCCGCAGGGCCTCCGGGGTCGGCGGGGTCCCGCCGATGAAGGAGTACAGCTCCTCCCCGCCGAGCACCTCCGCCATCTCCTCGGCGTCCTCCACCGTCAGCGGGACCAGGTCCACCCGTTCGGCGATGATGCGGTGGTCGGAGTCCGTCATCGATCCCTCGGTTCGTTCGGCACGGCCTTCCAGCGCGGAGGTCAAGCATCCCTCATGCGGCGGGACGGCGTCTCCGGTCACGCGTCGCCCATGCGCTGGATGCGGTCCTCGAGGAGGGTGGTGGCGATCGAGGCGCGGCGCGGCCGGCCGTACTCGGCCACGTCGGCGAACACCTTGTCCAGATCTTCCCCGTGGCCTTGGCGTACCGCGGTCGCATGGTGCCTTAACCGGCGCCGTGGCCTCAAACACGGCGAGTCCGGCGGCACACACTTGTGTCGGGGTGCCGGCGGTAACAGACTGGGGGGAGATCTCGGCCCGGGAGGTGGACATGCCGCTGAGGGTTCAGTGCGGACACCGTCACGACTTCACCGTCATCACCGTCATCGGTGACGTGGACAGCAACGGTGTGTCCCATCTCGGCGACAACATCGACGAGGCCCTCCGCGACACCGCTCCCCGGCTGCTGTTCGATCTGTCCCACATGGAGTTCATCGACTCGGCGGGCCTGCGGCAGCTGGTGAGGGCGTGCGGCACGGCCAGGCGCAGTGGTGGCACCTGCGCGCTGTGCTGCCTGTGCCCGACACCGCGGAAGATCATGCACCTGACGGGCATGGTGGCCGCGTTCGACATCTATCCCAGCATGGACGCCGCCCTGGCCGGAGGCCCGATCGAGAGCCCGGCCTCGATCGAGCTCTCCTGAGCCCGCCACGATGAGCGACCTGCACCCCTAGGGAGGTTCGTTCCCGCGTTCCGACTCGTGGGCGCACACCTCGGTGAGGTCGGGGAGGCGGCGCATGCCGTGGACGCTGCGGGCCATGCGGGGGTTGTGTTCGAGGCGGTCCTGGTTGCGGGCGACGAACCACCAGTAGCCGGCGGTGAACGGGCAGGCGTCGTCGCCCGTGCGCCGGGCGGGGCGGTAGCGGCAGCCCGAGCAGAAGTCGCTCATGCGGTTGAGGTAGGCGCCGCCGGCGGCGTAGGGCTTGGTGGCGAGCATCCCGCCGTCGGCGTGCTGCGACATGCCCACCACGTTGGGCACCATCACCCACTCGTACCCGTCGACGAAGCAGCGGTGGAACCAGTCGGTGAGCCCGGACGGGTCGAAGCCGCGCTGGAGCGCGTAGTTGCCGAGCACCATCAGCCGCACGATGTGGTGGGTGAAGCCGGTGTCGCGGACCTGGCTCAGCGCCCAGGACAGGCAGCGCGCCTCGACGGCGTCGGCGTCCAGCTCGGCGAACCACGCGGGCAGGGGCACGTTGGCCGACAGACGGTTGAGCTCCCGGTAGTGCTCGCCGAAGTGCCAGTAGAGGTGCCAGATGTAGTCGCGCCAGCCGATGAGCTGCCGCACGTACCCCTCGACGCTCGCCAGCGGCGCCCGCCCGGCCCGGTAGGCCGCCTCGGCGGCGCGCACGCACTCCATCGGATCGAGCAGGCCGAGGTTCATGGCCGGGGACAGCATGCTGTGCGCCATGACCGGGTCGGCCGAGAGCATGGCGTCCTGGTAGGGGCCGAACACCGGCAATCGCCGGGTGATGAAGTGCCGCAAAGCCCGCACCGCCTCGGTCCTGGTGGCGGGGAACGTCCGGGGCCCGTCCCTGCCCACGAAGGCGACCTCGCCGTCACGTTCCCTGCGGTCGAGGTCGTGGCGCACCTCCTCGTCGATCTCGTCCTCCTCGGCGCGCCAGGGCCCGGGGACCTCCAGGCCTTCCGAGGGCGGCGGGAGGCGGTTGTCGGCGTCGAGGTTCCACCGGCCTCCCGCGGGCTCGTCGCCGTCCATCAGCACGTCCAGGCGGCGGCGCGCGTCGCGGTAGAAGTCCTCCATCAGCAGCCTGCGCCTACCGCCCCTGCCGCGTGCCCAGGCGGCGAACTCCTCCGCCGTGCTGATGAAGCCCCGCGCGGGCAGCACGGTCACCTCGTCGCGGCGCTGTACGAACGCCTCCGCCGCGTGGCTGGTCGGATGGCAGACGGTGAACCGGCCGCCGGCCTGGTCGAGGGCCTCGCCGTAGGTCTCCGTCCTGAGGAACACCGCGCGGTCGCCGAGCTCGGCCGCGCGGTGGCGGAGCGCCGAGAGCACGAGGTGGGCCTTCTGCCGGTGGAAGCGCCGCCGCCGCAGGACCGACCGCGCCTCGACCAGCAGGACCGGCTGATCGGAGGAGTCGAGGAAGTGGTCGCCGAGCTGGTCGGCGAAGAGCCACCGCGTGTCGCGCCCCTCCATCTCTCTATTGTCGTACACGCGTTTTCGCAGGTCACCCCGGACGGGGTGACCTGCGGGCGCCGATCGCTCAGGCCACGGCCCCGGCCGTCCGGTTCTGGTCGAACTGGGTGCGGTACAGCTCCTCGTACCGGCCGCCTGCGGCGAGCAGGCCGACATGCGTGCCGCGCTCGACGACCCTGCCGTCCTCGATCACCAAGATGAGGTCCGCTGCCCTGATGGTGGACAGCCGGTGCGCGATGACCACGGCGGTCCGTCCGGCGAGGGCCTCGGCCAGCGCCTCCTGGACCGCCGCCTCCGAGGTGGAGTCGAGGTGGGCGGTGGCCTCGTCGAGGATCACGACCCGCGGGCGGGCCAGCAGCAGCCGGGCGATCGTGAGCCGCTGCCGCTCGCCGCCGGAGAGGCGGTACCCGCGCTCGCCGACGACGGTGTCCAGCCCGTCGGGCAGCCCCGCGATCAGGTCCTCGAGCCGGGCACGGCGCAGCGCGTCCCACAGCTCCTCCTCCTGCGCCTCCGGCCGGGCGAGCAGCAGGTTCGCGCGGACGGACTCGTGGAACAGGTGCCCGTCCTGCGTCACCATGCCGAGCGTCTCGCGGATCGACTCGGCGGACAGGTCCCTGATGTCCACGTCCGCCAGTCGTACGGCGCCGGCGTCGACGTCGTAGAGCCGCGCCGCGAGCTGGGCGATCGTCGACTTCCCCGCTCCGGAGGAGCCGACCAGCGCCACCATCTGGCCCGGCTCGGCGCGGAACGACACCTCGTGCAGCACATCGACACCGCCCCGCGTGTCGAGGGTGGCGACCTCCTCAAGGGAGGCGAGCGACACCTTGTCGGCCGAGGGGTAGGCGAACCGGACGCTGTCGAACTCCACCGACACCGGGCCTTCGGGCACGTGGCGGGCGCCGGGCCTGTCGACGATCAAGGGCTTGAGGTCCAGCACCTCGAAGACCCGCTCGAAGCTCACCAGCGCGCTCATCACCTCGACCCGCGCGCTGGCCAGGGCCGTGAGCGGGGCGTACAGCCGGGTGAGCAGCAGCGCGAGCGCGACCACGTCCCCGGGCTCAAGCTGGGCGCGCAGGGAGTAGAAGCCACCGAGACCGTAGACGACCGCCAGGGCCAGCGCGGAGACCAGTGTCAGCGCCGTGACGAACACCGACTGCACCATGGCCGTGCGCACCCCGATGTCGCGGACCCGCCGCGCCCGCTCGGCGAACTCCGCCGACTCCTTGGCCGGCCGGCCGAACAGCTTGATCAGCGTCGCGCCCGGCGCGGAGAAGCGCTCGGTCATCTGGGTGCTCATCAGCGCGTTGTGGTCGGCCGCCTCTCGCTGGAGCCGCGCCAGGCGTGCGCCCATCCGCCGCGCGGGCAGCACGAACACCGGTAGCAGCACCAGCGCGATCAAGGTGACCTGCCAGGAGATGCCGATCATCACGACGAGCGTCAGCGCGAGCATCACCAGGTTGCTGACCACGCCCGACAGGGTGTCGCTGAACGCCCTCTGGGCGCCGATGACGTCGTTGTTCAGGCGGCTGACCAGCGCGCCGGTCCTCGTCCGCGTGAAGAAGGCGATCGGCATGCGCTGCACGTGGTCGAACACCGACGTGCGCAGGTCGAGGATCAGCCCCTCACCGAGGCTGGCCGACAGCCAGCGCGTGAGCAGGCCGAGCCCGGCGTCCAGGAGCGCGATCACGGCGATGAGCGCGGCCAGCCCGAAAACGGTCTCCAGCGCCGACCGGTGCACGATCGCGTCGACGACGCGACCGGCGAGCACCGGTGAGGCGACCGCGAGCATCGCCGACACCACACTCAAGATCAGGAACCACACCAGCATCCGGCGATGCGGCGCGGCGAACCTGCCGATACGCCGCAACGTGACCCTCGAGAACGGCCGCCGCTCCTCCTGCGCGTTCATCGCGTGGTAGAGCGAATGCCACGCGGTCACTTCCATATCCATAACCCACCACCGGATCCCGTGTCGGAGTCGTCGACTGCGCGCGACATCACCGGGCGTCTCCGTCCACGACCCTCACCGGTGATACATGACCGACTTTAGAACCTCAACTTAAGTTGATGTCAAACCATTTCCACGACGTGGCGGGCGCGGAGTACGGGAGGCACGCTCGGCGGCACCCTCTCTGTCGATCATGAGCTACGCGGGGTTTTCGCCGGTCTTGGGCGGGCATCGTCCCAGCGTGCGGCATGACTTCGCTGGGCCGGAAGCGGGCCTCAAGGGCGAGCCGGTCGGCAGGGACGGGCCGGGGACCGCCTGTGGGAACGGACCGGTGACGGTGACCGCCTGTGAGGACGGGCCGCTTCTGGTGCGCGGCCCCTTCACGCTGCTCACTCAGGACGGACGTCCGATCGATCCCGGGCGGGCGACCGTGGCGCTGTGCCGCTGCGGCCGGTCGTCGGTCAAGCCGTTCTGCGATGGATCGCACAAGGTCGTGGGCTTCCGCGCCGCGGGCGAGCCCTCGCCGCCCGGTTGACGCTCCAGGCCGGGCCGGCGTCCGGGGCGGTCCCCTGCCCTGCTGAGCCGGCGGACCGAGTGCGCCGCCACGTGGATGCGCCGTCCCCAGTAAGGGATGCCCCTGCCGGTGAGCCGGGCGCCGAGCGCCACCCAGCTGCACACCGCTCGCTCGAGAACCCAGCCGGGTGCCAGCAGGACGCTGGTGAACGGGTAGACCCGGCACCCACCGCCCCGGCGCCGGCCGATCTCGGCGAGTGCGGTCACCAGGACCGCGCAGCCCAGGACCGCGCGAGGGCGCCGCCACAGCGTGACGGTCAGGGCGGGCAGGATGGACAGGAAGAGCGCCATGCGGGCGGGCTGGGCCAGGTCGTCGTACGCCTGCCAGACACGCTGTGAGACGAAGCGGTCGAGGCCGGGCGGGACGCGCGCGACGAACAGGTCGCGGGGACGGCACTCGCGCCCGCCGTACGCTCGGACCGTGCGGATGAGCTCCAGGTTCTCGAACAGCACGTCCCCGTCGTATCCGCCCATCGCGAGGAAGGCCGACCGGCGCACGCCGAACGTGCCGGGGTAGTCCGCCCCGAACGCACGGTTGAGCAGCGTACGGGCGGTGTCCCAGCGGGCGTACCAGGTCAGGGGGCGGAAGTGGTTCTGCGGGCGCACCAGGTCCGCCTCGCCGAGGAGCGCGTCCACCCGTGCGAGCGCGGCCTCGTCGTAGCGGACGTCGTCGTCGGCGATCACGACGTGTTCCGCCACGGCCCGGCGCAGCCCCGTGATGACCCCCGCCACCTTGCCGTTGAGGAAGTCCAGGTCGGCGTCGGGCCGCACGTGCTCGGCCAGCCCGCGCCAGGCCCGCGCGTGCCGATCGAACAGGCCGGGCGCCGAGCCGTCGACCACCACGACCCGCGCGTACGTGCTCAGCCGGCGCAGGTAGGCGGTCAGCTCCTCCAGCCGGTCGTCGCCCGACCATCGGAGCGGGAGCACGTAGTCGAGGTCTCTCACACCGCCTCCTCCTCGCGGAGCGAGCTGACCCCGTGTTCCCAGCACTTCATGACGTGCGTGGTGAAAAGACGGTCGAGTGCCAGGCAGCACGCGGCCCCGTACAGGACGTCGCCGGCCAGGGAGGGATGCGCGGTGACGAAGGATCCGCACATGTCGTGCCCGGCGATCTGCTCGTGGACGGCGTCGGCCTGCACGTGCTCGTCGTAGAAGCGGGCCGCGTTCGCGTCGCCGCCGATACGCCGCAGGCCGCGGCCGTAATTCGCGTTGGGCAGCGAGGAGGTCATCTCCAGCGCCGCGAGATGGCCGAGGAGAGCTCCCCGGAGCCTGCGGTGCAGCCCGAACAGCGACATTGTGTTGTTGACCGCCAGGGTGATCGCCGGGACCCGGTCGAGGTAGGCGCCGTAGGCGTCCGACAGGCCGAGGCCGCGCATCGTGGCGCGGAACAGCTCGGCGTGCATCCGCTCGGCGCGCCCGCCACCGTACTCGTCGGCCTGGATCTCCACCAGCGCCGCCTTGGCGTGGCCGCGCAGCCGGGGAATCCCCCACGTGTGGGGGTCGGCCTCCTTCAGGTGGTAGATCGACCGGTGCACGACGAACTCGCGGAACCGCCCTCGTCCGGCCTCGTGGCGCAGGTGCTCCGCGAGCGGGGAGTACCTCTCCGCCGCCGCGAGCTCGCCCAGCGCCCGGGGAAGCCGGTCCGCCGGCACGGGGTCGGGGCGGCGCACGACGGCGGACAACCCGTCCTCGAACCGCCGCTCCATGAGACCCCGGACGCGCAGCAGCGAGGGCTGCCACTCCCACCGCTCGTCGACCCCGTCGAAGCCCTGGTAGTGCAGTTCGTAGCAGGCGTACAGGGCGATCTGCAGGTCCTCGTCCCACAGGGGCGGGCCGGTGGCGGGGATGCTCACCTCGCCGAGCTCGTGCGGCGGGCGTGCCAGCAGCTCGAAGAGGCGGGCGCTGACCGGGCCCCGTGGCCTCGGCAGCCGCGTCGGGGAGTCCCCGCTCCCGAAGGACCCTTCAGGTTCGGCGACGTTGACGGATTCCATGCGGGACCTCATTCCGATGTGCCGTTGTCGCGCGAGACCCGCCGCCAGGGCGCGTGTATCTGTTTCTGCAGGTTAAGCGGTCGATGGACGCGTGGACTGGTTCGCGTGCGGCGCGTCGCGAGCGGCGTCCTGGCCTTGCCCCAACCCATGCTGCGGATTTGCCTCCGCCCGGGTGACCGGCGTGAGATGTCGTGATTAGGGTGGATTTGTACCGCGCCGTACTGGCGTATCCCGGGAACCCAACGCGACGCTCCGTCGGCCCAGGGCTCGCCCCGAGGGCTACAGAAGAACCTGGTTACGGAGTGATTTCCATGCTCAGACGACTCATCGCCACCGGCCTTCTGCTCACGGTCGCCCTGCTCACCGCCGCGGCCCCGGCCTCCCGCCTTCGAGGCGACGACGACGACTGGGACGACGATGACGACGATGCCTACTAGGAGTCGTCGACGTACGCGGCCGGCCTGACCGCCGGTGGCACGGTCCTGGAGCCGGGGTCCGCGGCCCCAGGACCGGGAGAAATGCCGTCGCCCCGCGAGAGAGACCTC
>NZ_BAAAZR010000002.1:714042-897089 GCF_039537005.1 Sphaerisporangium flaviroseum | reverse complement strand
AGGTTCTACGCGCGCGTTGTCCGGCCCGGCGGCCTAGGGTCAGCCGCAGCGCCTTCCATTGTTGATGCAGTCCACGGCCTGCTTCATCAGCGCGTCGGACATCACGTTGATGAAGTCACCGTGGTCGGTGACCGGCTTGTGGAGTTGCTCGGGGAAGCTGTCGAGCGCGAAGCCGGGGCCGGGGGGCACGCTGTAGGTGATGCGCTGCTCCAGGGCCGGGATGGCCTTGAACCCGCTCGGACACGTTCCGTCCGCTCCCGCGAACGCGACGTGGGTGCGGTGGTTGGCACTGTCGATGTTGTTGCCGTCCCAGCAGCTCTGGAACTGCAGGAGCCGTACGACCTGGCTGCCGCGCGGGCAGATCGGGTACTTGTCCCTGAGCTGGCGGTTCTCGAAGCCCGTACAGGTCCACCGGGCGTTGGCGTTCGTCGGGCCGTTGGTGAACGACTTGGCGTCACCGGTGATGATGCGCAGGAAGAGCGGCATCCCGACGACCTTGCTGGTGGGGTTGCCCCGCATCGTCAGCGTGACGCTCGCGGGACGGACGATCGAGCCGACGTTGCCGTCCAGGCCGCCGCCCGCCTTGTCCGCGTCGGGCCCCTTGCCGCTCTGCAGGCGCAGGACCGGCCAGTAGTGGGTCGACTTGTCGCCGTTGGAGCAGGTGGTGCCTGCCGCCTGGAGACTCTCATTGGTCGAGAAACCGTTGTTGTCCAGGTTGCCCACATAGTCGTGCACGTGGTGGGCACCGTTGGTGACTCCCGGCGCGACGATGACGTTGTCGGAGTTGTGGTGGCCGTTCTCGTTGCGGCCGCATCGGGAGACGAAGCTGCCCCTGGACGCGCCCTGCTGGTTGTTCGGCCTGTTGACGTTGGGCTGCACCCTGCGGATGTCGACGAAGTCGTCAGGTGAGGGGCCGTTGGCGCCCCCGGTCGCCGTGGGGCTGGGCGACGGCGAGGCCGAGCCGGACCCGGTCGGGCTCGCGGTGGGGTTCGCGGTCGGATCCCCGGTGCCGGTGGGCGACGGAGAGGCCGTCGGGTCGCCGGTGGGGCTGGGCGCCGGTGTCTGCCCGCCGCCGGCGCCGTTCTGCACCGTGCACGTGGTCAGGCCCTGCAGAGCGGCCCGCACTCCGGCGCGCCGCAGCGTGTTCGCGATGCGGTTGATGGTGAACGAGCGCTGGAACCGAAGCGGGTTCAGCACCGTGGCGCGGACCACGCTGGCGTTGGACGCCCGGTTCCCGAGCCTGGCGAGCCGCTGGTTCGCCTGGGCGATCTGCCGGTCGATCTGCGTCAGGTCACGCTTGACCTGCGCGTCGGCGGCGGCGGGGATCTCCGGCAGCTTCTCGGCGACCGACGGGCAGTTCACCGTGCGGACGGCCGCGGATCGGGCGGCGGGGCTGTCGGAGGCGCTGGGCTCGGCCGACGCGGCCGGGTCCTCAGAGCGGTCCGGCGCAGGGGTCTCGGAGGGATTTTCGGCCGGCGTGTCCGGCTCCGAGGGCGCTTCACTCGGCGCGGCGGCCACAAGGCTGTAAGCGGCGTTGACGGTGAGGCCCGAGAGCGACACGTCCGTACTAGCGGCCTGCCCAGCCGGGGTCACGCTCGCCACGACGAGACCGACCCCCGCCCCACCCAGGGCAAGGGCACTCAGGACGGGCCTGAACCGCCGTCCGTACTTGTTTCGGATCATTCGAACTCCTCCCGGAGTACGTGCTCATGGCGGCATTGGTTGGTGCCCCATCGCCACGAGGTACGCGGGGCGGACCGGAACAGTTCGACCTTTCGCGAAATCTTTTATTCACACCCGACACGGCCGCCACAGGCTGAACCGAACACCCGCGCCGTGCGTACCCGCTGACGGTGACTTCTGCAGGAAGACTGAATCGGAGATCAGCCATGGGACGCCCACGCCTCACCCCGCACGTGGCCACGCGCGCGACCGCCCTTCTCGGGTCCGTCCTGGCCCTCGCGCTCCTCACCGGCTGCGGTGGCGGCGACACCTCGGACAAGCAGGGCCTCGCGGCGGCGGGCGGCGCGGCGGCCGCCAACCCCGGACCGCCGGCCACTCTCAAGCAGCTCGCCACCAAGACCGGCTGCAAGAAGCCCCAGCTCCAGACCGACGCGGAAGAGCTACGCCAGGGCGTGTGCAAGACGGACAAGGGCCAGTACACGGTCACGACCTTCGCCACGGACAAGGGCAAGGCGCAGTGGCTGGAGGAGGCCAAGAAGTGGGGCGGCAACTACCTCGTCGGCACGCGGTGGGTCATCGCGGGGAACGACCCGGGCGTGCTGCAGGGCTTCAGCCAGTCGGTCGGCGGGAACATCGAGACCTCCGCCCCGTGACGTAAGGGACCGTCCCGATCGGGTGAACCGAAGCGGCGCGCCGCCCGTACCGCCAGGAGAAGCGGTGACTTCCGCACGCACGCCGGATGGGAGAACGACCATGGGACGCCCCAGCCCCGCCAAGCACGTCGCCGCCAGGCAGGTGGCCGCGCTGCTCGGCGCCGTCGTCGCGCTCGGGGCCCTTGGCGGGTGCGCCGCCGCGCGAGGGGCCACCGGCGGCCCGGCCACCGTCGAGGAGATCGCGGCCAGGACCGGCTGCGGGAAGCCGCAGATACAGGTCGAGGCCGCCGATATACGGCAGGGCATGTGCAAGACCTCGAAGGGCCAGTACTCCGTCACGACGTTCGCGACGGAGAAGGGCAAGCAGGAGTGGCTGGACGACGCGCTGGACTACGGCGGCGCCTACCTGATCGGCACGCGCTGGATCGTCCTCGGCAACACCCGGGAGATGCTGGAATCCTTCCGCGCGACGCTCGGCGGCAGCGTCAGGATGGGCGGCCACATGGCACCGTCCGGCGGCCCGGCGCCCGAAGGCCACACGATGGCGCCCGGCGAGCCGATGCCCGAGGGACATTCCATGCCGCCCGCTCAGCACGCGACGCCCAAGCCGTAAGGCACCGCCACCACGTGGCCGCGCCGGCGAGACGGGCGGCCGCGTGGCGCGCGACGGCGGACCTCAGGAGATGGACAGGGCGCCGGACGGGCACACCTGCACGGCCCGGCGGACCGCCGCCTCTGCGGCGGCGGACGGCTCCGGGTCGAGCAGCAGCACGAGCCCGTCCTCCTCGCTCTGGTCGAACACGTCCGGAGCCGTGAGAACGCACATCCCGGCTCCGATGCATATCTCCCTGTCCGCGTTGACCAGCATTGACCGGAGTACCTCCTACCAGGTCACCGGCAACCGGTGGACACCGTAGATAGCCATGTTCGACCGCATCGACACCTTATCGGCCGGGATGGCGAGACGCAGATCCGGGAAGCACTGGAAGAGGGCCGGATACGCGATGCGCATCTCGATGCGGGCGAGCTGCTGGCCGAGACACTGGTGGATGCCGTGGCCGAAGGAGACGTGCCCCATGGCGTGCCGGGTGATGTCGAGCGTGTCGGGGTCCTCGAAGCGCTCCGGATCGCGGTTGGCCGCGCTGAGCGACAGCGTCACCGACTCGCCGGCCCTGATCAGCTGTCCCTCCACCTCGGCGTCCTCGGTGGCGGTCCTGACCGGGCCGATGTGGACGATGCTGAGGTAACGCAGGAGCTCCTCGACGGCGGCCTCGGCCAGCGACGGATCGTCCCGCAGCGCGGCGAGCTGCGAGGGGTTGTTCAGCAACACGTACGTGCCGAAGGCCAGCATGTTCGCGGTGGTCTCGTGGCCGGCGATGAGCAGGAGCACCGCCGCGCCGGTGATCTCCTCGTCGGTGAGCTGTCCGGTGGAGACCAGGCCGCTGATCAGGCCGTCGTCCGGGTCGGTGCGCTTGCTGACCACCAGCTTGTGGAGGTAGTCCACCAGGCCCTCCAGGGCCGCCTGCATCTCCGCCAGGGTCGAGTCCAGATTCAGCATGGCGGCCGACTCGCGCTGGAACATGGTGTGGTCGTCGTACGGCACGCCCAGCAGCTCGCAGATCACCAGCGAGGGGATGGGCAGCGCGAAGGCCTCCACGAGGTCGGCCGGCGGCCCGATCCGCTCCATGGCCGCCAGCCGGTCGGAGGTGATCTTCTCGATCCTCGGCTCCAGCTCCTTCATGCGCCGGACGGTGAACTGGCCGGTGAGCAGGCGCCGGAAGCGGGTGTGCTCGGGCGGGTCCTCCCGCAGGAAGAACCCCGGGAGCCTGGTCAGCGCCTGTTGCGACAGCCGCTGGCCGATCGGCGGGTGCAGCGTCTCAGAACGGGTGCTGAAGCGGGGGTCCGCGAGCACCGCGCGCACGGCGGTGTAGCCGGTCGCCAGCCAGCCCACGTGACCGTCGGCGAAGAGCATCGGCCTGATGGGGCCCTCCTCACGCCATCGCCGGAGGTCGTCAGGCGGATCGACGAGGTTCTCCCGGGAGATCGGGAGGGTGACCGGATCGGGCAGGGCTTTGGGCATGACACGCTCCTTGGAGTTGACAGCCGTCGCAACTTGTCGTTCCTCCTGCAAGTCATAGAAAACAGTACCCACTGTGAAATTGCAATGGATGAAAGTAGACATCTGATGTAGTAAAGTTCCCCCATGGGCGCTGCTCCAGGTCTGAGGGAACGCAAGAAGCTGCGCACACGCCGGGCGCTGATCGAGGCCGCCCTGCGCCTCTTCCAGGAGAATGGGTTCGAGGAGACGACCGTCGCCGAGATAGCCGCGGACGTCGACGTCTCGACGCGCACGTTCTTCAGCTACTTCGCGAGCAAGGAAGACGTGGTGTTCTTCGACACGCGATCGCGCGTCGACCACGCCCTCGCGGTCATCGCCGACCGGCGTCCCGGGGAGCCCGTGGTCGAGCTCCTGCTCCGGGTCGCGGAGACCACGCTGGCCTTCACCCTCGACGACGCCGATGGCTCCGAGCCCGCCCTGGAGATGAGCTCGGCTCGCACGAATCTGATCATGTCAGTCCCCGCGCTCCAGGCTCGCGCGCTGCACCTGCTGTTCGACGTCCAGCGGGAGCTGGCCCAGGGACTGCGCCGGGCGTATCCCGGTGAGCTCGACCCCATCGAGGCGGCGGCCGCCGTCGGCATGTTCGTGGGAGCGGTGAAGATGGCGGCCATCACCAGCAGGGAGCGAGACGACCCTCCCATGGTGACGTGGGACGCGGTGCGCAGAAGCGTCGACATCGCCGTGAACGGCCTGCGTTCCCTCGACCGCGCACCCGGGGACGCCGCCGGCTCGTGGCCCGGGAGCGCAGGAGGCCAAAACGCTACAA
This sequence comes from Sphaerisporangium flaviroseum, assembly GCF_039537005.1. Classification (NCBI taxonomy): domain Bacteria; kingdom Bacillati; phylum Actinomycetota; class Actinomycetes; order Streptosporangiales; family Streptosporangiaceae; genus Sphaerisporangium; species Sphaerisporangium flaviroseum. The sequence goes on along the minus strand of NZ_BAAAZR010000002.1, from coordinate 891,868 downwards.
AAGCGTAACCGATCACGACATATCACGCGCAGATTGACCCGAAAAGGTTTGATCGGGTTGATCCGCTCGCCACCAGCTTGTTTTACGACAAAATCATTCCCCGAGGGTGTCCGCGTGGTGAGCCCTCGACCGTGAACATCGCGACCCCTCCGGAGTCCCGCGTCAAGTCCCTTGCGGAATTGGATTGCGGCGCGGCTGTTCGTGGTGTTCCGTCTCGCTGTGGGGTACAGACATGAGCAGTCGTGAGACTCTGCCATTCGGCGAGGGTGCCGAGACGGCCCTCACCGGCGGGGTGCCGCTGGTCGGCCGCGGAGCCGAGCTGGCCGCCTTCGCCCACACGGTCGAGGCCACGTTCACCGCCGGGTTCCAGTTCCTGGCGGTCGTCGGCGAGCCGGGAGCCGGCAAGACGCGGCTGCTGGCCGAGCTGGCCGAGCTCGCGGAGGGCCGCGGGCTCACCACGCTGTGGGGCAGGGCGGCGGAGTTCGAGCAGATCATGCCGTTCAGCGCGCTGATCGACGCCCTGGACGACCACTTAGAGGCGCGGCGCGACGAGCTGACCGAGCGCCTCGGCACCGGCCAGGCCAGGCAGCTCGCCGCCGTCTTCCCGGCGCTGGCGGCCAAGATGCCGGAGGTGCCCGACGCCACCGAGGAGCCGGAGGGCGCCGACCAGAGCGGCATGGTCCGCTACCGGCTGTACCGGGCGCTGCGACAGCTCATCGACGAGCTGGCCGCCCCGGCCGGGCTCGCGCTCATCCTGGATGACGTGCACTGGGCCGACGACAGCTCCGCCGAGTTCCTCGACCATCTGGTCCGCCACCCGCCGCGCGGGAAGGTCCTGGTGGTGGTGGCCTACCGTCCCGCCCAGGTCAGCCCGCGCCTGGCCTCCCTCATCATGAGCGCGGGCGGTCACGGACGCCAGGTCACGGTCGGCCCGCTCAACCAGGCCGAGGTCGAGCAGTTCCTCGGGCCGAGGGTCAACCGCACCCGAGGCCGTGCGCTGTACGAGGCGAGCGGCGGCAACCCGTTCTACCTGGAGGCGCTCGCCCGCATGGGCCGCCTGGAGGTCAGCGAGCTGCCGCCGACCGTGCGTGCCGCGCTCCAGGTCGAGCTGGGCGACCTGTCCCCCGGGTCGCTGCTGGTCGCCCAGGCGGCGGCGGTGACCGCCGACGAGTTCGAGCCGGCGCTGGCCGCCGTCACCGCGCAGGTCTCCGAGACCACGGCGCTGGAGGCCCTGGATGAGCTGGTGGCCCGCGACATCGTCCGCCCCGCCGCCGCGGGACGGTTCCGGTTCCGCCATCCCCTGGTCCGGCGGGCCGCCTACGAGTCCTCGGCGGCCGGCTGGCAGCTCGCCGCGCACGCCCGGCTGGCCGCCCATCTGGCGACCCTCGGCGCGCCGGCCACGGTGCAGGCCCACCATTTCGAGCGGTCCGGCTCCTTCGGCGACCAGCGGGCCATCGCCACCCTGGTGGAGGCGGCACGCACGGTCGCCGCGCAGGCGCCGGTGACCTGCGCACACTGGCTGCGCAAAGCCCTCGACCTGATGCCCGAGGATCCCGGCACGCTGGAGGACCGGCTGGAGCTGCTCATGGAGCTCAGCCGGGCCCAGGGGGTCAGCGGCCGGCTCGCCGAGGGCCGCGACGCCGCCCGCGAGCTGCTGCGCCTGCTTCCCGAGACCGACCACACGCGGCGGGCCAGGGCCGCGCGCATCTGCGCGCTGATGGAACGCCAGCTCGACCGGCCACACGAAGCGCGGGCCCTGCTGCTGGACGAGCTGCGCCGGATGCCCGACCCCCGGGCCGCCGCCGCGATCCCGCTGCGTATGAGACTGGTCGCCGAGAGCATGATGCGGGTCGACTTCCGCGCCGCGCAGGCCGTGCTCGACCTGATGCCGGACGACGACGACGATTGGGAACCCGACCTGGCCATGGCCGTGGCCGCGTTGCGGCCGATGCCCGCCTACGCGGCCGGGAAGATGGCCGAGGCGCTGCGCAGCGCGGACGCCGCCGACCGGCTCATCACCACGGCCCTGGACGAGCACCTGGCCGAGTGGCTGGACGCGGTGGCGTGGCTGTGCTGGGCCGAGACCAACATGGGACGTCACTCGGTGGCGCTGCGGCACTTCGAACGCGCCGCCGCCGTCGCCCGCTCGACCGGGCAGACCTACATCCTGACCAACCTGCTCGCCGGCACCGCGCGGACGCTCGTCGTGCTCGGCAGGCTTCCCGAGGCGCTGGCCACCGTCGAGGAGTCGGTCGAGGGAGCCCGGCTGCTGGAGTCGGGGCAGCAGCTCGTCTTCGCCCTGACCCAGCTCTGCCTGGCCTCCGCCTGGTCGGGCGACCACGACGCCGGTCTGCGCGCCGGCGAGGAGGCCATCCAGGTCGGCGTCGGCGGCGACGAGGTGTGGGGCGACATGGCACGACACGCCCGCGGCGTGGCGCTGATCGCCGCCGGCCGGCTCGGCGAGGGGGCCGAGGCCGTGCTCGACGCCTGCGACGGATTCGGCAATCCCCGCCTGGACCGGGGCACGCTGCTCGCGAGCTGCGAGCTGCTGGCCTACGCCGATGCCGCCCGGGGCCGTCCCCCGGACGCGGCTCGCTGGGCCGAGCGGGCCGCGGCCCTCGCCCACCCGCACCTGCCGGTGTTCTCCGGCCTGATCCCGCTCGCCCGCGCCCACGCGCTCCGTCCCACCGATCCCGCCGTGGCGGCGGCCCAGGGCGAGGAGGCCGCCGTCCTGCTCACCGCCGGCGAGCGCCGCATCGACGCCGGGCGTGCGCTGCTGACGGCGGGGCTCGCCTACGGCGAGGCGGGCGAGCGCCGCCTGGCACGTGAGCGGCTGCGCGACGCGACCGAGGTGTTCCGCACGTGCGGCGCACGCGGGCTGGAGGCCCAGGCGGTACGGGAGCAGCGCCGCCTCGGCGTGCGGGTCTCGGCTCCGGGGCCCGCGGGCCAGGGCGGCGCGCCGTACGGGCTCTCGCCCCGGGAACTGGAGATCGCCACGCTGGTCGCCGCAGGGCTCACCAACCAGCTCATCGCCGAGCAGCTCTTCCTCAGCGTCCGCACCGTCGAGACCCACCTGTCCCACGTCTTCGCCAAGCTCGGCGTCGGCTCGCGGGTCGGCGTGGCCACGAAACTCAACCAAAAGCCCTGAATCGGGGTCCAACCTACGGAACAACTCGCTGGAAACAGGGGCCATCGGCTGCATGTACGGGGTTTCCACGATGCCGTACGTGCCGGGCGGTTGGCATTGTTGGACCGGGTCACGACCAGGAGGACGGTCAGATGGAGCACCGCATACCGCGGTACACGCTCGAGGGCGTGTCGGGCGCCGAGGTGTCGGTGCATCCTTTCTCGACCGAGGACGAGCTCGGCCTGACGCTGACGAGGTTCCTCGCCGAGGAGTCCGACGACGTCGTGCTGCTGGTCCACGGGCTGACGTCCTCCAGCGACATGTTCATCATGCCCGAGCACCGCAACCTGGTGAGCTTCCTGCTGGACAACGGTTTCGGCGACGTCTGGACACTCGACTTCCGGATGAGCAACCGGTTTCCGTACAACATGGAGACCCGCCGGCAGACCCTGGACGACATCGCCGCCTTCGACCACCCGGCAGCCATGAGTGAACTCCGCCGTCACGTTGGGGCACGGCGGATCCACGTCATAGCGCACTGCCTGGGGTCGGTGTCGTTCCAGATGAGCCTGTTCGGCGGAGCCGTCGAGGGTGTCACCAGCATGGTCGCGAACAGCGTGGGGCTGACCCCGCGGGTCCCCGCCTGGGCCCGCGTCAAGCTGAGCTTCGGCCCGACGCTCCTCGAGTACGGCCTCGGGCTGTGTTACATCGACCCGCGGTTCAACAACGCTCCGCCGCTGAGCCGCCGGTGGCTGTTCTCCCGGGCGGTCTCGCTGTTCCATCCCGAGTGCCGCGAGCCCGCCTGTCACATGCAGAGCTTCATGTGGGGCAGCGGCCGCCCGGCCATGTACCGTCACGGCAACCTCGCGCCGGCGACGCACGTCCATGAGCGGCTCGCCGACCTGAACGGCGCGGCCGACATCAACTACTACCGGCACATCAGCAAGATGGTGCGGGCCGGGCGTGCCGTGAAGTGCGACCCGGACAACCCGGCGCTTGCCGGCCTTCCGGACGACTACCTGGCGGACGCCGAGCGCGTCGAGACGCCCGTGCTGTTCCTGACCGGCGACCACAACGACGTGTTCACCGACTCCAACATCGTCTGCCACAAGATCCTCTCCCGTCGCGCGCCGGACCGTCACGAGCTGTGTGTCCTGCCCGGGTACGGGCACATCGACCCGCTCATCGGGAAGAACGCGCACGTGGACGTGTTCCCGCGCATCCTCGACTTCCTCAAGCGCCACACGGGCTGAACGACCCGATGAACACAGCGAGGGCGACCCGGCGAACCGGGAGCACAGAACACGTGGACGCCGTGGTCGTGGGATCGGGCTTCGGCGGGTCCGTCGCGGCCTACCGCCTGGCCGCGGAAGGGCTGTCGGTGGCGGTGCTGGAGCGCGGCCGTGCCTACGCGCCCGGCATGTTCCCGCGCACCCCCGCCGAAATGGGCAAGGCCTTCTGGGACCCCGCCGAGGGGCACTACGGCATCTACGACGTATGGAGCTTCGGCGGCTGCGACTCGGTGGTCTCCAGCGGCCTGGGCGGCGGCTCGCTGATCTACGCCAACGTGATGCTCCGCAAGGACGAGCGCTGGTTCGTGCACGAGGAGCCGCTGGCCGCGGGCGGGTACGAGTCGTGGCCGGTGACCCGGTCCGAGCTCGACCCGCACTACGACGCCGTCGAGGAGATGATCGGCGCGACCCCGTATCCCCTCGACCACCCCGTCTACTCCGACACCCCGAAGACCAGGGCCATGCAGGACGCCGCCGCCGAGCTGGGGCTCGACTGGCGGCTGCCGCCACTGGCCATCAGCTTCGCTCCGATGCGGGGCGCCGAGCCCGGGCTCGGGCTGCCCATCGTGGACACCGGGTACGGCAACCTGCACGGCGTGCCGCGCAGGACCTGCCGGCTGTGCGGCGAGTGCGACATCGGCTGCAACGACGGGGCGAAGAACAGCCTCGACCACACCTACCTGTCCGCGGCCCGTCACCACGGGGCCGACCTGCGCACCCTCCACGAGGTCCGGGCGATCCGGCCGCGCGAGGGCGGCGGCTACGAGGTGAGCTACGTCCGGCACCACCCGGCCACCGAGCCGCTGACCATCAGCTGTGACCGGCTGGTGCTCGCCGCGGGCACGTACGGCACGACCTACCTCCTGCTGCGCAGCCGCGCGAACCTTCCCGGGCTGAGCGGCACGCTCGGCACGCGGTTCTCGGGCAACGGCGACCTGCTCACGTTCCTGCTGCGGGCCAAGGACCGCAGCCGCACCCGCCCCATCAACGCCAGCCGGGGGCCGGTCATCACCAGCGCGATCCGCCTGGCCGACGATGTGGACGGCACCCGTGAGACCGGCCGGGGCGCCTACATCCAAGATGGCGGCTACCCCGCTTTCATCGACTGGCTGGTCGAGGGCGCCGACGTGGGGAGCGAGATCCGGCGCGCCGCCCGCTTCATCGCGGACCGGCTGCGCGCGCTGGTCACCGGCGACACCAACCTGTCCGCCGAGATCGCCGACCTGGTCGGTGACGGCGAGCTCTCTGGCAGCTCACTCCCCCTGCTCGGCATGGGCAGGGACGTCCCTGATGGGGAACTGCGGCTGCGTGACGGCAGGCTGGACGTCCAGTGGAACTCCGAGGCCAGCGAGGAGCACTTCCAGCGCATCCGCGCGACCATGCGGCGCATCTCCGACGTGCTCGGGGCCGAGCATTCCGGCATGCCGTCCTGGCTCGGAAAGCGCATCATCACGGTTCACCCCCTCGGCGGCGTGCCGATGGGCCGTCACCCCGGCGAGGGAGTCTGCGACGCCTTCGGCGAGGTCTTCGACCACCCCGGGCTGTTCATCGCCGACGGCGCCGCGCTGCCGGGTCCGGTGGGGGCCAACCCGTCGCTGACCATCGCGGCGCTGGCCGACCGCATGTGCACCCGGCTGCTCGAACAGAGGCCCGTGGGAATCCGGCACAGGAAAGAAGGACAGACGCGCATGACCGTGGGAACCGGGCGGGTGGCGGCTGACCCGTCCGAGAAGGCGACCAGCCTCGCGGCGGCCGATCCCGCCGAACGTACATCGCTGTCGTTCACCGAGGAGATGAGCGGATTCATCGCCCTTGGGGGAAACGATCCTCGATCTGGTGACATGGCCGGACGGTCGCATGGCGACCGGTTCTCGTTCCGGCTCACCATCCGCGTCGACGACGTCGACCGCTTCCTGGCGGAGCCCGAGCATCTCGCCCGGGCGGAGGGATGGGTGGACGCCGCCGTCTGCGGGGGCCGGCGGCCGATCGAACGGGGTTGGTTCAACCTCTTCGCGCCCGGCGACACGCCGGACCGGCGTGAGATGCGTTACCGGCTGTGGTTCACCGACACCCAGGACCGGCCTCGCACCCTGTCCGGCTGGAAGGACGTTCATCACGGGCCCGCCACGCGGCTGTGGCTCGACACCTCGACCCTGTACACACGATTGTTCGAGGGTCACGTACCGGAGGGCGAGGACGACGAGGCGACGGTGGCCGGCGCGGGGACGCTGCACATCCAGCCCATGGACCTCGCCGCGACCCTGAAGAGCTTCGACCCGGAGGGCCCGCACGGAATCGCCGCGCTGGCCCGGTTCGGGAGGTTCTTCGTCGGTCAGCTCTGGGACGTCTACGGACCGGGGTGAGGCGGAAACCCCGAGGCGGCCGATCGGTGAGAGGGAGGTGGATCCCCCGCCGATCGGCCGCCGGCTCCGGGGGTTCGGCGGCGCCGGTCGCGGTCGAGAGCGATGGCTGGTGGAGCAGATGGCGTTTTGCGGCTTCGTCCCCTATTTGGAGGGGTTAGGGGAGGGAGGCGGGGGCGTGGGCAGGGCGGCGAAATCGACTCTGCCGGTGCTCTCGAGAAGCGTCATGTGCTTCATCACCACATCGACCGCGACCTGCGCGAAGGAGCGGATCTCGGCGTTCTTGGTGCCGGCGCGGACCGCGGCGACCGCCGTGAAGACCTTGCCGTGGGCCGCGCGAAGGCGGTCGGCGAAGGTCTTGTCGTATTCCTGACCCGTCTTGGTGGACAGCTCGGCCATCCACCCCTGCTGGTCGGGGTTCGGCGTGCTGGGCAGCTCGACGCTCAACTTGGCGGCGAGAGCCAGTACCTGGGCGTCCAGCTTGGTGTGGTCCTCGATCAGATGCCGGCCGACCTCTTTGACCCGGTTGCTGCCGGCGCGCTGCTGCGCCTGCTGCCCGGTCGGGATCTCCCACAGACCGGCCTGGCGGACCTTGACGAGGAAGTCCCGGTCAGCGGGTCCGAGGGGGCCGGAATCGGTGTCGCTCCAGTCGCTGGGGGACGCTCCGATCGCCGCGGTGAAGGCGTTGGGGGCGATCGTGAAGACCGTGATAGTGGCGATGACCAGGAAGCCGAGCGCCGCGATGACCTCGACGATCCGCATGGACTTGAGTTGAAGACGGCTCACCGAATGCTCTCTTTCCTTTCATGTCCCGGATCCTCCCGGCGCGCTTGCACGGGGAGGTACGGCAGCACCGCTTCGACGGTTCAACCGATGTGACGAGATTTTCGAATCTTTACGGAAGTTGCCCGATTTGCCCACGCGACGCCTGATCCACTGCCACCATGTGCCTGTGCAGCGTCATCGCAGCGTCCGGTCCCTACCGGAGGAATCGCACGACGACTCCGAAGAGCAGCTGGTCACAACGCTCTACCGCGAGTTCGGCGGCCCACTCCTTCGCAATGTGCGCAGATTGACTGGAGGCGACCAGCAATGGGCAGAGGATGTCGTACAAGAGACGGTCTTCCGCGCATGGCGGAACGCGGGCAAGCTGAACCGGGAGCCTGGCCTCCTGTGGGCGTGGTTGATGACCGTCGCCCGCAGGATCGTCATCGACACCCATCGTCAGCGCTCCGTGCGCCCGCAAGAGGTCGAACCTGACAGGCTCGACAGCGTCGCCATACCCGACGGGTCTGAGCCGATGCTGTCGGCGATGGTGGTATCGGAGGCCTTGTACAGCCTCTCGGAAGAACACCGGGAAGCGCTCGTGCAGACCTACCTCCACGACCGTACGATCAATGAAGCGGCAGAAGTGCTGGGAGTTCCGCCCGGGACGGTCAAGTCCCGGGTGTACTACGCGCTTCGCGCCCTCCAGAAGACGATGAAGGAGAGGGGGTGACCGGTCTCATGGATTCACCCCCTCACGTCGAGGTGGCCGCGTACATCCTCGGAGCCCTCAACAAGGAGGACTCCGAGGCGTTCGATCGCCACCTGCTCGACTGCGCGAGCTGCCAGGACGAGCTAATGGACATGTACGAGCTGCCAGACGCGCTGGACGTGATCAAGCGTGGCATGAAGGGGACGGTGAACGGCGCGGCCCGGGGCACGGTGAACGGCACGGGATACGGGACGGGGTACGGGACGAACGGCGCGTCACGCGGCGCTGTGAACGGCTCCCCCCACAACGGCGTGGCCAAGGACCTGTGGTCACCTCATCCGCGCCAGCGGTCCCCCGTTCCGAGCCATCGGCGGGTCGACCATCGGGCCGACAGGCACGACGATCTGGCCGAGGCCCGCGGGCGGCGCCGGCGGGCCATGTGGCTCGGCGTCGCCGCGGCCCTGGTCATCGGCATCACCGGCACGGCCACGGCCCAGCTGGTGTGGCCACGCGGAACCTCTGCCACGATCGTCGCCGCTCCTCCGGACGGCTCCACCAAGCCGGACGTCCGGGAGGGCACCAGCCCCGACACCGGGGTGAGCGGTTCGGTGGGCCTGGTCGCCAAGGGGTGGGGCACCGAGGTGGCCTTCCAGCTCAGCGGGGTCACCGGGCCCGAGCGCTGCAGCCTGATCGCCGTATCGCACTCCGGGGACACCGACGTGGTGTCCGGCTGGCGGGTGCCGCCCGGGAAGGGGTTCGGCGTTCCCGGGTTTCCCGATCCGCTGCGGCTGACGGGCGGCACGGCGCTGGCCAAGACCGAGATCGACCATTTCGAGGTACGCAGGGACGACGGGGTCCGCCTGCTTGCCATCCCCGTCGCCTGACCAAGGGCAACGGGAACGCGGGGGCCAGGCCAGGCGACGATGCCTGGCCTCGACCATCGGCATACCGCGCCCGTCCGGGCGGCGGCGACGCCGGACCCGGCCGCCGGGCCAGCCCGGGGCCGTGAACGGGGACGGGGAGTTCCTTCGATGTGCTACCGCCTGCTCTCGGTGGGCGCGGGGGTGAGCCGGAGCGCGAGCGCGGGGCACATCTCGATCGCCCTGCGCGCGTCGCCCTCGAGCCGGTTCGGCACGGACGCGGTGCTGACCACCGGGTAGCCGTGCTGGTCGAGCCTGATCAGCTCGGGTATCACCAGGGAGCACAGGCCATGGCCCTCGCACCGTGACCAGTCGAGGATGAGCTGCGCCTCGGCGGCACGGGACCCGGGCTCGGCCGGCAGCGGCAGCACGCCGCGGACCGGCAGCCCGCAGGTGCCGTACGCCGCGTGCGTCATGATGTCCTCGGCGAAGACGTCGATGGCCGACAGCACGAAACGGGCGGTGCCGTCGGGGTGGCCGCAGGCGCCCCGCCCTCTCATCGTCGCGGCGGCACGCTGCACCGCCTCGATGTGCCCGTTGCCGTCGGCGAGCGCGCCGAACGTCTGCGCCAGGTCGGGCAGGCCCATGTAGCACGGCCCGCACTGGCCGGCGCTCTGGCCTGCCATGTACCTCGCGACCCTGGCCGTCTCGCCGAGCGGGCAGGTCTCCCAGCCGAGCGGCACGACGATGCCGGCGCCGAGCGCTCCGCCCATCGCCTCGAACCCGGCGCGGGACACCTCCACCCGCTCCGCCGCCTCAGGGGTCATCCACTTGCCGTGGTAGCCGCCGAGCAGCACACCCTGGCCCACCGTGGCGTCGCACAGGTCCAGCACCTCGCGGAGCCGGACCCCGGTGGGGGTCTCCACGACCGCGGGGCGCCTTGCGGCGCCGGTGACGCTCAGCAGCACCGTTCCCGGTTCGGACGGCAGGCCGACCGAGGAGTACATGTCGACGCCCAGCATGGCCATCAGGGCGAGTTGGGCGTAGGTCTCGGCGTTCGACAGCATGGTGGGCATCCCGCCCACGCCGCTGTCGCTGGAGCGGACCTTCCTGCCGGGCGGAATGGGGCGCTCGCCGTTGATGCCTCGCACCAGCGCCCCTCCCTCGCCGGAGATGAAGCGGTCGGGCATGCGGACCACCCGTACGGTGTCCGTCATGCCGCGCTCGTGGATGGCGTTGAGCAGCGAGCGCTCACCGGGGCCGCCGTGGGCCACGCCCACGACGATCTCCACGGCCGAGAGCGCACGCGCCACCAGGTCGGCGCCGTCGAGGATCAGGTGCGGTGCCCGCGTGAGCAGCACCTTGTCCTTGTGGGCCGCGGGCTCGCCCTCGGTGGCGTTGACCACCACCGTGATGGGCGCCCCGCGCCGGCCCGCCGAGTCGATCACGGCCCTCAGCTTGCGGGCGAAGGGGAAGGCCGCGCCGCCCCGGCCGCGCAGGTCACCGAGCTCGGCCAGCGCGATCAGGTCGTCGATCGGCAGCCGGGGCATGTGACCGTGCACCCGCCGGTGGGTGTCGTAGTCGAGGCGCGGCGAGCTGTCGAGGCCCGCGGTCAGGCGACCCGGCCCGATGCGGAACACGTCCTGGACGCCGTAGGTGGTCATCGCCGTACCTCCTTTCGCAATGTGACCCAGAACTCCTCGTCGAACACGTCGTCGACGCGGATCTGCTCCGCCTTCCGCCCGATGTTCGCAGGGCGGACGACGGCGGGACCGTCCTTGGGCCCGACGGTCACGACCAGCCTTACAAGCACGACCAGCGAGACTCCTACGAGCGAGCCGACGTAACACATGGTCACCCAGTCGCCCGCGGGGCGGCCCGCGGTCAGCCCGTGCACGATGGCGACGGGCCAGGAGACGTAGGCGAGGACGTGTATCACTCGCCACAGCCACGGCCACTTGATGCCCACGAACCGCCCGCGGAAGGCGCCCGAGGCCGCCACCAGGATCATCAGATCGGAGGCGATGGTGCCGAGGCCGACCGCGAAGCCGGCGTCGCCGAACGGCAGGAACACGTCCGCCGTGACCACTCGCCCTCTGAATATCTGCAGGATGACGTGCGTGATCAGGAAACCGACGGCGAAGACGGAGAAGGCACGATGCAGTCCCTGCATGAACACGCGGTGCCGTACCGCGAGGATTATTCGATCGGTGGCGGCCAGTCCGACGACCACCGTTCCAGTCAGTCCAAGGAGAGTGAACACCCCCGAGTAGAAGATCAAAAACTGTTGTACCGACGCGAGGACCGATGCTCCGAGGAGAGCGGTTCCCGCGAGGAGCGACGTGGACGTGAACAGTCCGACCACGATTGGGGCCCGTGATCGAGACCGTTGCGGAGCTCGTCGATGTCGCGTTTGATTCATCCCGTCCTCCGCCAGATAACGCGGTACCGGCATAAACCGGACAACGTGCCGCTGGGTGCCTACCGGGATCTATCGGGACATTTGCGCGCGCGATCACACTAGCGCCTCCGCAGCCCCGCTGGTACCAGAACGTTACAGAATTTCGGTTCACTTGGCGTTGTGCTACCTGAGGGTAATACTTATACGGACAATCCCGACAAAGTCCCACATATGTCCGCAAACCACCCGAAAACTAGTGGCCAGACGCTGCCGGCCCACTCTACCGTTTCACAACGTGGAGACTCTCAGCCGTCAGACGATCACCGATCGCGTGGGCCGTCCGGTGCTCAGCTATGTCGAGGGCACCCGTGACGGACGCCCGTACGCCGACCTCGCGCAGGTTCTCGGACCAGGCGCCGTGGAGGTCATCCTCCGCGAGCTGCCGGGCTGGGTCGTCTCGGGTGACGAGGCGCTCGGCCGGAGCCTGCTCGCGGCCGGCGCGAAGCGGCTACGGCACGCGCACACCTACTCGCGCGACCTGCGCGCCGAGCCCGCGCCTCCGCAGTGGGCCGAGACGGGCTACGGCGTGGTGGCCTGTGACGCGGTGCCCGCCGCCGAGGTCTTCCCCGTGTGGCGCAGCGCCTACCCGCCCGGCCATCCGGACCACCACGCCACCGACGACACCGCCGCGCTGGAACTCGACCTCGCGCCGATGCTCGCCGGCACGTCGTACGGGCCGATGCTGCCCTGCGGCGGCCTGCTCCTGCGGGGCGAGCGCGTGGTGGCCGGGGTCCTGGTCGGCGAGCTCCACGGCGATCTGCCCTTCGGCGGCCCGTGGGTCCTGGACGTCTTCCGCGACCCGAGCCCCGAGTTCGCCGGCCTCGGCTCCGTGATGCTGCGCCGCGCCCTGGCCCTGGCCACCCTGCACGGCCTGCCCGCGCTCGGCCTCGCCGTCAGCGACGGCAACCCGGCACGGCGCGTGTACGAACGCCTCGGCTTCCGCCACACGATGTCGTCGATCACCGTGATCGTCCCTGGATGATCCGGTGACCTCCGGGGTCAGGAGCGCAGGTAGGCCAGGACGGCGAGGACCCGGCGATGCTGGTCGCCGTCGTCCGCGTACAGCCCCAGCTTGTTGAAGATGCTTCTCACGTGCTTCTCCACCGCGCCGTCGGTGATGACGAGCTGGCGCCCGATGGCGGGGTTGGACTTGCCTTCCGCCATCAGGCCGAGCACCTCGCGCTCCCTCGGGGTCAGGGAGCCCAGCGGGTCGTCTCTGCGACGCCGGACCATCAACTGCGCCACCACCTGCGGGTCGAATACGGTGCCGCCGGAGGCCACACGCCGGAGCCCGTCGAGGAACTCCTCGACGTCGGCCACCCGGTCCTTCAGCAGGTAGCCGACCGCTCCGCGCGCGTCGGCGAGCAGATCGTCGGCGTAGGAGACCTCGACGTACTGCGAGAGGATCATCACCGGCGAGCCGGGCACCTGGCGCCGGGCCTCGACGGCGGCCCGCAGGCCCTCGTCGGTGAAGCTCGGCGGCATCCGCACGTCCACGACGGAGATGTCCGGACGGTGGGCGGCGACGGACTTGACCAGCGCGTCGCCGTCGCCCACGGCGGACACCACCTCGCAGCCGAACTCCTCCAGCAGCCTCACCAGGCCGGATCGGATGAGAACGGCGTCATCGGCCACGACTACCCGCACGGAACCTCCGCAATGATCGACGTCGGCCCGCCGACCGGCGACTGCACGACCAACTCGCCGTCGACCGCCCGCAGCCGGTCGGCAAGGCCGGCCAGGCCGTGCCCCTTGGCGACGTGTGCGCCGCCCACCCCATCATCGCCGATCGCCAGCAGAAGTGTGTCACCCGTACGGCTGAGCGAGAGGGTGCACAGCCCGGCCCGGCTGTGCTTCGCGACGTTGGTCAGCGTCTCGGCCGCCACGTAGTAGATCGAGTTCTCCACGCCGGCGGTGTACCGCTCCACCGTCTGCACGTCGAGCTCGACCGGGACGGTGCAGCGGCCGGCCAGCGCCGCCAGCGCGGGCGCCAGACCGCGGTCGCTCAGGATCGGCGGGGCGATGCCCCGCGACAGCGCCCGCAGCTCGTCGAGCGTCTCGCGGGTCGCCGTGATCGCCTCCGAGAGCGTGGCGTGCGCCGCCTGCGGGTCCTTCTGCAGCTGGCGCTGGGCCCGGGAGAGCTCCATCGCCAGGTACACGAGGCGCTGCTGCGGCCCGTCGTGGATGTCCCGCTCGAGCCTGCGCAGGGCGCTCGCTTCGGCCGACACCGCGGCGGCCCGTCCCTCGGTGAGGTCGTCGATGCGCTCGTGTAACTCGGCCACCCCGGTCAGCAGGGCCCTGCCGAGCCCGGCCTGGAGCAGCGCCGCCCCCCGAACGATGCCCGGCAGGGTGATGGCGAAGACCGCGCCGAGCACCAGATAGAACGCGCTGTCGGTGAAGTAGCCCCTGCCGAATCCGAGCAGCTCGGGCAGCTGGGTGTTGCCGGGGATGTTGGAGGTGATCCAGCCGTAGAGGGGGTAGAGCAGGCCGGCCACCGTCACCGCCCACCACGTCACGGTCACCACGAACGTGACGATCGCCACGGGGAACACCACGACGCCGTGCAGCAGGTCGAGCCAGGACTGGCCGTTGGCCAGCGGCTGGACCAGCCTGCGTGCCCACCCGGCGCTCTCCGGTGGCTTCTTGTAACGCGGCCGGGCGACCGGGCGGCCGAGGATCTCGGGGAGCCAGCGCCGCTCGACGTCGGCGAAGGCCCGGGCCGCCAGCAGGGTCACGGCGAGGATGGGGAGCCCGACCCACACCACCATGGTGCCGAGCCCTGCGGCCACTCCGGCGATCAGCAGGCTGAAGCTCAAGATGGCCAGCGGCAGGCCGAGCAGGGTGTACCGGGTGTCGGTGCCAAGGTGCTTGAGTAGGGATCTCATGGTGACAAAGCTAAGAGTCCCCCACGAACCCGTTCGAGCCCGTGCGCAGGCATTGCGGGAGTAGGGACAGCCCTACCGGATACGGTCATGCGATCTCCCCTGAGTCGCGCGCCCGGGCGGAACGGGTGCCATGGTTTCCCGCAATCTACCTGGTCACGGCAGTGCTCGCTCCTGTGCCGCGTCGCGGGATGTGGGCTCGCGCCCGGCCTCCAGCCAGACATAGCCCGCGAACCGGCCGGTGAGCCGCTCCCTGCGATGAGAGTAGAGCCCGGCCGTCTCGATCGTGCAGCGGTCGTCGTGCCGGATGTCGGTGACGCCCGCCCTCCCGAGCTGGGCGGTGATGCCCGCCCGCAGGTCGAGCGCCGGGGTGCCGTGGCGGGTCACCGACCACGCCTCCGGCAGGACAGCCGCCACCTGCTCTCGCAGGGGGTGCGGCACCTCGTAGCACCTGCCGCACGCCAGCGGGCCGACCAGCGCGACCAGGTCGGCGGCGCCGTACGAGCGCATCGCCTCCACCAGCGCGGGGACCACACCGGCCGTGGTGCCGTCCCGCCCGGAGTGGGCCCCGCCGACCAGGCCCGCGACCGGGTCGGCGAGCAGGACGGGCGCGCAGTCGGCGGCGAGCACGGCGATGCCGAGCCCCGGCCGGTCGGTGAAGACGCCGTCCAGCGAGGGCGGATCGGCCCCGAACGGCTCGGCCACGTAGCGCACGTCACGGCCGTGGACCTGCCGCATGAACACGACGCCGCCCGGGTCGAGACCGAAGCCCGTGGCGGTGCGCGCGCGGTTCTCGGCCACGGCCGCGGGGTCGTCCCCGACCGATCCACCGAGGTTGCGCGTGCCGTACGGCCCGGCGCTCACGCCTCCGTGACGGTCGGTGAAGGCCATCCTGACCCGGTCGATCGCAAGCACGCGCACAGTGTACCCAGCCACCAGGACCAAGATCACGATCAGGGAGGCGGGCAGTGTCAGGTGGCCGGCCGGGTGATGGTGCCGACGCCGGCGGAGCTGTGCCCGAAGCCGATTGGTGACCAGGACGAGCGAGATCGGCAGATCGCGGACCAGCAGCACGGTCCTTGACCGTCGGCAATGGTGGATGACCGGTCCGAGGTCGAAACGCCCATATGACGACGGAACAGCGCGAAAGTCGTCATCCAGCAATTCGGCCAGGACTTTGGTTCGGAAAGCACTGTCAAGGTATGCCCCGGCGCAGAGATGTCGCGTCACATTGCTCATGCGAATAGGTTGCGCACCCGAAGGAACATGCTGTTGACCTGCTCTAGAGTTGTGGATTACCACTCACCCTCTCGCTGACGGTGACGTCGTGGCGAGTTCAGGCGCTTTAGTATTCCCATAGAGAGTGATTTCTGAAATATGGTCGTCCGGTGGCCAAGACCGCTGGAAATGCGCCGTGCGCAATATATCCCAATTATCCATTCCTAGGCATTATTCGACATTGGTGGGATTATCCGACTTTGAGGGGGAAGTGCTTTGGTGAGCGAATCCAGGTCCGGTTCTCTCTGCGGACGTTGCGGAGCCGACGCGGGGAGGCTCGCCCGGTGCCCCCGTTGCGGAGCGGCGCTCGCCTCGCCTGAGCACCCGCCCCCCGTCGCCGAACTCGATTTCCGGAGGCCGGCGAAGCGGCGGCGCGCCCGGCACGCCCGGCGGCCGATCCTGGTCCTTGCCTGCGCGGCGGTCGTCCTCGGCCTGGCGTGGTGGGCCTTCGCCGCCCGCGGCGCCGGCGGCATCGACACCGCCGCGAACCCGGAGGCCATCGGCGGCCCGGCGGGCGGCACCCCGGCCTCTCCCGCCCCTCCCGCCGACCCCTCGCGAGCCGACCCCTCGCGGGCCGAGCCCTCCCCCGCGGCGAGCGGCTCCGCCGCCGCGGGCCCCGATCGGGCCGCCGAGCAGGCGGCCCGCATCGACGACCTGCTCTCCGAGAGCAGCCACGCACGCTCGGGTCTCGGTGACGCGATCGCCGCCGTCAGCCGGTGCCGCCGCGGCGGGCTGGCGAGCATCGGCAGGATCACCGCGTCCCGCCGCGCGCAACTCGCCCGGGCGCGCGAGTCGCGGGTGGACGCCCTGGCCGGCGGCGCGCCGCTCAAGCGGGCCCTGGTCGAGGCCTTGAGCGCCTCCTACGAGGCCGACACCGCGTTCCTGTCCTGGGCGTCACGCCATCTGGAGGGCGGATGCCGGGGCACGATCGCCGGCGACCCGCGCTACCGCGCCGGCCTGGCGCGATCGGAGGAGGCCGGGGCGGCCAAGCGCCGCTTCGTCCGGGCATGGCGGCCGATCGCCGCCGCGCACCGCCTCGCCGAGCGTAAGGTCGACGAGATCTGAACCCCGGCCCGCGGGTCCGGCGCCAGACGGCACCCGACCGCCACGTGCCCGCCGGGAGACGCTACGCGAGCGTGGCGTACAACTGCTGGGTCCGGGCGGCGATGGCCGGCCAGGAGAAGTGCTCGACGGCCCGCCGCCTGCCGGCCTCGCCCATGGAGGTCGCGCGCCCGGCGTCGGACAGCACGCTGTTGACCCGCTGGGCGATGGCGTCGGCGAAGGCCGCGGGATCGCGGGGCTCGCCGTCCGCTCCCTGGTCGATGGGGACCAGCAGCCCCGTCGAGCCGTCGGCGACGACCTCGGGGATGCCTCCGGTCGCGGTCGCCACGACGGCCGTCTCGCACGCCATCGCCTCCAGGTTCACGATGCCCATCGGCTCGTACACCGACGGGCACACGAACACGGTGGCGTGCGTCAGGATCTGGATGACCTCGCTCCTCGGCAGCATCTCGGAGATCCAGATCACGCCCTCCCTGCTCTCTCGCAGCTCGCCGACCAGCCCGGCGACCTCGGCGGCGATCTCAGGGGTGTCCGGGGCGCCCGCGCACAGCACGAGCTGGGCACCGGGGGCGAACGACCGCGCCGCGCGGAGCAGGTGGACCAGCCCCTTCTGCCGGGTGATGCGCCCGACGAACACGATGTACGGCCGGGCGGGGTCGATGCCGTGCCTGAGCAGGACGTCGGTGCCCCGGTCGGGGGCGTACTCGCCCGTGTCGATGCCGTTGTGGATCACGCTCACGCGGTCGGGCGGGATCTCCGGGTAGCAGGCCAGCACGTCGCGCCGCATGCCCTCGGACACCGCGATCACCGCGTCGGCGGCCAGCAGCGCGGTGCGCTCGGACCAGGACGAGAGGGTGTAGCCGCCGCCGAGCTGCTCGGCCTTCCACGGGCGCAGCGGCTCCAGGCTGTGCGTGGTGACCACGTGCGGTGTGCCGTAGAGCAGCTTGGCGACGTGTCCGGCGAAGTTCGCGTACCAGGTGTGGCTGTGCACCACGTCGGCGCCCTCGCAGGCCGCCGCCATCTCAAGGTCGACCCCGAGCACCTGGAGCGCCGGGTTGGCGGTCTCCAGGCCGCCGGGGATGCGGTAGGCGTCCACCCCCGCCTCCTCGCGCCGGGCGCCGAAGCACCGGACCCGCACGTCGGCCAGGCTCCGCAATTCCCTTGCGAGGTACTCCACATGGACCCCGGCCCCGCCGTAGACGTCGGGTGGATATTCACGGCTCAGCAGATCGACACGCATGCGTAAAGCTTAGCGTTCTATGGTCTTTCGTCGGGTTTAGCTGGGTAAAGCCGGGTAACGTCCTCTCATGACGTCCAGAATCCTCGCGATCGTGCTGGCCGGTGGTGAGGGAAAGCGGCTGATGCCGCTCACGGCCGACCGTGCCAAGCCGGCGGTGCCCTTCGGAGGCATCTACCGGCTGGTCGACTTCGTGCTCTCGAACCTGACCAACGGTGGCTACCTCAAGATCGTCGTCCTGACCCAGTACAAGAGCCACAGCCTCGACCGGCACGTCACGCGGACCTGGCGAATGTCGACCATGCTCGGCAACTACGTCACGCCCGTGCCCGCGCAGCAGCGGCTCGGGCCACGCTGGTTCGCCGGGTCGGCGGACGCGCTCTTCCAGAACCTCAACCTGATCTACGACGAGCTCCCCGAGCACTGCATCGTCTTCGGCGCCGACCACATCTACCGCATGGACCCCCAGCAGATGGTCCGGCAGCACATCGAGTCCGGGGCCGAGGTCACGGTCGCCGCGATCCGCCAGCCGCTGTCGATGGCCGACCAGTTCGGCGTGATCGAGACCGACCCCGCCGGGCACCGGATCGTGGCGTTCCGGGAGAAGCCCACCGACGCCATCGGCCTGCCGGACGCCCCGGACCAGGTCTACGCCTCGATGGGGAACTACGTCTTCAGGACCCAGGCGATGATCGACGCGCTGAGGGAGGACGCGCTCGACCCCAGCAGCAAGCATGACCTGGGTGGGAACATCATCCCCATGTTCGTGAAGTCGGGCACCGCCGAGGTCTACGACTTCGCCGACAACGTGGTCCCCGGCTCCTCCGAACGGGATCGCGGCTACTGGCGGGACGTCGGGACCCTCGACGCGTACTACGACGCGCACATGGACCTGGTGTCCGTGCACCCGGTGTTCAACCTCTACAACGACCACTGGCCGATCTACACCGGCCACGACCCGCTCCCGCCCGCCAAGTTCGTGCACAACGAGGGCGACCGGATCGGGCACGCCGTCGACTCGCTGGTGTCCCCGGGGGTGATCGTCTCTGGAGGGATGGCCTCGCGCTCGATCCTGTCCCCCGGAGTGGTGCTGCACTCGCACTCCCAGGTCGAGGACTCGGTGCTCATGGGATGCGTCAAGGTCGGCAAGGGTGCGATCGTCCGCCGCGCGATCATCGACAAGAACGTCGTGATCCCCGATGGCGCCAGGATCGGCGTGGACCTGGAGTACGACCGCTCCCGTTTCGCCGTGACGCGAGAAGGCGTGGTCGTGATCGGGAAGAACGAGGTCATCGAGAGGTAGCCGGGCGGCACCGGCCCGCGGCGCGAGGGTCCCCTCGGTGAGATCTAGCCTATGGTGATCGATTTCATGACCGCTCATGGGCCGGAAATTGCCATACATGGGTAGGGCACAGATATGACCGAAACCAGACGCGGGCCCGACGACATGGGCGATGACGAGCAGTTGACCGAAATCGAGGAATGGACCGAGAACCTGCCCATCGGTCACGAGATCGTCGAGGACGATCCCGGGGAGCGGGACGGCATCTCGCGGCGGGTGTGGCAGGAGGCTCCCAGCCGCGATCGCGTCCCGCGCGAGGAGCATCGGTTCGTGGCCCCGGACGAGGGCGCCCATTCCGACGTGGACGCCGAGGAGTACGCCCAGGAGATCGGACCGGACGACGGCGACCTGTCCGCCGAAGAGCGGGCGATGCACATCGAACCCGACTAAACAGCCCGCCCCGGCCAACTGACCGGCGCGGGTCCTAGCCCGCGATCCGATCGTCCGTACGGGTGTCGCCGGCCCTCTCCGCCTGCGGCCGGGCGGAGCCGCCCGGGCCGGAGCCGGTGACGCGTTCGGTCGGCAGGTCCTGAACGCGGAAACGCGGCAGCGCCTGGGGATGGTTGTCGCGGATGTAGGCGACCAGGTGCTCGCGGATGTCGCACTTGAGGTCCCACACGCTCGGCGCGTCCGAGGCGCTCATCAGGGCCCGCAGCTCCACCAGGCCGTTGGGCTGGACGTCGGTCACCTGCAGGATCCAGTCCTTCTGGTCCCACAGCGGGTGCTCGCGCAGGCGCCGGTACAGCTCCGTCCTGATCTCCTCGACGGGAACGGACCAGTCGACGCTGAGCGTCACGTGGCCGATGACGCGGCTGCCGTGGCGGGTCCAGTTCTCGAACGGGGTGGTGGTGAAGTACGAGACCGGCAGGATGAGCCGCCGTTCGTCCCACAGCCGCAGGACGACGTACGTCAGGGTCAGCTCCTCGATGCGGCCCCACTCCCCGTCGACCACCACGACGTCATCGAGCCTGATGGCGTCGCTGAAGACGAGCTGCAATCCCGCGATGAGGTTGCTCAGCGTGGACTGCGCGGCGATGCCCGCCACCACGCCCGCGATCCCCGCCGAGGCCAGCAGCCCCGCGCCGAGTGCCCGGACGGCCGGGAAGCTGAACAGCACCGCGCCGGCGGCCACCACGATGATGACCGCCGCGGCGGCGCGCCTGACCAGCGTGATCTGCGTGCGGATGCGGCGCGCCTTCTTGTTGCCGTCGCCCTCGACCGTGCCGAGCCTTTCCAGCACCACGTCGGTCACCGCGTACGCGGCCTGGATGACCAGCCACGCGACACAGGCGATGATCAGCACGGTGATGGTCTGGCGCACCGCGTAGTCGGCGACGATGCCGGTCATGCCCGGCGCGTAGACCGTGTTGAACGCGGTCACGCCCGCGGTCGCGAACCCCGGCCACGTGCACCGCTCGACGATGGGACCGGCCAGGGAGAAGCTGCCGTTCACGCGGCGGGATCGGAGCAGCCGCCTGAGCAGCTCGACCGACACGATCGCCGCGAGAACGACGACCACCAGGGTGATCCAGTTGAATGCCGGCGACACGGAGGGCGGCTCCTTTCGTCGTCTTTTCTACCGTGCGCCCGAGAAAGGGGGAATCGCGGGGTCCGCTAGAACGCCTCGTCGAGGCTGACGCTGCCCTCCACCGCCATCTGGTAGGCGGAGACCCTGCGCTCGAAGAAGTTGGCCAGCTCCTGCACGTCCTGCAGCTCCATGAAGGCGAACGGATTGGCCGTACCGTACCGGACGGGCATCCCGAGCCGCACCAGGCGGTGGTCGGCGACGTATTCGAGGTAGTCCCGCATCTGGTCCGCGCTCATCCCGGCCAGGCCCTCCCCGCACAGGTCACGGGCGAACGCCAGCTCGGCGGCCACCGCCTCCTCGATCATCCGGGTCACCTGGGCGGCCAGCTCGTCGTCGAACAGGTGCGGTTCCTCCGCCCGTACGGTGTCCACGACCGAGAAGGCGAACTCCATGTGCATGGACTCATCGCGGAACACCCAGTTCGTCCCGGTCGCCAGCCCGCCCAGGAGGCCACGCGAGCGCAGCCAGTACACGTAGGCGAAGGCCCCGTAGAAGAACAGGCCCTCGATGCAGGCGGCGAAGCAGATCAGGTTCAGCAGGAACGCCCTGCGGTCGTCCCGGGTCTCCAGGCGGCTCAGCTCGTCGATCGAGCCGATCCACCGGAAGCAGAATTCCGCCTTGTCCCTGATCGAGGGGATGTGCTCCACCGCTGCGAACGCCTTGGCCCGCTCGTCGTGGTCGGGCAGGTAGGTGTCCAGCAGCGTGAGGTAGAACTGCACGTGCACGGCCTCCTCGAAGAGCTGCCGCGACAGGTACAGCCGCGCCTCGGGGGCGTTGATGTGCTGGTAGAGGTTGAGCACGAGGTTGTTGGCCACGATCGAGTCGCCGGTCGCGAAGAACGCCACCAGCCGGTTGATCAGGTGCCGCTCCCCCGCGCTCAGCCTGGCCAGGTCGGCGAGGTCGGACTGCAGGTCCACCTCCTCGACCGTCCAGGTGTTGCGGATCGCGGCCCGGTAGCGCTCATAGAATTCCGGATACCGCATCGGCCGCAGCGTCAGGTCCATCCCAGGGTCGAGCAGCATCACTGGCAGGCCTCGCAGATCTCGGGGTTCTCCAGGGAACAGGCGACGGCCTCCGGATCGAGCACGGCGACACGTGCCGGCACGACATCCAGGGGCGGGGGCGCCGCGCCGGCCTCGGCGGCCACGGTGGTCTGCGCGATGCGCGTGGCCGGGCGCGAGCGCAGGTAGTACGTGGTCTTCAGCCCGGCCCGCCAGGCATAGGCGTACATCGACGAGAGCTTGCCGATGGTCGGGGTCGCCATGAACAGGTTCAGCGACTGCGACTGGTCGATGTACGGCTGGCGCGCGGCGGCCAGGTCGATCAGGGCCTTCTGCGGCAGCTCCCAGGCGGTGCGGTACAGCCTCTGGAGGTCCTGAGGGATCGAGGGGACGTCCTGGATGGACCCGTCGGCGCGCTTGACCGCGTCCCTGACCTGCGGCGTCCACAGCCCGCGCTCCTGGAGGTCCCTGACCAGGTAGCGGTTGACCTGGAGGAACTCACCCGACAGGGTCTCGCGCTTGAACACGTTGGACACCTGCGGCTCGACGCACTCGTAGCACCCCGCGATGGAGGCGATGGTCGCCGTGGGGGCGACGGCGAGCAGCAGGGAGTTGCGCAGGCCGGTCGCCGCGATCCTGTCGCGCAGGAGCGCCCACTCCTCCGGGTGGACCGGATCCGCCGCCGGGAAGTGGTCCAGGTGCAGCACTCCCCCGGCCGCCCGCGTGTCGGCGTACGAGGGGTGCGCCCCGAGCGCCCCGGCCAGGTCGGCGGAGGCCCCATAGGCGGCCAGCGCCATCTCCTCGGCGATCCGCGTGGACAGCGCGAGCGCCTCGGGCGAGTCGAAGGGCAGCCGCAGCGCGAAGAAGACGTCGGCCAGGCCCATCACGCCGAGCCCGATCGGCCGCCAGCGCTTGTTGGCGGCCTCCGCCTGGGGCGTCGGGTAGAACCCCCGGTCGATGGACCTGTCGAGGAACCGGACGGCCGTGGCCACCGTCGAGCGCAGCCGTGCCCAGTCGACCCCTCCCCGCTGGAGGTGGGCGGCGAGGTTGACCGAGCCGAGGTTGCACACGGCGGTCTCGGCGTCGCTGGTGACCTCGAGGATCTCGGTGCACAGGTTGGACAGGTGGATGACGTTCTCGGGCCTGGCCGTCTGGTTGGAGGCGCGGTTGGCGGCGTCCTTGAAGGTCATCCAGCCGTTGCCCGTCTGGGCGAGCGTGCGCATCATGCGGCCGTACAGGGTCCTCGCGGGCAACTGGCGGACGTACCGCCCGGCGGCCTCCGCCTCCCGGTACCTCGCGTCGAACTCGGCGCCCCACAGGTCGACCAGTTCCGGGACCTCCTTGGGGTCGAACAGCGACCACACGCTGTCGGCCTCGACCCGGCGCATGAACTCGTCGGGGATCCAGTTGGCCAGGTTGAGGTTGTGCGTGCGGCGCGCGTCCTCACCGGTGTTGTCGCGCAGCTCCAGGAACTCCTCCACGTCGGCGTGCCAGGGTTCGAGGTACACGCAGGCCGCGCCCTTGCGCCGCCCGCCCTGGTTCACCGCCGCGACGCTCGAGTCGAGCGTGCGGAGCCACGGCACGATGCCGTTGGAGTGCCCGTTGGTGCCCCTGATCAGCGAGCCGCGCGCCCGTACCCTGGTCCAGGAGATCCCGATCCCGCCTGCGTACTTCGACAGCCGCGCGACCTGGCCGTACCGCTCGTAGATGGCCTCCAGCTCGTCGCGGGGCGAGTCCAGCAGGAAGCAGGAGGAGAGCTGGGGCCGCCGCGAGCCGGAGTTGAACAGCGTCGGCGAGCTCGGCAGGTACGACAGAGTCGTCATCAGCCCGTACAGCTCCGCGGCCTCGGCGACGGTGCCGGCGAGCCCGCACGCCACGCGCAGGAAGAAGTGCTGCGGGGTCTCCAGCACGCCCCGGGTGACGGGGTGGCGCAGCAGGTAGCGATCGTAGACCGTCCGCAGCCCGAAGTACTCGAAGCGCGCGTCCCCTTCCGGGTCGGTCAGGTCGTCGAGCACGGTGGCGTTGTTCCGTACGAACTCGGCCAGGTCATCGTGGACCAGCCCGGCCTCGTGCGTGGCGGCGACCGACTCCGAGAACGACCGCACCCCGTGCGCCGCCGCCTCGGCGGCGATCTCCTCGGCCAGCAGACGGGCGGCGACCCGCGAGTTCGCGGGATCGGCGATGACCCGGGCCGCGGCCTCCTCGATGGCCAGCCGCCGGCCCTCCCGGGTCGTATCCTCCTGAGACGGCAGCGGCAAATCGCGTGTCACGGTCATGTGCTCTCCTCATAGCGTTCGGATCCTCGCTTGAGCGCACGCGTCGGAGCACGACCGCAGGCCTCGCCGCACGGGCACGCCGGTCACCCCCGCCGCGGCCCTCCCTCGAGGCCTGGACGACAACGTCACCGGCAGGTCTTCGGACTCGCGGGCGCTCTCACGTCCTGCCTACTGGCCGTCGCTTCCCAGGCCGCCGCGCGGCCCAGTGCTGTATGACGGCGGTCGTTCCCGCTCACCGCTGCGGGGCAGCCCCGGAATCACACCAGGTTCCCTCTTACGCCGCTCCAAAGAGCGAACCAGCAACGGTCAGGATCCTACATGTAGTGGCGCCCCCAACAACAACCCCTAGAAGTTGTGTCCGGTGTGGTAATCCAGGGTCACGATGCCCCGTACCGCACAGGGGCCGTCCGGCGTCAGACGCGAAGGCCGAGGTCCCCCAGCGCCCGGCTCAGCCGGTTGGATTCGATACGCAGCCACTGCCGGAAATCCTCGCCCTCCAGGTACAGCGGGGTCCATCCGTTACGCGCGCAGGTCTCTCTCCAGCGGGCCGACCCGGCGAGCTCGTGGCACAGGCCGACCAGGGCGTCACGGTCGTCGTCGGGCAGGCGGCCGACCCCGAGCAGGCCACGCCAGTTCGCGCAGTACAGATGCACATCGCACTCCAGCAGCGTCGGAGCCTCCACCCCCTGGATGCGGTCGGGCGAGGACACCGCGAGCACGTGCAGCTCTCCGGCCTGGACCCGCCGCCGTACTCCGGCGTGGCTGGAGAGCACCGCCCTCACCCGCCCGCCCTTGAGCGCCGTGATCGCCTCCTCGCCGGAGGGGTAGGCCACGTACTGGAGCAGCCGCGCGTCCACGCCGAGGCTCTGGGCGAGCATTCCGAACAGCATGTGGTCCACGCAGCCCGCCGCCCTGCCCGCCACCGCGAGGGCGGCCGGGTCCCGCCTCATGGCGTCGGCGAACGCGCCGAACGACGCCAGGCGCGAGGTGACGGGAACGACCAGCACCTCCCACTCGCCGCAGAGCCTGGCCAGCGGCGTGGTGCCGGAGAAGGCGCCCGCCGGCCGGACGGCCCGCACGGTGGCGACCAGCTCGGGCTCGGCCATCAGCAGCCGGCCGGTGGTGCGCGCGCGGGCGAACTCCGCCAGAGCGGCGTGCGCCGGGCGGTTGACCACCTGCACCCGGCCCGCCAGCGACTCCCGCTCGGCCACCCCCTTGAGCGAGCGCGCGACCCTGTCCGAGTCACCCCCGTACGGGCCGGGGACGACCATCGAGAGCGGCATCGAGGCGAGCTTGCGCGCGTCGGTGGCGCTCCCGCATCCGGCGGCCAGCGCGACGAGCCCCGTACCGAGCGCGAGCACCTGGCGACGACGCATGCTTCACGCCCTTTCCCCCCATATCTGGCTAAATGCCCATTTCGATGGCCGTACACACGAGTTGAGGCGGACGGCGCCGCGAACGTGGAATCATGGCACCCGGACGGCGGTGGGGAAGGGCAGAGATGTGAGCACGGTCGAACAGGAGGGGGCGGCGTTCACGGGCAAGGAGGTCAGGGCTCTCCTCCTGGAGGGCGAGCGGCTCCTCGCGGCGGCACGCACCCTGCTCGCCGACCACACACGCGTCCGCGCCGACGTGCACGAGGCGTTGTCCTCGCTCCGCGCCGATCTGGCCCGCGACGACCTGGCCGCGATCCCCCTCGCGCGGCTGAAGGACGTCACCAACGGGCGGTTGCGCCTCGGAGCCCTGGAACAGGCCGGGTACACGACGGTCCAGCACGTCCTGGACGCCACCCCCTACGCTCTGCAACTCGTCCCCGGGATCGGCGCGCACACCGCGAGCCAGGTCCAGGCCGCCGCCAGGCAGATCGCGCGAGCGGCCGAGGAGACGGTCGGCATCCAGATCGACGTCGAGCGGCGCGACCCCGCCACCACGGCGATGCTGGTCGCGTTGAACCGCCTGGTCACCGCCGGTCCCGACCTTCCGCGGGCGTGCGAGGCCGCCAGGGGCGTCATCGAGCGGCTGACGCCGCTCCTGCCCGCCGCGCGTGCCGCGCGAGGACGGCTGCGGATGCTGTTCACGAGCAGGCAGGGCCGCGAGCGGGCCTGGGAAGCCGTCGCGGACATCGCCGCCCTGCTCGCGGAGGCGGGCTCGGGCGGCACGCGCCTGCTCATCTCCCAGGCCACCACCGACCTGCTCCGCCCGCCGGTCTCGGCGACCGAGGCGTGGATCGACTTCGAGATCCAGTCGCCCGAGTACTACAACCTGCTCGCCGAGATCGCGGCCCTCGAACCCGACCGCGTCGCCTCCGAGGGCTTCCTTCCCGGCGAGGTGTCCGCGCGGGTCAACGCCCAGGCGCTCGACGACACCCACCGCAGGGTCTCGCTGCGCGGCTACCAGGCGTTCGGCGCCCGTTTCGCCCTCGCCCAGCGACGGGTGATCCTCGGTGACGAGATGGGCCTGGGCAAGACCATCCAGGCCATCGCCGCGCTCGCGCACCTCAAGACCGAGGGCCGCACGCACTTCCTGGTCGCCTGCCCGGCCAGCGTCCTGATCAACTGGTCACGCGAGATCGAGACGCGCAGCACGCTGAAGGCCTACCGAGTCCACGGCACCGACCGGCCCGCCGCGCTGGCCGAGTGGGCGCGGAACGGCGACGTCGCGGTGACCACCATCGACGCCCTGCACCGTCTGGAGCTCCCCGGCGACGTCACGCTCGGGATGCTCGTGGTCGACGAGGCGCACTACGTGAAGAACCCCGCCGCCCGCCGGTCCCAGGCGGTCGCCGCCTGGTGCGCGCGTACCGACCGGGTGCTCTTCATGACTGGAACCCCGATGGAGAACCGCGTCGAGGAGTTCCGCAACCTGGTGGGCTACCTCCAGCCCGAGCTGGTCCCCGGCATCCACGCCGGCGACGCCGCGGCGGGCCCGCAGGCGTTCCGCAGAGCCGTCGCTCCGGCCTACCTGCGCCGTAACCAGCAGGACGTCCTGGCCGAGCTGCCCGAGCTCGTCCACGTCGACGAGTGGGAGGAGCTGAGCGCGGCGGACACGGAGGCCTACCGCGAGGCCGTGGCCGCCGGGAACTTCATGGCCATGCGCCGCGCCGCCTACGCCGACCACGAGAAGTCGGCCAAGCTGGAGCGGCTGCGCGAGCTCGTCGTCGAGGCGGCCGACAACGACCTCAAGGTGGTCGTCTTCTCCTACTTCCGCCACGTCCTCGCGGCCGTCCAGCGGGTTCTCGGCGACGGTGTGCACGGTCCCATCTCGGGCGGCCTCACGGCGGTCCGGCGCCAGGAGGTGGTCGACGAGTTCACCGCCGCCACCGGCCACGCCGTGCTGCTCAGCCAGATCCAGGCGGGCGGCATCGGCCTCAACCTCCAGGCCGCCTCGGTCGTGATCATCTGTGAGCCGCAGGTCAAGCCCACCATGGAGAGCCAGGCGGTCGCGCGGGCGCACCGCATGGGACAGGTGCGCAAGGTCCGCGTCCACCGCCTCCTGGCGGCCGACAGCGTCGACCAGCGCATGCTGGAGATCCTGCGCCGCAAGAGCTCGCTGTTCGACGAGTACGCCCGGCGCAGCGACCTCGCCGAGGCCAGCTCCGAAGCCGTCGACATCTCCGAGCAACTCCTGGCACGCGAGATCGTCGAAGCCGAGCAGCGCCGCCTCGCCCTGTCTCCCCACGTGCCCACGGCCCACGACGCGCCCTGACCCCGCGCCGCTCCCCTGTCGCCCCGCGTGCCGAAGCGTTCAGGGTGGCCGCACTGGCCGCCGTTTTCCCCCGTGCGGGGGACGCGGTTCCCGTGCCGGGGGGAGTCGCCGGCACGGGCCCCGGCGCGAACGTGGGTGGTGCGGATCTCCCGCACCACCCGCCAAGGGGGCGCCTTGTCATCCTCATCCCTCACCCCGCCTGCCGCCGTGGCCGATCCGACCATGTGGATCATCTCCGACGACGCCCTCGCCGCGTGGATGCACCGGTCGCTCGCCGGCGTCGAGGCCCTGCTGCGCACCACGGTGCACCACCCCGGCGACCCGTTCCTGTCCACCGTGGCCACGCATCTCCTCGCGGCGGGCGGCAAGCGGATCCGCCCGGCGCTGGTGCTGCTCGCCGCGCGGTTCGGCGACCCCGACCGCCCCACCGTCCTGCGGGCGGCGGCGGCCGTGGAGCTCATGCACGTCGCCTCGCTGTACCACGACGACGTCATGGACGAGGCGGCCACGCGCCGCGGCGTGCCAAGCGTCAACGCGCGCTGGAGCAACCGGGTCGCCATCCTGGCCGGCGACTACCTGGTCGCCAAGGCGGCCGAACTCGCCGCGCCGCTCGGGGCGGAAGCGGTGGAGGAGCAGGCGCGGATGCTGACCCGGCTGGTCACCGGCCAGCTCCGCGAGACGGTGGGCGCCGGACGGCACGCCGACCCCGAGCGGTACTACATGGGCGTGATCGCCGACAAGACGGCGGCCCTGTTCACGCTCGCCGCGCGGCTCGGAGCGCACGCCTCGGGCGCTTCCGCGGAGGCCACCGACGCCCTGGGAGCGTACGGAGAGGCGCTCGGCATCGCGTTCCAGCTCGCCGACGACGTCCTCGACCTCACCGAGCCCTCCCTGCGGGCGGGCAAGCCGGCCAACGCCGACCTGCGGCAGGGCGTGGCGACCCTGCCGTTGCTACGGGCCGTGCGCGGGCGCGGCCGGGGATCGGCACGGCTGCGCAAGCTGCTGGCATCCGGTCCCATCAGGGACGCGGACAAGCTCGCCACCGCGGCACGCCTGCTCCGGCGCTCCCCCGGCCTGGCGGAGACGCGCGCGGAGGTGGAGCGCTACGCGAGCCGGGCCGGCCAGGCCCTGCTCCGCCTCCCGGC
Source organism: Sphaerisporangium flaviroseum (assembly GCF_039537005.1). Lineage (NCBI taxonomy): Bacteria > Bacillati > Actinomycetota > Actinomycetes > Streptosporangiales > Streptosporangiaceae > Sphaerisporangium > Sphaerisporangium flaviroseum. Next base: position 862,775 of record NZ_BAAAZR010000002.1, on the reverse strand, counting down.
GTCCCCGGCGCGCGAGACCCTGACCACCATGTGCGACCACATCGTCTCCCGTGCCGGGCCTCAGCCGACCGGGCTGACGAACCCCGACTCGTAGGCGGTGATGACGGCCTGGGTGCGGTCGCGGGCGGCCAGCTTGGTGAGCACGTTGCCGACGTGGGTCTTGACCGTCTCCGCCCCCACCACGAGCCGCGCCGCGATCTCGGCGTTGGACAGGCCGGTCGCCATGAGCCGCAGGACCTCCTCCTCCCGTTCGGTCAGCCGGGCGCGGCGGAGCCGGTCACCGGCGGGACCGCCGGCCGCGCCGTACGAGCGGGCCAGGCGCCGGATCGCCGCCGGGAACACCAACGACTCTCCGCGTGCCACCACCCGCACCGCCTCCACGACCTCCGCCGGGCGGGTGCGCTTGAGCAGGAACCCGCTCGCGCCCGCGCGCAGCGCCTCGTACACGTAGTCGTCGTTCTCGAAGGTCGTGACGACCAGCACGCGTGGCGGCCCGCCGGAGGCGGCGAGCAGCCGGCGCGTGGCCTCGATGCCGTCGATGGCGGGCATCCGCACGTCCATGAGCAGCACGCCGGGCCGGGTGCGGGCCACCATCGCCATGACCTCGGCCCCGTCGGCGGCCTCGCCCACCACCTCCAGGTCGGGCTGGGCATCGATGATCACCCGCAGCCCGACCCGGACCAGCTCCTCGTCGTCGACGATCGCCACCCTAATCGTCACGCCCACTCCCCCTCGTCACGCCCACTCCCCTCGTCACATCCACTCCCCCTCGTCACGGCCACTCACGGCTCCCGCGTGGGCAGGCACACCGAGACCCTCCACCGCCCGCCGTCCGGCCCGGCCGTCATGGTCCCGCCGAGCAGGGTGACGCGTTCGCGCATGCCGTCGAGCCCCCGGCCGCCGCCCCGCCGTGGATACGAGCCCGTGACGGGATTGGCCACCTCGATCGCGAGCGTAGGGCCGTCGACGGCGACGTGCAGCGTGACCGGCACGGGACCGGCGTGGCGGAGCGCGTTGGTGAGGCTCTCCTGGATGATCCGGTAGCCCTCGCGCGACGCCGGGACGGGCACCTCGCTCAGGGAGCCCTCGACACGCGTCAGCACCTCCGCTCCGGTCCCGCGCGCGTGCGCCACGAGCGTGTCGAGGTCGGCAAGCCCGTGGTGCGGCGGCCGGCCGGTGGGCTCGTCCTCGCGCAGCATGCCCAGCACGCGGTCAAGGTCCTCCGTCGCGGCCCGCCCGGTGTCCTCGATCGCGACGAGCGCGCCGCGCACGAAGGCCGGATCGGTGCCGAGCACCTGCAGCGCGGCGGCCGCCTGCAACGTGGTGACGGTCAGGGCGTGCCCGATGGAGTCGTGCAGCTCTCGGGCGAGCCGGTTGCGTTCGGCCAGCCGCGTGGCGCGCGCCTCCAGCGCCGCGATGCGCTCCGCCGGGGAGGGCCCGAGCAGCACCGGGGCCATGACCGCCGCCAGCGCCCCGAGCCCCGCCACGGCGTAGACGACGCCGACCAGCATCACCACGCCGAGCAGCGTCAGCCACCCGGTGTCGTGCTCGGTCAGCGGCCCGGCCCGGAAGCCGTCCAGCGCCCCGCCCGCGAGGCCGAACCGCTGGACGATGAAGAACACGCCCAGCACCAGCGGGACGAGGAGCAGCAGGACCACCAGCCCGCCGATGGCGAGGTGGAGGGTGAACCACAGCGCGGCGCGCAACCGGGTCTCGCGCTCCTCACGCCAGGACCCGGCGGTCGCGGGCGGGTCCGGCAGCGGCACTCCGAGCAGCGACCGAGCGGCCACGATCTCCAGCGCGCGCGTGCCCCGCAGGAACGGCGGCACGCAGGCCACCAGGACGGCCAGCGCGAGCACCAGCAGGATCAGCGCACGCGGCGTCTGCGGCACGCTCAGCATCCGTGCGAAGGCGGCGCCCATGAGCACGTACGGCAGCAGCAGCACGCCACCCAGCAGCAGATGGATCCCCCGCCGATAGGTCGCCCCGCTGACCAGCGGCGCGACCGCGGCTCCCATTCTCACGCCGCCATTGTGGCGCGAATCGCGCGCCGGGGCTCAGTCCGGGCGGGGACGCACCTCCACGTACGACACCGCCGGCATGGGAAGGTCGAAGGCGAGCCGGACCGTGCCGTCGACGGGACGCGCGAGGACCGGAGGGTGGAGCCAGTCGAAGCGCTTACAGTGCCCCGAGTTTGTCGCCGTGTGTCCAGGATGTAAATGCCGCGAACGGTTCAAGTGATCCCTGGCGGTTCGCCGCGAGTGCCAACGGATCGAGTGCCTCGGCTCGTATGTGGAGCAGAGGAGGTGTCGTGGATCGTCATGAGGAATTCCGCGAGTTCGTGGCGGCTCGGGGCCAGGCGCTCATGGGGACGGCCTATCTGCTGACCGGTGGGCGGCATCAGGCCGAGGACCTGTTGCAGACCGTGCTGACCCGGCTGGTCACCAGATGGCACGGCATCCAGGCCGACGGCAACCCCGAAGGTTACGTGCGCACCGCCCTGTACCGGGAGTTCGTGTCCTGGCGCCGGGTCGCGAGGAACCGCGAGATTCCTCGTGCGGACATGCCCGATATAGCAGGACATGAGAACCATGAGGACACGGCGGTCCAGCGGGTGGTGCTCGAACACGCCCTGCGGCGGCTGACCCCTCGGCAGCGGGCCGTGCTGGTGTTGCGGTTCTACGAGGACCACAGCGAGGCCGACACCGCACGCATCCTCGGGTGCTCGGTCGGCACGGTCAAGAGCCAGACGCACCACGCCCTGCGCAGGATGCGCACGCTGGCGCCGGAACTGGCCGATCTGCTGTCCGAGACCCACCTGACGACCCCTCGGAGCAGATGATGACGCGGCTCAAGGACATGCTGGGAGAGATCGCCGCCCAGGGGCCGGCGATCGGAGACGTGGCCGACCGCGCGATCGGCGGCGCCAGGCGGCACAGGAGGCGGCTCCTGCTCCTCCCGGCGCTGGCCGTGGTCGCCTCGATCGCGGTCGCGGTCGCACTGGCCCGGCTCCCCACGACAGACAAGGACATGGTTCCGGCGATGCGTCCCGAAGTGACCAAGACCATCACGTTGCCGTCGAGGACGCCGGCGGCGTTGCCGTCCGGCGCGGTCCCGCCCGCGCTGCTGGCGTACACCTCGCCCTGCGAGCTCGTGCCCGAGCCGAAATGGCGGGACTGCGCCCAGTGGCGGCTGCTCACCGTCGACGGCCGGCACTTCCGCGTGCCCGACGCGATCGCGCCCGAGATCCGCAACGGCATGGTGGAGAACGACGGCGCCCTGGCGATCGCGCCCGATGGACGCATGATCGCCTACTTCGACGAGGCGGGACGCCTGCTCGTCCACGACCTGGCCACCGGTGAGGTCCGCACCGCCTTCACCGTGGAACGGGCCGTCCTGTCCACGGTGACCGCGCACATCGCCTGGGCACCGGACGCCCGGCGGCTGGCGGTCGGCTTCGAGCCGCTGGACGACGCCCGGCCGGCACGGCAGCCCGCCATGCTGGTGGATCTGGCGACGACACGCGCCACCGAGCTACCGGGACACTGTTGCGTGCTGGGGCTCGGAGCGGGCGACGCGTTGATCCCCATGTACGACGCCTACGCGAACACCATGGGCAGCGGTCATCTCAGGCTCGTCGCGGATGACGGCACCGTACGGAAGCAGGTGTCCATGGCGGGAGTGGAGCTCCAGAGCGTCTACGCCCAGAGTCCCGGCAACACCGCCATGTCCCCCGACGGCCGGCGCCTCGCCGCCCTGATCTGGCCGCAGGGCCCTGGACGGGTCCATGAGCGGGCCCCCGACCTCAGGATCATCGACGCCCACCAGGGGAGCATGGGCGAAGGTCGCTCCTACCCCCAGTTCAGGCAGGCGATGGCCGAGGCGCGGCTCATGGGGTGGCGGGACTCCTCCACGGTCCTGGTCGGCATGATGTGGGAACGGCTGGGGATCTACGCGGTCCGTACCGACACCGGCGAGGTCGACCAGCTCATCCGGTTCACGAACCGCCCCGACAGGCTGAGCGTGGCCACCGCCCTGCTCTGACCACCACCCCGGAGCGCCCTCCGGGGTCAGCGCCGGCGGCCCCGGGGCTTGAGGGGCGTCGCGGGGAGGGCCGGGGCGGGGAGGGGATCGCCGTCGTAGCCCTGCACGGTGCCGAACTCACTTCCCCTCGACCACTCCTCGCGGAACCGTTCGATCTCCTCGTGGCCGCGGCCGACGAAGTTCCACCACATGACCAGCTCCTCCTCGAACGGCTCGCCGCCAAGGAACAGGACGCGGCTGGGACGCCGGGCGTGGAAGACCAGCTCGGACCGCCCGGGTCCGAAGTAGAGGAGCGGCCCGCGGTCGAGCTCGACCCCGTCCGCGTCGATCCCGCCCGACAGGGTGATCACGCCGTACTCGAAGTCCGGCCGCACGGGGACTCGGATCCGCGCCTGGTCGTCGAACGCCATCTCGGCGCCGACCAGAGGCGTGTAGGTCCGCGCCGGTGAGACCAGCCCGTCGAGCTCTCCGGCGATCACGGTCACCGTGACGCCGGGCAGGGTGAGCGCCGGGAGGACCGCATGGTGGTCGAAGGAGGGCTCGACGTGACGGAAGGCGTCCGGCAGCGCCACCCACAGCTGCACGCCGTGGAGCACCGCCTCCTGCGGCGACTCCTCGGAGTGGGAGATCGCACGGCCGGCCGTCATGAGGTTCAGCCCGCCGGGCTTGATCAACTGCTCGCTGCCGATGCTGTCGCGATGCAGCACCTCTCCCTCGAGCAGCCAGCTCACCGTCTGCAGCCCGGTGTGCGGGTGCGGTGGCACCCGCATGCTCGCCGGCTCCGGGCCGTAGTGGTCCACGAAGCACCAGGCCCCGACCATCCGGCGGTCCCGGTTGGGCAGGGTCCTGGTGACCTTCATCCCTCGCGGCCCGCCCAGCACCACGTCGCGGCCGATGAGCAGCTCGCGCGCCGGCCCTTCCGCGCTCTCGCTCCGGCCGCCGCACGCCGTCTCCTGCGGATCCCGTTCCAGGTTGCTCACCAGACGACTGTACGACTCCTCCCGCTATCGCATGTTGGTCATTCGACCGTCACGCTCTTGGCGAGGTTGCGGGGCTTGTCGACGTCGCGTTCGAGGGCGACGGCCGCGTGGTAGGCGAGGAGCTGCAGGGGGATGCCGAGCAGGATCGGGTCGAGCTCGACCTCGTTCTTCGGCACCACGATGACGTCTTCGACCAGCTTGCTGTCGGGCACGCGGTGGCCGACCATCAGCACCTTGCCGCCACGGGCGCGGATCTCGCCGAGCGTGGTGAGGTTCTTGTCGAGAAGCTCGTCGTCGGGCACGATCGCCACGGTCGGCATCTCAGGGCCGATCAGCGCCAGCGGGCCGTGCTTGAGCTCGCTCGCCGGGTACGCCTCGGCGTGCACGTAGGAGATCTCCTTGAGCTTCTGCGCGCCTTCGCGGGCGACCGGATAGCCGCGCACCCGGCCGACGAACATCATGCTGGGATGGGTGGCGTACTTCTGCGCGAGCGCCTCGATGATGTCGCCCTGCTTGACGATCTCCTCGATCTGGTCGGGGAGCTTCCGCAGCCCCTCGACGATGCGCCGCCCGTCGGCCGGCGACAGGTCGTGCACCCGGCCGAAGTGCAGGGCGATGAGGGCGAACGCCACGGCCGTCGAGGTGAAGGCCTTGGTGGAGGCGACCGAGACCTCTGGCCCGGCGTGCAGGTAGACGCCGCCGTCGACCTCGCGCGCGATCGCGCTGCCGACCGCGTTGACGACGCCGAGCACCCGGCCGCCCTTGCGCTTGAGCTCCTGCACGGCCGCCAGGGTGTCGTAGGTCTCCCCCGACTGGCTCACGGCGACGTACAGCGTGTCGTGCTCGACGACCGGGCTGCGGTAGCGGAACTCCGAGGCCGGCTCGGCGTCGGCGGGGATGCGGGCCAGCTCCTCGATGAGCTGGGCTCCGATCTGGCCCGCGTAGTAGGCCGAGCCACAGCCGATGATCTTGACGCGCCGGAACGCGCGGGTCTCGCGGGGGTCGAGGTTGAGGCCGCCGAGGTGGGCGATGTTGAACCGGCCGTCGAGGCGGCCGCGCAGCGTGCGGGCCACCGACTCGGGCTGGTCGGATATCTCCTTGAGCAGGTAGTGCTCGTAGCCGCCGGTGTCGTAGTGCCCGGCGTCCCAGTCGACGGTCAGCGGCTTCTTGGAGGTGGCGCGGGCGTCCATGGTGAAGGTGTGGAAGCCGTCGGCCTTGAGCACGGCGAGTTCGCCGTCTTCCAGGTGGACGACCTGCCGCGTGTAGCGGACCAGGGCGGCCACGTCGGAGGCGCAGAACATCTCCTTCTCGCCGATGCCGATGACGATCGGGCTGCCGTTGCGTGCGACCACGATCTCGCCGTTGCGCTCGGCGTCCAGCACGGCGATGCCGTACGTGCCGACGATGCTCTTCAGCGCCTTGCGGACCGCGTCCTCCAGGGAGTCGGTCTCCTGGACGGTGCGGGCGATGAGGTGGGCGAGCACTTCGGTGTCGGTCTCGGAGAGGAAGACGGCGCCGTCGGCGACCAGCTTGGCGCGAAGCTCGTCGGCGTTCTCGATGATGCCGTTGTGGACGACCGCGATCCGGTTCTCGGTGTCCAGGTGCGGGTGGGCGTTGACGTCATTGGGCACGCCGTGCGTGGCCCACCGGGTGTGCCCGATGCCGAGGCCGCCCTTGAACCTCGCCGGCACGGCCGCCGCGAGATCGGCGACCCTGCCCTTGACCTTGCGTACCTTGAGTCCCTTGTTGTTCACCACGAGACCGGCCGAATCGTAGCCGCGGTATTCCAGGCGCTGCAGTCCCTCCAGCAGGATCGGTGCCGCATCTTTCGGCCCGATATAGGCGACAATTCCACACATTTTCGATCTCCTTGGCGCTAGCCGTACACGATGCGGCGCAGTTGGCGCAGGGACAGCTCCGGTGCCGCGACACGGCGCATGGACAACTCGGCGATGATGCCCGGGAAGATCTGGTCGTTGGTGAGGCCACGAGCCTTCATCTCGGCGTGGCGGCGCCGGACGAACTCCTCGACGGACTCGGAGAAGTACGCGACGACCTCCGCCACCACTCGTGTGGCCTCTCCCGGCCCGAGCGACGTCGTGCGGGTCAGGTGAGCGATCAGATCCTCATAGGAATGCCGTGCGGTTGACACAGGCCAGGACTTTACGCAGGAATCAGTCGACACGCCAAGGATTCTGCCCGATTTCGGGCAGGATCACGCTCGCCTCAGCGGAGCCCGCCCCTTCCCCGCCATCACGGCGGGCGGTGGGCCGCGCCGGGCGCACACCTGTTGAACATGCCAAAGACTCGCTAAAGGCCCGTCGTTCGCGCTGGGATCGCGTCGTGGACTGCACACGCCGGGTCCGTGAACGCGCTAGAGTCTTTGCGTGGCCCGGGGAGCGTTCTTCGGGTTCACGCGGACGTGGCTCAGTGGTAGAGCATCACCTTGCCAAGGTGAGGGTCGCGGGTTCGAATCCCGTCGTCCGCTCGTCAGAGCCTGGTGGAGTGGCCGAGAGGCGAGGCAGCGGCCTGCAAAGCCGCGTACACGGGTTCAAATCCCGTCTCCACCTCGAGAGGTTCTCGCATCGTCGGGATCCGGTAAAGTTGGAGAGGCGTCACCGGGGCCACGGCCTCGCGTGATCGCGCGGACGTGGCTCAGTGGTAGAGCATCACCTTGCCAAGGTGAGGGTCGCGGGTTCGAATCCCGTCGTCCGCTCTGATTCCTCATCGAGGGCGATTAGCTCAGTGGGAGAGCGCTACCTTGACACGGTAGAGGCCACTGGTTCAATCCCAGTATCGCCCACCACCACCCAATCCCCAGGCCCGCGGCCTGGGGATTCCGCTTTCCCGTCACCAGGGTGCCGGGCACACGGCCTTCCGGAGGCGGCTCCTCAGTGGTCCGGGTCGTGGTCGGTGGGCTCGGCGGGCAGGGTGTAACGCTCGTCGATCATTTCGGCCACCCGTCGCCTGCTGTCCTCGGCCGCGGGGTCCTTCTCCGCCTCCACGCCGGCCACCTCCTCGGCCAGCTCGTCGTCGCCCAGCGACTCGCGGATCCACGCCGAGTAGTCGCCGCGGCCGAGGTGGTGCAGCCAGGTCTCGTCGTCCACGCCCTCGGCGAGCTCGACGAAGGTGTGCAGGTTGCGTGCGCGCAGCCGCATCCGGTCGTCCGGACCGGTGAAGTAGAAGCTCTTCTCCTTGGACATCGTGCCCGCCGCGTACTTGCGCCGGTGGCGGCTTCGCTCGGTCCGGCCGGGTAGCAGTTTCACGCGTTCGGCGCGGTCTGCATCGGTGTGCCACAGGGCGATGTCGCCCTCGTCCCCCTCCTGGGTGGGAGCCGGGCGGTGCAGCGGCTCGGCGAACGCGGCCAGCGTCTGGTCGCCGTCCGGGCCGACGGCGATCACGGAATTGACCAGCCGCAGCGCGGCCGGGCTCAGTGCCTCGGGATGCACGGTGATGAGCATCAGCGAGCCGACGTCCCGGGGATCCTTCAGGGGAACCTCGCTGAGCTCGGCCGGCATCAGATGGTGCGCCTCGTCGACGATCACCCAGTGGGGGTGGCCGAGACGGGCACGGAGGCTGGACAGCCGTGGAAGCAGTTCGGCGAAGAAGGCGGGCCGGTCGCGCAGCGCGAGCCCGATCAGGTTCACGACGACGTTCTGCCTGGGCGGCTCCAGCAGCCGCAGCACCTCTTCCACACTCGGTGCCCGTTTGGTGTCGCCGAGCACGTTCGCGTCGGGATATTCGCTGTAGTCGCCTTCGGGATCGATGACCACGCACTGGTACTCGGCCTCGGTGAGCCTTTCCAGGAGGGCGGTGGTCACCGTGGACTTGCCGCTCCCGGAGGGGCCCGCCACCGCCAGCCCGGTGCCGTACGGCACGAGCCGCACTTCCCGTTCCTCGTGGTGTCCGAGCAGGACGTGCCGGCGGCCGACCTCCACTCCGTCGAGGTCGGTGGCGAGCAGCAGCTCCGCCAGTTCGGTGACGCCCTCGCCCGCCTCTTTCGAGAGCAGCAGATCACAGCGCTCTTTGAGCGAGGGCAGGGCGTTGGCCACGGCGGCCCCGCATTCGGCGGTGGTCAGGAACGCGTGGTCGTTCTCGGCGTCGCCGACGGCCACCACGTTGTGCGGGGAGACGTCGAGCCGTTCCAGCGCCGCCGCCAGCCCGGTGGCCTTGTTCACCCCCGGGGGGAGCACCATGACCGCGCCCTTGTTGTGGATGACCTGAAGCTCCAGGCCGAGGTCACGGATCGCTTCCAGCACGTCGGTACCGTACGGTTCCCGGGTCGCCACGATGACGTGACCGGCGCCCAGCGGGGTGGCCCCCTTCTCGCGCAACCGGTTCACGAACTCCACGGGCGGGGGCTGGGCCAGGGCGTCCCTGGTGCGCTGTCCCGGGTCGTAGAGCAGGGCCCCGTTCTCCGCGACGATCAGGTCGAACAGCTCCGCACTCGGAAGGTGGCCGAGCAGGTCGTCCAGCTCACGCCCGGTGACGAGGATGAGCTTGCGACCGGAACGTGAGACCCGTTCCAGCGCCTCCGTCGTCGCCTGCGGAACCTCACCTTTCGTGGCCAGGGTCTCGTCATAGTCACACGCCAGTACGTGATATCGCATGCGGGGCTCTCTACCCCGGCATATCCGGAGACTGCCTGCCTTCCGCTTAAATATCCGCAGAAAAGGCGCAAGGTCCGCGTGGCCTCTCCATCATTGCCGTTAGCCCCTGAAACCACTTCTGTCATGTCGTTTGGCACATCACGTCAAACGGGTTACAGCTTGGACAAGCTCCCCACAGCCGGAGAAATGTTACTTATGATCTATCCCTGTGAGTGACGCGGACTCCGTCGGCGCGGCCGCCGATCAAGCTGCACGTCGCAAGCGATTACTGGTCATGGCGGGTGTCCTTCCCGGCACTCTGCTTCTGGCCTCGGCGGTGATCATCGCCTCCGGGTCGTTCACCTCAGACGTAAGGGTGACGCCCGGCCCTCCGATCGACGGCCTCAAGTGGCCGCTACAGCCCGCCACCTCGGCCCCGGGCCCCGTCTCCCCCACCTCGTCACCGACGTCACCGTCGTCGCCGGGAGTGACGGCCTTCCCGGCCCGGAGCCCGGGGCGGTCCACACCCGCCGCGACGCCCAGCCCTCTCCCACGGCCGACCGCCTCCTCCAGGCGCAGTACCGTGCCCTCGCCCAAGCGCCTGCCGTCGGCGTCACCGGAAGGCCGGCCGCGTTCGACCGCCACCCGCACGCCGTCGCCGACCGCGCCGACACCCACCGGCCGGCCCACCGAGCAGTCCACCAGGCAGCCGGTCACCCCGGCACCGACGACCAAGCAGCCGCATCCGCCTGCCACCAAGCATCCACCGGGCGAGAAGCCCGACAAGACAAAGGGCCCACACGGCTCACCGTGAGGTGTCGCCGCCGGTCAGCCGGTCGCGGGGACGCGGGCGGCGGGGGTGGCGTTGAGGAACTCCTCGATGACCAGCGTGGCGGCGCCCAGCGCCACGGCGTCCGGGCCGAGGCGGCCCAGCACGATGGAGCTGGCGGCGTACGGCTGCGCCAGGGAGTTCGCGGCGACCACGTCGCGGATCTCGGGCAGCAGGGCCTCGCCGAGCAGGAGCCCGACCCAGCCGCCGATGATGATGCGCTCGGGATTGAGCAGGTTGACCAGATTGGCCAGGCCGACGCCGAGATATTCCACGGTCTCCTCCACCACGGAGGATCGCGACGCCAGCACGCGGGTCAGCTCCTCCTGCCAGCCGGCCTTCTGCGTGGACACCCCCGCCCTTTCGAGGATGGCCTCCGCCCCGATGTAGGCCTCCAGGCATCCCCGGCCGCCGCACCGGCACGGCCGGCCGCCTGCGACGATCTTCGTATGGCCCCACTCGCCGGCGCTGCTGCTCACGCCGTGGAACGTCGCCCCGTCGGCGACGACGGTGGCCCCCACGCCCGCGCCGATCAGGACGATGACGGCGTTCGCCGCGCCCCGGCCGGAGCCGAACCACAACTCGGCCTGGCCCATCGCCTTGGCGCCGTTGTCGACGTACAGCGGGAGCGAGGTGCTCGCGCGTAGGAGCGCTCCCATTGGCACGCCGTTCCAGCCGAACGCCTTGGCGTGGATCACGTCGGTGCCGCGCTCCACGATGCCGGGGACCCCGATCCCGACGCCGAGCACCCGCTCGGCGGGGATCCCGGCGTCGGAGAGCACCACCTCGATGCCCGCGAGGATGTGCATGGCGACCAGCTCGGGCTCGTGGCGGGCCGGCCGCAGGGCGTACTCGACCTTGGCGCGCTGGTGCATCTCCAGGTCGAACAGCTCGACGCGCACGTGGGTCTCGGCGACGTCGACGCCGATGGCGTAGCCGTACAGAGGGTTGACGCGCAGGAGCACTCGCGGTCGCCCGCCGTCGGAGTCGACCTGGCCGGCTTCGACGACGATGCCGTCGCCCAGCAGGCCACCGGTCATGGTGCTGACCGTGGCCGCGCTCAGGCCGGTCAGCCCGGAGAGGTCGTTTCGGCTGGCCGGGCCGTCGAAGTACAGCGTTCGCAGCAGCATGGCGCGGTTGCCTCTGCGGACATCCCGCACCGTCCTGCGCTCAGGCCTTGCCATGACGTACCTCCACGAGTTCACGGCCATGTTAGTTCAGCGACCGAAGGAACCTGCCGATACCCGGCTTCCACCCGGGCCGACGTGGCCTGATCACCGTGTTACCAAAGCGTTTCTCAGAAGGACTGACCTTATTTCGACACTTAGATTATCTTCTGTGAAACCCCCCGTTGAGGAGAGCGAAATGATCAGGAGAGTGACAGGGACGGCCGCCGCGATGGCGCTGCTCGCCGGACTCACCGCGTGCGGCGGTGGCTCCGAGGGAGCCGCGGCGACCACCACGCTGACCTACTGGATGTTCCAGGACCGCACGCCACAGGCCGGTGAAGTGGTCGAGAAGCTACGCACGGACTTCGAGAAGGCGAACAAGGGCGTCAGCGTCAAGATCGTCAAGATTCCGAAGGACGACTACAACACCAAGCTGGGCAGTGCCGTGGCCAGCGGGTCCGTCCCGGACGCCGGGGTGCTCGACCAGCCGCTCGTCGCGCGCTACGCGCTCGACGGCACGATCAAGGAGATGCCCGCAGGCACGGTCGACGAGAAGGCGCTGTACGCCGGCGCCCTCGACACCAACCGTGTTGACGACAAGCTCTACGGCGTGCCGCTGGACCACACCACGGTCGGGCTCTTCTACAACAAGAAGCTCGTCCCGACGCCGCCCAAGACCTGGGACGAGCTGAAGCAGATGGCGGCGCAGATCCACCAGAAGGACCCGAAGGTCGCGGGCATGGTGGTGCCGAAGGGCGACGGCTACGGCGGCTGGATGTGGCCGGGCTTCGTGGCCGGCGCCGGCGGCGAGATGGCGGACATGAAGAACAAGAAGATCCTCTTCGACCAGCCGCCCGCCGTCGAGGCGCTGCAGCTGTGGGTCGACCTGCTCAAGTCCTCGCCGAGGGAGATCACCGACTCCGACAAGCCGTTCGAGAACGGCCTGGCCGGCATGATGATCTCCGGCCCCTGGGACGTGGCCAACATCAAGGACCAGTTCCCCGACCTGGAGTTCAACGTCGCGCCGCTGCCGTACAAGACCGAGCCGGCCGGCAACATCGGCGGCGAGAACGCCGTGGTGTTCACCAAGGGCAAGAACGCCGACCTTGCCTGGAAGTGGCTGGCCTACCTGACCAACGCCGACAACAACACCAAACTGGCCCAGGCGCTTGGCGGCTTCCCGACCAACATCGCCGCCGCCGAGAGGGACGCGGCGACGTTCGGGACCGAGCAGGCCGCCTTCCTCGAACAGCTCAAGGTCGCCCAGGCCCGCCCGGCCGTGCCGCAGTGGATCCAGATCAACGACGAGATCATCGCCCCCGCGATCGAGTCGGCGCTCAGCGGCAAGGCCACCGCCCAGCAGGCCCTGACCGGCGCGGCGGAGAAGACGCGCGTCCTGCTCGGCTGGACCGGCTGACCGAAAGGCAGGCAAGCGTGGCAACTCCAGTGGTGGCCGACAGGCCCACTGTGACGCCCCGGCCCGGGCGGCGCCGCCGCCCGGGGTTCGGGGGGAGCGATCGCGTCATCGGCTGGCTCCTGATCGCTCCCGCGATGGTGTACTTCATCGTCTTCCTGCTCTATCCGGCGCTCGCCGCCCTGTACTACAGCTTCACCGACTGGAACCTGCGCTCCGCGCCGAACTGGGTCGGGCTGACCAACTACACCGACCTGCTGTTCGACGACGCCAAGTACCCGCACTTCTGGCAGTCGGTGAAGGTCACCCTGCAGTACACGCTGATCGCGGTGCCCCTGACCATGGGCACCGCGCTGTGTCAGGCCCTGCTGCTCAACGCCATCCGCAGGGGGTCCAACCTCTTCAGGCTGCTGCTCTTCCTGCCCGTGGTCACCGCGGAGACGGCCGTCGGCGCGATCTGGCGCTGGCTCTACGATCCGCAGTACGGACTGATCAACGTCTTCCTCGGGCTGGTCGGCATCCCGCGGCAGAACTGGCTCAACACCCCCGAGCTGGTCATCCCCGCCCTGGCGTTCATCGCGGCGTGGCAGTGCGGCATCTCGATGATCATCTACTTGGCCGGGCTCAAGGGCATCCCCTCCTCGATCCGCGAGGCGGCGATCATCGACGGAGCGGGTCCGGTCCAGCGGTTCTGGAAGGTCGTGGTCCCGATGCTGAGACCCACGACGTTCTACCTGCTGGTGACCGGAGTGATCGCGGCGCTGCAGGTGTTCGGCCTGGTCTACGTCATCTTCTCCGGCGGTGGCGGCAGGAGCGTCACCGGCGGGCCCGAGCAGTCGGGACTGACCTACGTCCTGCACCTGTACCTGTTCGCCTTCCGCTACGACGCGATGGGCGCGGCCTGCGCGATGTCGTTCATCCTGCTCACCTTCATCATGATCATCACCGCGCTCCAGTTCAGGTTCGTCAAGCAGGAGGTGTCGTGAGCAAGCTACGGCTCTCCCCCATCTACGTCACGCTGGTGCTGCTGGTGCTGGTGTCGGTCGTCCCGTTCGCGTGGATGCTGGCCACCTCGTTCAAGCACGGCCCGGATGTGTACACCAAGGTGCCCAGCCTGCTCCCGCTCGATCGCAAGACCGGCGAGTGGTCCCCCACGCTGGACAACTACGAGCACGTCATCCAGATCGGCGGGCTCGGCCGGGCGTTCCTCAACAGCGTGTGGGTCTGCCTGATCCTCGTGCCGGCCAAGCTCCTGATCGACGCGCTGGCGGCCTACGCCTTCGCCCGCATCCCGTTCCCCGGCAGGGACAAGCTGTTCGCCGTGCTCCTGGCGGGCATGATGGTGCCGACGATCACCCTGCTGGTGCCGCGCATCCACATCACCCAGTCGCTCGGCATGTTCGACTCCGGATGGGGCCTGATCCTGCCGAACGTGGCCTCGGTGCTGGACATCTTCCTGCTCCGCCAGTTCTTCCTGTCGCTGCCGACCGAGCTGGAGGAGGCGGCGCTCATCGACGGCGCCGGACGGATGCGGATCTTCTGGAGGATCGTGCTGCCGCTGTCGAAGCCGGTGCTCGCGGTCGTCACGATCACCAGCTTCATCTTCCACTGGAACGACCTGGTGTGGCCGCTGGTCGTGCTCAACGACCCCGAGCTGTACACGCTGCCGCTCGCCCTGCAGCAGCTGGCGAGCAGCGAGTCCGGGCGCGCCTACTACATCATGGCGGGCGCCGCGCTGGCCGTCATCCCGGTGATCATCGTGCTGATGGTGTTCCAGCGGCGGATCATGGACGGGATCGCGTTCAGCGGCCTGAAGAGCTGACCCCACGTTCAGGCGGTGATGGACAGCGTCTCCAGGTCGACCCGGTGCAGCAGCGGCTCACCGGCGGCGAGCCGGAGCACCTCGTCGGCGGCGGCGGCGCCGAGCCTGGCCACCTCGTTGCCGAGGGACCCGGCGAGGTGGGGCGTGAGCACGACGTTGGGCAGCTCCCACAGCGGTGAGTCCGCCGGGGGCACCTCGGGCTCTGTCACGTCCAGCACCGCCGACAGCCGCCCGGTGACCAGTTCGGCGATCAGCGCGTCCTGGTCGACCAGCGACCCGCGGGCGGTGTTGATGAGGGTCGCGCCGTCGCGCATCGCCGCGAGCCGCCCCGCGGTGACCATGCCGCGGGTCCGCGGCGTAGCGGGTGCGTGCACGGAGACGACGTCGCTCAGCGCGAAGATCTGGTCCAGCCCGACGAGCCGCGCCCCCAGGGAGGCGGCCGTCCCCGCGTCGACGTGGGGATCGGCCAGCAGCGGCTCCAGGTCGAAGGGACGGAGCAGTTCGAGTACCCTTCTGCCGATCCGTGACGCCCCGATCACCCCGACGACCCTGCCGTGGTTGCCGACGTCGTGGCCGCGCCGTAGCAGCGCGAGGTCCTCGCGCCGCGCGTGGTACTCCCGGGCGAGGGCGGGGACGGCCTTGTTGGCCAGCAGGATCATCGCGAGGGTGTACTCGGCCACCGGGACGGCGTTGGCCGCCGCGGCGGAGCTGACCTGGATGCCGCGGGCGAACACGGCGGGCGGCAGGTGCCCCTTCACGGTGCCCGCGGCGTGGACGACGGCCCGCAGGCGTGGGGCGTCCGCCAGGGCCTGCTCGTCGAGCGGCGGGCTGCCCCAGCAGGTGAGCAGGATCGTGGCCCGCCGCAGGCGTTCCCTGGCTTCGGGCGAGCGGAACTCGGTGAGCGGCGAGGCGAGATCGACGCGGGCGGCCGTGCGAAGGCGCGTGGCCACGGCGGGGGCGAACAGCCGGCCCGGAAGCTCGGGGTACATGGCCAGCTCCACGACCGTCATCGGGCCGCCCCCACCGTGCCGGTCCCACCGAGGACCTTCCTGTCGCGCCGCTTTCCCGGTGATGGGCTCACGTACCTCCTGGTATGCACAGTCATGAGCGGGATTCTAAGCTTGAAATTACCTCTGAAACCAGATCACCCCATGGCGACCCGTCCGATGCCGCACCCCTTTTATAAAGATCTTAAACTAAGCATTGACAAGATCGGGAGCGGCGGGCCAGTCTCGGTCGGAAGCCAAAGTCGATGTCACCGAGGGAGAGCCACCGGATGGAGTGGATCCGGCCGGGCGTGCCGCGCGACCGCGAGGACCTGCGCCGGCTCGTACGCGACCCGCGCGACCGCGAGGACCTGCGCCGGCTCGTACGCGAGCTGACCGAGCCGCTGATCCCCCATTTCCGCTCCGGCGGGGCCCGGCCGCGCATCGGCGGCAACGCCGCGCACTACTCCGACGCCGCCGCCGAGCTCGAGACGTTCGCCCGCCCGCTGTGGGGGCTGGCGCCGCTCGGCGCGGGCGGGGGCTCGTTCGACCACTGGGAGCTCTGGCGCCGAGGGCTGGCGCGGGGCACCGACCCCGGGCACGAGGAGTTCTGGGGTTCGGTGACCGACATCGACCAGCGGCTGGTGGAGACCGCCGCCATCGGCCTGGCGCTCGCGCTGGTCCCCGAGGCGGTCTGGGACCCACTGAGCGGCAGGGAGCGCGACAACCTGAGGGCATGGCTGCTCCACGCGATCGCCGCCGAGCCCGCGGACAACAACTGGCGGTTCTTCCCGGTCCTGGTGGGACTCGGCCTCGACCGCGTCGGCGTCGCCTACGACCCGGCGCCCAACGCCGCCCGCCTCGACCGGCTGGAGTCCTTCGCCCTCGGGCGCGGCTGGTACAGCGACGGCCCCACCGCCCAGCGGGACTACTACATCCCCTTCGCGATGCACTACTACGGGCTGGTCTACGCGGCGCTCGCCGGGGAACGCGACCCCGCCCGGACCGGGCGGTTCCGCGAGCGCGCGGCAGAGTTCGCGCTCGACTTCCAGCACTGGTTCGCCTCGGACGGAGCGGCCGTGCCCTTCGGCCGGAGCCTGACCTACCGGTTCGCCCAGGGCGCCTTCTGGGGCGCGCTGGCGTTCGCGAACGTCGAGGCCCTGCCCTGGGGCACGGTGAAGGGCCACCTGATGCGCCATCTGCGCTGGTGGCTGCGGCGGCCGATCCGGGACGCCTCCGGGCTGCTCACCTTGGGCTATGGATACGCCCAGCCCTCGCTCGCCGAGCAGTACAACGGTCCCGGCTCTCCGTACTGGGCGCTCAAGGCCTTCCTGCCCCTGGCGGTGCCCGCCGGCCATCCCTTCTGGGCATCGGAGGAACAGGCCGCACCGCCCCTGCCCGAGGTCAGCGACCAGCCCGAGGCGGGCGTGGCGCTGATGCGCTGCGAGGAGGGACGCCAGGTCGTCATGCTGAGCGCGCGGCAGCACCACACCTGGGTGCGCAACGGGGCGGCGAAGTACGCCAAGTTCGCCTACTCCACCTCCTTCGGATTCAGCGTGCCGACCGGGCCGTGGGGGCTGGAGCAGGGCGCGCTGGACAGCACCCTGGCGCTCAGCGAGGACGGGATCCACTGGCGGCCGTGCGAGGTGCCGCGGGACTCCACGGTCAGCGACGGGCTCCTCCACCTGCGGTGGACGCCCTGGACGGACGTGGAGGTGGAGACCTGGCTGCTCGCGTGCCCGCCCTGGCACATCCGGGTGCACCGCCTCACCACGCAGCGGCACCTGCAGTCGGCGGAGGGCGGGTTCGCGGTGGACCGCGACGAGCCCTTCCACCGTGTGGACACCGGTCCCGGACGCGCCCGGGTGGACTCCCCCGCGGGCGCGTGCCTGGTCGACGACCTCGCCGGGGCCAGGACCGGACGGCTCGTCCAGGCCCTGCCCGGCACCAACGTCATGGCGCCGCGCACGGTGATCCCCACGTTGGTGGACGCGCACGCGCCGGGCGAGCACCGACTCGCCTGCGCGGTGCTGGGCGTGGCCGAGGCGCGGCCGGCCGCGGGCTGGCCCGCGGCTCCCACCTTGGAAGCGGTCACGGAGGTGCTCACCCGCCACCGGGCCCCCGAGGCCGCCCGGCTGCTCACGACGCTCCGGAGCACACCCCCGGTCGTATGAGGACGGCAGCGTCTCAGCCGGAGGGAGGAGCGTTCTCGGTCTTACGGCCGATGGTCCGACGTCCCCACAGCGAGGAGTCTGGAGAGCGGGAAGAGTCCCGGATCGCGTCCCCGAACCACGTCGCGGCTCGGGAGAGCAGAGGCGAACACCTGGGGGCGGTCATGGAGCGAACGGTCCGTACGAAGCGGTGGCCAGGAGGGGCGGCTCTCGTCCTGGCGGTGGGCCTGCTGGTCGCGTCATGTTCGGGAGGCGGGGATCCGGCGCCCAAGAACCCGAGCGCGGCGGCCGCCACCGCCACGCACGGCGGCCACGGAAAACCGTTCCAGGCGCCTCCGGCCGCGCCTTTACGGGCCTCCGAACGGTTCGTCGACCTCAAGCTGGCCCAGCCGTACACCCCGGCGGCGCCCTCGGGCGGGACCGACGAGTACCGCTGTTTCCTGGTCGATCCCAAACTGGCCGATCGGGCCTTCCTCACCGGCAGCCAGTTCCTGCCGCAGAACACCGCGCTGGTCCACCATGCGATCATCTTCCGGATCGGCCTTGACCAGGCGAAGGAGGCCGAGAAGCTCGACGCCGGCACGCCGGGTGAGGGGTGGACCTGCTTCGGCGACGCCGGGGTCGACGACGGCGCGTGGGTCGGCCACTGGGCGCCCGGAGCAAACGAGACGCTGCTGTCCGCGAAGGTCGGCTACCCGATGCCGGCCGGCAGCCGGCTGATCGTGCAGGTGCACTACAACCTGCTCGCGACCGGGGGCAAGCCCGGCGGCAGCGACCGGTCGGGGATCCGGTTGCGGCTCACCGACGGCAAGGCCGATCTCGCCGCGCTGGACACCGCGCAACTCGTGGCGCCGATCGAACTGCCCTGCGCGACGGACGAGTCCGGCCCGCTGTGCGACCGTGAGGCCGCGGTGAAAGACGTCGCCGGCCGTTTCGGGAAGCAGGCCGAGAACACCGTGACGCAGCTCAACCAGTTCTGCAACGACGCCAGGCCTCCCGTCCCCGGACCCACCCAGCACTGCGACCAGCCCGCCCGCCAGGCGGGCACGGTGTACGCCGTCGCCGGGCACATGCACCTGCTCGGACGCTCGATCAAGGTGGAGCTCAACCCCGGCACGTCCCGGGCGCGAACGCTGCTCGACATCCCCACCTACGACTTCGACGAGCAGGCCATCCGCCCTCTGGCCAAGCCGGTCAAGATCAAGGCCACTGACGTGGTGCGGGTGACCTGCACGCACGACGCCGGTCTGCGCAAACTCCTGCCCGCTCTGCACGGCACCCCACCGCGCTACGTCGTCTGGGGCGAGGGGACCAGCGACGAGATGTGCCTCGGGCTGCTCGTCTGGACTCCCCGGCCGCCGGTGGAAGGCTGAGGCCTACCGCCCCACGTCGCGGCGCGTCAGGTCCTCCGGGTCCTCCCGGCGGACCTGTCGTGCGGGGATCCCGGGAGAACTGACGCGTTCTTGACGGCGACGGTTCAGGCCGGCCGTGCCGCCGTCCACCGGGTGAGGGCGCGAGGGCGAAGGTACCGAACGCGACCGCGTCGAGACCCTAGGGTGGTCTCAGGGGTGCGACCCCTGAGACCGAGGGGATAGTTGATGCTGCACGCGAAGCTGGCGTCGATCTACGACAACGTCCTGCACCGCAATCCGGGCGAGGCCGAGTTCCACCAGGCCGTCCTGGAGGTGCTCGAAAGCATCGGACCGGTCCTGGGCAAGCACCCCGAGTACGCGGAATCCAAGATCATCGAACGGATCTGCGAGCCGGAGCGGCAGATCATCTTCCGGGTGCCCTGGGAGGACGACCGCGGCGAGGTGCACATCAACCGGGGCTTCCGGGTCGAGTTCAACAGCGCCCTCGGCCCGTACAAGGGCGGGCTCCGCTTCCACCCGTCGGTCTACCTGGGCATCGTCAAGTTCCTCGGCTTCGAGCAGATCTTCAAGAACAGCCTGACCGGGCTGCCGATCGGCGGCGGAAAGGGCGGCTCCGACTTCGACCCCAAGGGACGTTCCTCCCGCGAGGTCATGCGTTTCTGCCAGAGCTTCATGACCGAGCTCTACCGCCACATCGGCGAGCACACCGACGTGCCCGCAGGGGACATCGGCGTCGGGCAGCGTGAGATCGGCTACCTGTTCGGGCAGTACAAGCGCGTCACCAACCGCTACGAGTCCGGAGTGATCACCGGCAAGGGCCTGAGCTACGGTGGCGCGCAGGTGCGGACCGAGGCCACGGGGTACGGCTGCGCGTTCTTCGTCGACGAGATGCTGCGGGCGCGCGGCACCTCGTTCGACGGCAGGCGCGTGGCGGTCTCGGGATCGGGCAACGTCGCCGTCTACACCGCCGAGAAGGTTCAGCAGCTCGGCGGCATCGTGGTCGCCTGCTCCGACTCCTCCGGGTACGTCCTCGACGAGAAGGGCATCGACCTCGATCTGCTCAAGCAGATCAAACAGGTCGAGCGCGGCCGGCTCGACGTCTACGCCGCGCGGCGGGGCACCGAAGCCGTCTTCGTGCCCGGCCGCAGCGTGTGGGAGGTGTCGTGCGAGGTCGCGATGCCGTCCGCCACCCAGAACGAGATCAGCGCCGCCGACGCCGAGTCGCTCGTCCGGTCGGGATGCATCGCGGTGGCGGAGGGCGCCAACATGCCGACCACGCCGGGCGCCATCCGGGTGTTCCAGGACGCCGGCGTGTCCTTCGGGCCCGGCAAGGCCGCCAACGCGGGAGGCGTGGCCACCAGCGCGCTGGAGATGCAGCAGAACGCCAGCCGCGACTCGTGGACCTTCGAGTTCTCCGAACAGCGCCTGCGCGACATCATGGCGGACATCCACGACCGCTGCCTGCTGACCGCCGACGAATACGGCATGCCGGGGAACTACGTCGCGGGCGCGAACATCGACGGATTCAAGCGCGTCGCCGACGCCATGCTCTCCCTGGGCCTGATCTGACGACCATCCCGGGAAGGGAGCGGGCCTCCCTCCCCGGGCTCCGGCCTTGCCGGCCGTGGCACGCTACGCGGGCGGTGTTCCGGGGTCGATGACGTCGTCGTCCGGGACGACGCGATGACGCTCCCACCACGCCGTCCAGCGCGACTCCACCTTGGTGAACGCCGGGTCGTCCAGACCGTAGGTGGTCAGCACGGCCAGCACGCCGCCCTCGGGTCGGTGCGCCGCGTGGGGCTGCTGCGCGAGGACGGCCAGGCCGTCGCCGAACTGCTCCACCGTGAGCAGGAGCTGGTAGGGCGAGCTCGCCCACACCTGCCCGCTCAGCTCGCCACCGGCCGCCGTCTCGGCCTTGTACGGCGAGCCGGGCGGCAGCGTGGCGACCTCCCGGAGGCCCAGCGCGTCGACCAGGACGCCGGGCTCCTCCAGCGTGCCCTCGATGAAGACCGTCCGCCGCTCGGCGAGGCCATGACGCTCCAGGCCGAAACGGAGCTGGTGGAGGAAGGTGTACCAGCCCTCGGTGATGTCGTCGTAGTAGGCGTCCCACTCGGGGAAGGTGCCGATCGGCGCGCGGGTCAGGCGTACCACCGTGCCCTCCCCGCTGCTGTGGAGGCTGAACCGGTCGCTCCCGCCGACCTCCAGCACATGGGCGGTGGCGTCCTCGGTGACTCCGGTGAGGTAGATGCTCTGGACCTCCTCGTCCAGCCCGTCGAAGTCCCATCCGTGCCAGCGGCGGATGAGCCGGGGATCACGCAGTGCCTGCCAGACGGTCTCGACGGGCGCCGCGATCGTGACTTCGATGCGGGGGCCTTCACCGGAATCTGCCATGGCCGTCCTCCTGATTGTGGTTCTGTGGTTCGCTTCGATCGTCGGGTCGGGGAGAGGGGTGACCGGCTCCTATGACGCGGTAGAGACGGCCCCCCTCGGCGGCGGTGTGCATGCGGGTGACGTCCCGGACCGTGGAGGAGGCGACGGCGACCAGGCGATTGACCGATTGGCGGTCGGCCGCGCGTGTGCTCGGACGCGAGCGCCCAGTCTTCAATAGACAAATAAAACTGTCAATTGGGAACGATCACCGGGCTTCCGGGACTGGTCCGGGCGAGGCGCTGACGGACCTGGGCATCATCAGGTGACGACGAGCTCGCCGTTCTTCCACACGCGCGCGATCAGGGGCACGCCTGGCCGGTACGACAGGTGGACATGCGACGGAGCGTTCAGCAGGACGATGTCGGCGCGGGCTCCGGGGGCCAGATGGCCGATGTCGGTGCGGCGCAGGGCGCGGGCGCCACCCAGAGTCGCGGCCCACACGGCCTCGGCCGGGGTCAGGTTCATGTCGCGTACCGCCAGCGCGACGCAGAACGGGATGTTGGTGGTGTAGCTCGACCCGGGATTGCAGTCGGCGGCCAGCGCGACGGTCGCGCCGGCGTCGATCAGGCGGCGCGCGTCCGGGTACGTGGATCGGGTGGAGAACTCCGCGCCGGGCAGCAGCGTGGCCACCGTGTCCCCGGACGCCAGCGCCTCGACGTCGGAGTCGCTGAGATGCGTCACGTGGTCCGCCGACGCCGCGCCGAGCTCCACCGCGATCGCCACACCCGGGCCTGGCTGGAGCTGGCCGGCGTGCACCCGTGGCACCAGGCCTCGCCGCTTCCCCTCCGCCAGGATCGCCCTGGTCTGGTCTCCGTCGAAGGCGCCACGGTCGCAGAAGACGTCGATCCACTTGGCGTACGGGGCGCACGCGTCGAGCATCGGACCCCGCACCAGGTCGACGTAGGCGTCCGGGTCGCCCGCGTATTCCGGCGGGACCACGTGGGCGCCGAGGTAGGTCACCTCGTCGGTGTGCTCGGCGGCGAGGCGCAGGCTCCGGGCCTCGTCCCCGACCGTGAGGCCGTACCCCGACTTGCACTCGATCGTGGTCGTCCCCGACCGGAGGGCCTCGGCGACCAGGCGGCGGACGTTCGCCCGCAGCGCGTCGTCGGTCGCCTCACGCGTGGCGGCGACGGTCGTGCGGATGCCACCGGCGGTGTAGGGACGGCCGGACATCCTGGCCTCGAACTCCGCCGTACGGTCGCCGGCGAACACCAGGTGCGCGTGGCTGTCCACGAATCCGGGGATGACGGCGCGTCCGCCGGCGTCGAACCGGTCTCTTGCCGCCCCTTCGGGGACCTTCGACCGCGGCCCCGCCCAGGCCACCCGGCCGTCCGCCAGGACGAGCGCCGCGTCGGCCACCAGCCCGAGCGCCC
Source organism: Sphaerisporangium flaviroseum (assembly GCF_039537005.1). Lineage (NCBI taxonomy): Bacteria > Bacillati > Actinomycetota > Actinomycetes > Streptosporangiales > Streptosporangiaceae > Sphaerisporangium > Sphaerisporangium flaviroseum. The sequence continues at coordinate 839,595 of NZ_BAAAZR010000002.1, read as the reverse complement.
CCTCGCCGAGCGCCGGGTCGTTGGTGACCAGGGAGCCGATGTTGTCGATGAGAACAGAACCCATGTCAGCTCCGGCGATGCGATGGATTGTGCGGTGGGGAGCTCATGTCAGCTCCCCGATGGCGGTGGCGAGGGCCGCGGGGACGTCGTCGATCAGCCGGTGGCGGCCCTCCGTGACGATGTGGTGGCCGGCCACGATCACCTCACGCACGTCGGCGCCCGTGGCGGCGAACACCAGTGACTCGACCAGGCAGTCCGCGGGCGCGCCTGCCATCCGTACCGAGTCGAGGGTGACGGTGACCAGGTCGGCGGGGGCGCCCACCTCGATCCGGCCCGCCTCCGGCCAGCCGAGCGAGGCGTGGCCGTCCGAGGTGGCCGCCCGCAGCAGGTCGGCCGCGAGCCAGTGTCCCCGGTGGCGGCTCGCCAGCCGTTCGTCCAGCTCCACGCCGCGCGCCTCCTCGAAGAGGTCGACGACGGCGTTGCTGTCGCTGCCGAGCGACAGCGGCGAGCCGGCGTCCGCCAGCGTGCGCGCCGGCCCGATCCCGTCGGCGAGATCGCGCTCGGTGGTGGGACACATGCACACGCCGGTGCGTGACCCTCCGAGCAGGGCGATGTCGTGGGGGGTGAGGTGGGTGGCGTGCACCGCCGAGGACAGCGGGCCCAGCGCGCCGTGCTCGGCCAGCAGCTCCGCCGGGGTGCGCCCGTAGGCGGACAGGCACGCCTCGTTCTCGGCGACCTGCTCGGACAGGTGGAAGTGCAGCGGTACGCCGCGCTCGCGTGCCCAGCCGCTCACCGTGCCGATCTCCTCGAAGGGCACGGCCCGGACGGAGTGGACGGCCGCGCCGACCCGGGTGTGCTCGCCGCCCTTGAGGCCCGCGGCCCTGTCCGCCCAGGCGGCGGCGTCCCCGTCGCCGAAGCGCAGCTGGGGGCCTTCGAGTGGCATTCCGAAGCCTCCCCGCAGGTAGCAGGTGTCGAGCAGGGTGATGCGGATCCCGGCCTCCGCCGCGGCGGCGAGCAGCGCCTCGCCCATGGCGTTGGGCGAGGCGTAGCGCCGTCCCCCGGCGTCGTGGTGGACATAGTGGAACTCCCCGACGCAGGTCACCCCGGCGAGCGCCATCTCGGCGTAGGCGGCCCTGGCCAGCGCGTGGTAGGTGTCCGGGGTGAGGCGGGCGGCGACGTCGTACATCTGGCGGCGCCAGGTCCAGAACGTGCCGCGCTCGCGCTGGGTGCGCCCGCGCAGTGCCCGGTGGAAAGCGTGCGAATGGGCGTTGGCGAGCCCGGGCACGGTGATCCCGCGCAGGTGGACCGCCCCCGGCGGCGGCGCGGGCACCTCCTGGCGTACGGACGTGACGCGCCCGTCCGCGACCTCGATGACGACCCCGCGGGCCGTCCCGTCCCCGCCCAGCCACGCGTGATCGGCGTAGAAGACGCTCACCGGCATGCCAGGTCCTCCAGCACCGCCGCGAGGGCGGTGATCCCGGTGACGCAGTCGTCGGGGGTGGCGTGTTCGGCCGGGCTGTGGCTGACCCCGGTGGGGTTGCGGACGAACAGCATGGCGGTCGGCACGGCGGCCGACAGGATGCCCGCGTCATGACCCGCCCCGGTGGGCAGTGCGGGGACGCCGCCGAGGGTGGCCGCGATCCGGTCGCGCAACTCGACGCCGAACTCCACCACGGGGCTGGAGGACTCGGCCACCACCTCGACCCGCACGCCGTGCCCTGCGGCCGCGGCTTCTGCGGCGGCGGTGATCTCGCCCACCATCTTGCCCACCGTGGCCGCATCGGGAGCCCGGCCGTCGAGCCAGGCGTCGACCCGGGAGGGGATCGCGTTGGTGCCGTTGGGATGGACGCGTACCTTGCCGAACGTCGCGAGCGCCCCCATCTCGCCCGCGACCTGCCTGGCGGCCAGGACCGCCGAGGCGAACGGCAGCATGGGGTCACGCCGGTCCGCGAGCCGGGTGGTCCCCGCGTGGTCGGCCTCGCCGTGGAACGTGCAGCGCCACCGGCCGTGCGGCCAGATGGCGCTCGCCACGCCGATCGGCGCGTCCAGGCCGACGAGCCCCCGGCCCTGCTCGATGTGGAGCTCGACGAAGGTCCCGATGCGGGCGAGTGCCTCCTCGTCGCGGCCGAGCGCGCCGGGGTCGGCGCCCGCCGCCAGCATCGCCTCGGCGAGGGTCACCCCGTCGCCGTCGCGCAGGGCACGGGCGTCGTCCGGGGCGAGGATCCCGGTGAGCAGGCGGCTGCCGACGCAGGCCACGCCGAAGCGGGCACCCTCCTCGTCGGCGAAGTTGACCACCGCGATGGGCCGCGACGGGACGGCCCCCCGCTCGCGCAACTCGTCGACGGCGAGGAACGCGGACACCACGCCGAGCGGGCCGTCGAAGGCGCCGCCACCGGGCACGCTGTCCAGATGGCTCCCGGTGACCACGGCCCCGGGAGCGGGGGTGCCCCACCACGCCCACTGGTTGCCGTTGCGGTCCCGCTCGTACGCCATGCCACGCAGCGCCGCCTGCTCCTGGAACCAGCCGCGCAGGGCCAGGTCGACCGGCGTCCAGGCGAACCGGTGGTACCCGGCCGCCCCTTCGCCGCCGATCGCCGCCAGGGCGTCCCACGTGCGCCGGAAACGAGCGGCGAGCGGGTCCGGGTGATCGGGCGCGCCGTCCGGGACGGGCCGCGGCCTTCCGGCCGGGCTCGGTGCGGGGTGGTCTGTCATCGAGTTTCCCCGGTCGCCATCGGGATCGGCACACCGCGCTCGCCGGCGACCTCGGTGGCCCTGTCGTAGCCCGCGTCGACGTGCCTGATGACGCCCATACCCGGGTCGTTGGTCAGGACACGTTCCAGCTTCTGGGCCGCCAGCTCCGTGCCGTCGGCCACGGCGACCTGGCCGGCGTGGATGGAACGTCCGATGCCGACGCCGCCACCGTGGTGGATCGACACCCAGGACGCTCCCGAGGCGACGTTGACCATGGCGTTCAGCAGCGGCCAGTCGGCGATGGCGTCGGAGCCGTCGAGCATCGCCTCGGTCTCGCGGTACGGCGAGGCGACCGATCCGCAGTCGAGGTGGTCGCGGCCGATGACCAGCGGGGCACGCAGCTCGCCCGAGGCCACCATCTCGTTGAACCGCAGGCCGGCCTTGTCGCGCTCGCCGTACCCCAGCCAGCAGATCCGGGCCGGCAGCCCCTGGAAGGCCACCCGCTCCCCCGCCAGCTTGATCCAGCGGGCCAGCGACTCGTTCTCCGGGAACAGGTCCAGCATCGCCCGGTCGGTCGCGGCGATGTCGCGGGCGTCGCCCGACAGCGCCGCCCAGCGGAACGGGCCCTTCCCCTCGCAGAACAGCGGGCGGATGTAGGCGGGCACGAAGCCGGGGAAGTCGAAGGCGCGCGTGTATCCGGCCAGCCGGGCCTCGCCGCGGATCGAGTTGCCGTAGTCGAAGACCTCCGATCCCCGGTCCATGAAGCCGACCATCGCCTCCACGTGCCGGGCCATCGCCTCCCGCGCACGCAGGGTGAAACCGGCCGGGTCCTTCTCCGCCTCGGCGCGCATGTCCTCGAAGGCCATGCCGAGCGGCAGGTACGACAGCGGGTCGTGCGCGGAGGTCTGGTCGGTGACGATGTCGATCGGGGCGTCCATCGCCAGCAGCCTCGGCAGCACGTCGGCGGCGTTGCCGAGCAGCCCGATCGAGAGCGGGCGGCGGGCGTCCCTGGCCTCCACCGCCAGCCGCAGCGCGTCGTCGAGATCCTTGGCCTCGACGTCGAGGTAGCGGTGCTCGATCCGGCGGGCGATGCGCGAGGGGTCGCACTCGACGCAGATCGCGACACCGTCGTTCATGGTGACGGCCATCGGCTGTGCGCCGCCCATGCCGCCGAGCCCGGCGGTCAGCGTGATCGTCCCCGCGAGGGTGCCGCCGAACCGCTTGGCCGCGACCGCCGAGAAGGTCTCGTAGGTGCCCTGCAGGATGCCCTGGGTGCCGATGTAGATCCACGAGCCGGCGGTCATCTGGCCGTACATGGTGAGCCCCGCCGCCTCAAGGCGCCGGAACTCCTCCCAGTTCGCCCAGTCGGGGACCAGGTTGGAGTTGGCGATCAGCACGCGGGGCGCCCACTCGTGGGTGCGCATCACGCCGACGGGCCGGCCGGACTGCACCAGCAGGGTCTCGTCCTGCTTCAGCTCCCGCAGCGTGCGGGCGATGGCGTCGAACGACGGCCAGTCGCGTGCCGCCTTGCCCGTCCCCCCGTACACGACGAGCTTGTCGGGATGCTCGGCCACCTCCGGGTCGAGGTTGTTGTGCAGCATCCGGTAGGCGGCCTCCTGCTGCCATCCCTGGCAGGAAAGATCCTGTCCCCGGGGAGAGCGGATTGTCCGCCGGACGTCGTCACTCATCGCTGATCTTCTCCTTGCTCGGCCGCCATGCCCTTCGGGCCGGCGGCTCGGTGATCCAGATCCTCTTGTTCGACATGCTGTTCGCCGGTCATTCCGGCAGGAACAGCCGGCGTTCCGCGGCGCTGTTCTCGAACTCCTCGATCGACGCCTGTTCCCGCGTGGGCAGCGCGTAGAACATCGAGTGGACCAGCGCCACGCACAGCACGCTCGGCGCCGCCTGCGAGTCGAAGGCGAACTGCGAGCTGACGGGCGCCGTGAGCACGACGTCCGCGTGCTCTGCCAGCGCGCCGACGGAGTGGTCGGTGACCAGCACCACCCGCAGGCCGGCCCGCCTGGCCCAGACGAGCCCGTCCCTCAGCTCGCGGGGGTATCGGGGCAGACCGAACGCGAGCACCCATTCGGCCCCGGAGTCGGCGGCGCGGCTCAGCCCGTCCTCCAGCGTCGACCCTGGCGTGTCGATGACCCTCACATCAGGATGCGCCTTGGCCGCCAGGTAGCCGAACAGGTGGGCCAGCGGCGCGGACACCCGCAGCCCGATGACCGGGAGGGGCCGGGACGCCGCCAGGGCGGCGGCGGCCTCGTTCAGCCTGCGGGTGTCGCCGAGGGCGTCACGCAACAGCTCCAGGTTGCGCAGCTCGGAGTTGACCATGGCCTGGATGGGGTTGAGCTCCGTGGGCTCCGCGTACAGTGCCGGGCCGTCGCGCAACGCGGCCCGGAGGTGGTCGCGGAACTCCGGAAAGCCGGTGAACCCGAGGGCGAACGCGAAGCGCGTCACAGACGGCTGGCTGATCCCGACCGCCTCCGCGATGTCGATGCTGTTGAGGAACACCGCCTCGTGGGGGCGCTCCAGGAGGTAGCGCGCGATCCGCCGCTGGGAGGGCGACAGCCGATGGCCCTCGACGATCTCCCTGAGCCGGGCCGCGATCCGCGACGCCTCTTCGGAGGCGACCGCCACTCCGGGGTTGACTGGGTCACTCACCTGCTGCTCCGCTTCTGTCCTGGACGCACTGACCTGTGCCTCCGGCCTCGCCCTTGTACCACGGCCGTCGCGCGCCGGGTGGACCGGTCAGGAGACCAGGCCGGTGGACTTGAGCCACTCGTCGGCGACGTCCTCCGGGTCTTCCTTCTCGACGTCGGTCTTGTGGTTCATCTGGATCAGGGCCTCGGTCGTCAGCTTGGGGTTGAGCGCCTCGAAGGCCGCGGTGAGCTTGTCGTCGGCCTTCTGTTCCCGCACGACGGGCGCGATGTTCTCGTTCGGCTGCAGCCGCTGCGGGTCTTCCAGGCCCACCCAGTCGTTCGAGGAGATCTCGGCGTCGCTGCTGAAGATGTCGGCGACGTCGATGTCCCCCTTCTTCAGCGCCGTCTTGGTGAGCGGACCGCCCGCGTCGAGCGCCCTGAACGCCTTGAACTCCGCGCCGTAGACGTCCTTCAGGCCGACGATCCCGACCCTGCGTGTCTTGTCCTCCGGGGGGCCGCCGTAAACAAGCTTGCCGTTGGCCTTCTTGAGGTCCTCGAGCGACTTCAGGCCGTACTTGGCGGCGGTGGCCCGGGTCACCATCCAGATCGTCTTGTCCTCGGCCGGCGCGAAGGGGAGCAGCTTGAGCCCGGCGGGCAACTTGCCCTTCAGCTCGGCCGCCTGCGCGGCGCCGTCGGCCGCCTTGCTCTCCTTGTCGAGGTAGAGCAGCAGCGATCCCTGGTACTCCGGCAGCAGGTCGATGTCACCGTTCTGGAGCGCGGGGAAGATCACCTCGCGCGAGCCGAGGTTGGGCTTGACGGTGACTTCGTATCCCTTGCTCTTCAGGTAACCCGCGTAGACGTAGCCGAGTGTGACGTTCTCCGTGAAGTTGGCCGTGCCGATCACGATGGTGCCGCCGGAGGAGCCGGTCGAACCGGCCCTGCCGGACGGTTCCGCCAGAGTGGTGGTGCCGCCGCCGCAGGCGGTGACGGTCAGCGCGAGGGCCGCGAGACCCGCGATGGTGCTCAATTTACGCATCGTTCTGTTCCTTCGTGGAGCCTTGAGTGGGGGTTGGTGACGGTGGAGCGGGGATGGGCGTGGGCTGCCGGAGGTTCGTACGCGCGCTCAGCCGCCCGCCGAGGCCTGCGCCCGCCGCAGGCGCAGGCCCCGCGGGAGCAGGACACGCTGGAGCGCGGCGAGGAGGAGGTCGGTGACGACGGCGAGGACGGCCACGGCGACCGCGCCGGCGAGGACCTGCGGGAGGTCGCGCTGCGCGAGGCCGTCGAAAAGGTAGCGGCCGAGGCCGCCGAAGCTGACGTACGCCGCGATCGTGGCGGTGGCGACGACCTGTACGGCGGCCAGCCGGATACCGGTGAGGATGAGCGGCAGCGCGACCGGCGCCTCGACCTTCCAGAGCCGCTGCCAGCCGGTCATCCCCATGCCGCGGGCGGCGTCCCTGAGATCGGGCTCGACTCCGGCCATGCCGGCGTAGGCGTTGGTCACGATCGCGGGCACGGCGAGCACCACCAGGGCGATGTACACCGGCCAGATCGACAGGCCGCTCACCAGGAAGACCAGGGTGACCAGGCCGACGGTGGGCAGGGCACGCCCGAAGCCGCTGAGGTTGATCGCCAGGAACGCTCCCCGGCCGGTGTGGCCGATGAACAGCCCGATGGGAAGCCCGATCAGCGCGGCCACGACGGTGGAGAGCACGGAGTACTCCAGATGCTCCAGGAGCCGGACCGGGAGCCCGTCCTCCCCCGACCAGTGCGTCGCCTGCGTGAACCACTCGGCGATCTGCTGCAGAAGGCCCATGGCCTTACCTCCGGGTCCACGGTGTGAGGGCGCGCTGGACGCCCACGAGCAGGACGTCGGCGACCAGGGCGAGCAGGAGGGTGAGCGCGATGCCCGCCACGATGGGTTCGGGGAAGTTGCGCTGGAATCCGTCGATGAAGAGCTGTCCCAGCGCCCCCTGGCCGATGAACCCGGCGACGCTGACGAGGCTGATCGTCATGACCGTCGCGATGCGCACGCCGGCCATGACGACCGGGAGCGCGAGGGGCAGTTCGACCGCGAGCAGCACGTGCGTCCGCCCGTAGCCCATCGCCCTGGCCGCCTCGCTGATGTGCGGGGGCACGGAGCTGAGCCCTTCGATGGTGTTCCGTACCAGCACGACCAGCGTGTAGACGGTGAGCCCGATGACGGCCGTGGTCATGCTGAGGCCGGTGAACGGCAGCAGCAGGATGAAGAGGGCAAGCGAGGGAATGGTGAAGAGCACGCCGGTCAGCGCGAGCACCGGCCCCCGTACCCGGCCGACCCGATGGGCCAGGATGGCGAGCGGGACGGCGATGAGGATGCCCAGCCCGACCGCGAGCACCGTCATCTGCAGGTGCAGCAGGGTGAGGGACGCGAGGTCGTCGGCGTGACCGGGGAACCAGGACCACCTCACGACGCCATCACCCCGTCCCGGTAGCGCGACGCCGCGTCGATGACATCCCTCTCGGTCGAGGCTCCGGCGACCCGGCCCTGATCGTCCACCCGGACGACCAGGCCGCACGGCGAGGCCACCACGGCGTCGAGCGCGGCCAGGAGCGAGTCGGCGCCACCCACCGCGGCGGCGGCCACGAGGACGTGGCCGGCGACACTTCCCTCCGTACCGTCCAGGCCGTCGGTGTCGAGCCATCCGCGGGGCGCGCCGTCCTCCCTGACCGCGAGAAGCCACCGGTCACCGGCACGGGCGGCGGTCGCCAGGGCCTCGGCCACGGAGACGCGCTGCTCCACGGTGGCCACCGGAATTGTGGGCACCTCGGAGAGCGAGGTCAGTGACAGCAGCTTCAGCCCGCGCTGGGCGCCGAGGAAACCTGCCACGAACTCGTCGGCCGGGCGGGCCAGCAGCTCGGCGGGCGGCGCGAACTGCACGAGGCGCCCGCCGGTTCGGAACACAGCGATCCGGTCGCCCAGTCGCACCGCCTCGTCGATGTCGTGCGTGACGAACACGATGGTCTTGCGCAGCTCGGACTGCAGGCGCAGCAGTTCGTCCTGCAGGAGGGTCCGGACCACGGGGTCGACCGCGCCGAACGGCTCGTCCATGAGCAGGACGGGCGGGTCGGCGGCGAGTGCCCGGGCGACGCCGACGCGCTGCTGCTGGCCGCCGGAGAGCTGATGCGGGTAGCGGTCGGCCATGCTCTCGGGCAGGCCGACCGTCTCCATGAGCTCGGCGGCGCGGGCCCTGGCCTTCTTCTTGTCCCAGCCGAGTAGTCGTGGAACGGTGGCGACGTTGTCCAGCACGGTCTTGTGCGGAAATAGCCCGCTCTGCTGGATGACGTAGCCGATGCCGCGGCGCAGGGTGTTCTCGTCGAGGTCGGCGATGTTCCTGCCGCCGACGGTGACCGTGCCGGACGAGGCCTCGATCATCCGGTTGATCATTCGAAGCGTCGTGGTCTTCCCGCAGCCCGACGATCCGACCAGCACCGTGATCCGGCCCTCCGGGATGACCATGTCGAGGGTGTCCACCGCCGTCGTGCCGTCTGGATAGACCTTGCTGACCGCATCGAATCTGATCACGGGTTTCACCCCTTGCCTCGAATGCATAGTTTCATGCAGGATTGTTCCTGCATAAGTTCATGTCAACTGGTAGGCCCGAAATCCCGAGTAAAGTGTGTGTTAAGGGGCTCTTTGATGGCGTCACGGATGATCACCCTGGACGGGACCCGAACCCGTCCGGCCGACATCACCGACATCGCACGTGCCGGTGCCGCCGTCCCCCCTGTTCGCACCGCTCCAGCGGCTGCTTCCCCGCTCCCGGCGCTGTCGCTTCCAGCGGCTGTTCCTCCCACCGCCCCCCTTGCCGTCTCCCTGGCCGCCGAGGGCCTGGACCGGGCCGCCGCCGCATACAAGGCGGCCAAGGAGATCGTGATGCGGCGCCCCGTCTACGGGCGCAACACAGGGGTGGGCGCCAACCGCGGTGAGGGCGTCGCGGAGGCCGACAGCGACACCCACGGCCTGCGCCTGCTGCGAAGCCACGCGGGCGGCATCGGCCCCCTCGTGCCCGCCACCCAGGTCCGTGCGATGCTCGCGGTGCGGGCGAACCAGATCCTGGCCGGCGGCGCAGGGCTGCAACCGGCCTTCGCCGAGGTGCTCGCCCACGCGCTCAACTCCGGGCACCTGCCGGAGGTCCACGAGATCGGGGCCATCGGCACCGGCGACCTGACCGCGCTCGCGGAGGCCGGGCTCACCCTCATCGGCGAGCGACCGTGGACCGGCGGGCAGGGATCGCCGCCCGCGCCGATCACGCTGGAGACCGGCGACGCGCTCGCCTTCTGCAGCAGCAGCGCCCTCACGATCGGGCAGGCCGCGCTCGGCTGGTCGGACATCACGGCCCTGCTGCGGGCGACCCAGGTGATCACGGCCCTGTCACTGCTCGCGGTGGACGGCGGCACCGAGCCGTACGACGAGCAGGTGCACGCCGGGCGCCCCCACCCTGGCAACATCGCGGTGGGGGCCGAGATGCGGCGGCTGCTCGGCGGGCCGCGGCACGCGACGGCACGGGTCCAGGATCCGTTCGGCTACCGCTGCTTCCCCCAGGTGCACGGCCCGGCCGTCGAGGCCGCCGCGGCGCTGGAACGCGTCCTCGACATCGAGATCAACTCGGCGTCGGAGAACCCGCTCGTCTCGGCCGCGCACGGCACCGTCCACCACCACGGCGGATTCCACCAGGCGACGCTCGGGCTCGGGCTCGACCACCTGCGGGTCGCGCTGCTCCACACCGCGCACCTGTCGACCGCCCGGCTCGCCACGCTGGTGGAGCCGGCGTTCACCGGCCTGCGCCCCTTCCTCGCCGAGGGCGCCTCCGCCAGTTCGGGCGTGATGATCCTCGAATACTCCGCCAACTCCGCGCTGGCCCAGCTCCGCAACGCCGCCTACCCGGCCGCGCTCGGCCACGCCGTTCTCTCCCGGGGCGTGGAGGAGCACGCGAGCTTCGCCTCCCAGTCGGCGCGGCAGACACTCCAGGCGGCCACGGCCTACCGGCTGGTCCTCGCGTGCGAGCTCGTCGCGGTGGTGCGGGCGCTGCGACAGCGCGGCATCACCCCCGACCCCAAGGCGCCCGTCGGCACGGCCTTCGCCAAGGTGGCACCGTACCTCGACCCCCGAGCCGAGGACCGCTCCCTGAGCCCGGACGTCGAGACCGCCACCACACTTCTCGACGTCCTCGCCGACATTTGAGTGCCCGCCGGCGAGGTCGGTCCAGAGCAGGACGGATTCGCCGACGATCTCTCGACAAGCCCGGGTGCCGTGCGGATCAGGCGGTTCTGCCGTAGAAGAGTTTCTGGGTCAGGTCGTTGAGCTTGCGGCCGGGCTTCTCGGCGTACGCGAGGACGGCGTTCACCCGGGTCCTGCCGCCCTTCACCGGCGTGACGCGGTGCATGGAGTAGTGCCCCCGGAAGAGGCTGAGCGTGCCCGGCTCGTTGACCAGGGTGATCACGCCGTCCCGCGAGCCGGTGAGGCGCTCTCGCACGCCCTCGTGGTTCTCGTCCTGCTCCGTGCGAAGGTTCGGGAAGAACTCGAACTCGCCGCCGTGCCGCGCGCCCTGCAACATGAGCGTGACGACGAAGTGGGCGCGGTCGAAGTGCCAGCCGAGCTCGTCGCCCTCCTCGAACAGCATCAGCGAGCACGCCCCGAGCGGGTCCTCGTCGCGGTGGCAGGCCGGGAGCCCGAACGCCTCTCCGACGAACGTGGTCAGCGCGTCCCACTCGTAGGCGATCCGCACCGGGGAATCCGGGTCGATCCGGTCCCAGGCGATGGCGTTCTTGGAGGAGTGCTGGAGCAGGGCGTGCTCCGGGCGGGTCTCGTCGATCGCCTCGAAGTAGACGTTGTGCACATCGTCGGTCCGGTAGGCGATGTCGCGCTTGCCGGTCGCCTCGGTGACGAGCCGGTCGACCGCCTCCTGCCGAAGGAAGCCGGGAAGCTGGCAGGCACCCCGCGCCCGAAGGTCCGCGCGAATGGCGTCGAGCATCGCCCGGCCTTCGGAGCCGTCGAGACGGTCGATCGGGTAGCGGTCCAGGTCGATGATGCCGGCGGGGGTGAGCACGTTCGCGGTGGCGGCGGGGGTCACGGCGTTCCTCCTTCGTGGGCGTGCGGGCACGACCCTGAATGTGGGTGTCCTGGCACGGCCCTGAAACTCAGGGCTTACCTGGCACGACTGTGAACGACCACCGTCTATTACGACAAATCCAGCTATTTCTAGGTTTCATAAGCGAATGACATAGTTGCACCATGTCGTCATGGAGCCGCATCGAGCTGCGCTACCTCAGCGCGCTGGCCGCCGTCGCGCGGGAGCGGTCGTTCAGCCGTGCCGCCGAGACGCTCGGCTACACGCAGTCCGCGGTGAGCCAGCAGATCGCCCGGCTGGAACGGATCGTCGGGCAACAGCTCGTCGAACGACCCGGCGGGCCGCGGCCGGTCTCTCTCACGGCCGCCGGCGAGCTCCTGGCGCGGCACGCCGAGTCCATCGTCGCCCGTCTTGCCAGCGCCGCCGCCGACATCGACGCGCTCGCCGAGGGACGCTCCGGCGTGCTGCGGGTCGGCTGCTTCCAGAGCGTCGGCGTGCGGATCCTGCCCAAGGTGCTGCGGCGGTTCTCGGCCGCCTGGCCACAGGTCGAGGTACGGCTCACCGAACTGCCGGACGACGGCGGCCTGCTGGCCCAGGTGGAGCACGGCGACCTGGACCTGACTTTCATGACGTTCCCGCTGGTCCCTGGGCCGTTCGAGGCGGTCGAGCTGCTCGACGACCCATACGTCCTGGTCATGCGCGCCGGCTCCGAGCCTGCCGGCCGGTCCTCTCCCCTGCCACTCCAGCTGCTCACCGGACTGCCGTTGATGACGTACAGCCCGCTTCGGGAGGCGAACCTGGTCGAGAACCGGCTCGGCCGGCCCGACCTCCGGGACCAGATCGTGTTCAGGTCGAACGACAACGGCACCCTGCTCGGCCTAGCGGCCGAAGGGGTGGGCGCGGCGCTGATGCCCTCGCTGTCGGTCGACCCTGAGCGACCGGGCATCAGCGTCCTGGACCTTGACGGCGTGCCACCTCGCGTCGTCGGTGTCGCCTGGCACCGCGACCGCTACCGGATCCCCGCCGCCGACGCCTTCGTCGGCTTCTGCCACGCCGTCGCGGCAGAGGAGCGGCACGCGCGGACCCCCGCGGGCGGCTCACGGCCGCCCCACGCGTAGCGGCAGACGGCGACCAGATGCTGAGAAGTCCCGGCCGGTGTGCAACACGGCGTACCCGGCCGCGCTGGGCCATGCCGTCCTTTCCCGTGGCGTGGAGGAGCACGCGAGCTTCGCCTCCCAGTCGGCCCGGCAGACCCTGCAGGCGGCGACCTCCTACCGTCTGGTGCTGGCCTGCGAACTGGTGGCGGTCGTACGGGCGCTCCGCCAGCGGGGCCTCACGCCCGCCCCCTCCTCCCCCGTCGGCGCGGCCTTCGCCCAGGCGGCCGCACTGCTCGACCCCCGCGACGAGGACCGCCCGCTGACGGACGACGTCCACACCGCCGCTGCCCTCCTGGACACCCTCGCCGCGACCTGACCGGCCTCGACGTCCACACCGCCGCCGCCCTCTTGGCCAACCCTCGCCGCGATCGACCGGCCTCATGGTCCCCGGGCGGGAACGAAGGGTCAGGAGCGCGTGAGGTGGTCGTGCAGGCGGCCGCATTCCCGGGCGAACATGCTGGTGGTCCTGCGACCGGCGACCGCCGCGACCTCGGGGATGGCGCCCCGGACGCCGGCCCGGGCCGCGACCGTGGTGGCCAGCTCGACGAGCTTGACCAGGCCGCCGCGCGCATGTTCCCCGTCCCGGGGAAGCAGGGCGGGGAGCAGCGTTCGCAGGACCTGCCAGACCTGCTGGTGCGCTCCCCGATCGGCGGCCTCGGCGAGCGCGTTCACGACATGCTGCCGCTTGAGCCACGTCCACCTGACGAGCAGCCCGAGCTGGACGCCCAGCGTGGACGCCGGGAGATCGCCGCGCGCCGCCATCGTCAGGAAGACCGACACCGCGTCGCCGGGCTTCTTCTGCGCCAGGAAGTACGCCAGCACGAGCGCGGTCGCCTCCCCCGCCGGACCGTCGGCCGCGGCGAGCATGGCGGCGTGGCCGGGATAGACGCCGGGCCGGTTCCACTGGTACAGCAGGTGCGGCAGCAGGTTGACGGCCACCACCTCGCGGTGTGACGGCAGGATCGACGGCCACCAGCCCATGTGACCGCCGTGGTCGTCCCAGCTCCACTTCGCCGGTTCACGGAGCAGCTCGTCGATCAGGTGCAGTCCGGTCGGTGCGGCCTTCAGCCGCGGGACCAGACTTACCTGGCCGACCTGGGCGGGCGGGCGCTCGTCGATGTAGTGCTCTTTCATGCCTTCGCTGTAACTCCAGCGGACCCCGGCTTCCGGATCCGGCAGGCCCCCGTCGGCCAGCCACCGGGCCGCCGTGCGACCCGCCTCGGAGGTCAGCCGCTCCGCCCGGGCCGCCGCCTCGGGGTGAGCCCCGCGCGGCAGGCGCAGCAGCGCTTGCTGCAGGTCGGCGGGGAGGGGCACCGCGTGCGCCGCCTCGCACTCCTCCAGCCGGGAGACCAGGACGTCCGGGTCGAGCGTCCCGGTGGAGAGCGTGGGTGTGGCCAGCAGGACCGGTGGCAGCGTCCCGGATTTCAGCGCGTCCAGGATCTCCGCGCACCTGCGCAGCAGGAACAGGTGCGGAGGCGACACCTTCCGGGGGCTCGGCAGCCGGTCTCGTGGTGCCTCGGGGACCGGCCGGGGCTTGCGGGAGCGGAACGGCGAGGCGTACCCCGTCCAGGAGAAGGACACCAGGCGGGTCTCCTCGGTGTCGTACTCGGCCGGCGGATCGCCCGCGCGCGCGGCGTGCGCGGACGTCATATTACCGGCCTGTTCGAGCCCGCCGAAGATCTGCCCATGAAGCCCGGCGGGCAGGACGGCGGACGTGAAGCCCTCGTCGTCCTCCTCCACGATCTTCTCTTCGCCGTCTCCTTGGTTCCCCTCGGCGTTGCGGGCCATCGCGGCGAAGAGGACCGCCGCCGATGAACGTCTTCCCTCGTGGTACGGCTCGGGTCGCTCGACCGGGACTCCGGGGTCGGTTCCCGGCGTGATCAGCTCTCTGGCCATCGCCGCACGCCAGTAGTCGACGCTGGTCCACGTGCGCATGTCGTACAGCTGGGAGTAACTGGAGCCGAACGCCGCGCCGAGCGCGACACGCAGGCCCCGCACGTCCTGTCCGGCGAGACGGACGAAGCCGGCCAGCCATCGTTCGCCGTCCTGCCATTCCCAGGATGTCCAGCCGAGTGCCTCCATCGCGGCGGGGGTGGCCGGGACGGCCGCGAACGCGCCGACCGCCGGTGGCGCGGGGAGAGGCGGGGGGATGTAGGGCGGGGTGGTGGCCGGGACGGCCGCCGCACCGCCGAAGACCGTGACAAGCCGCTCGCCCAGCGCTGGGGGCAGCGCCGGGACGGCATCCCTGATCGTCTCGGCTCCCAGCGGGCTGAAACGGCCGGCGTGCTTGAGCGCCAGCATGGCGGCCCTGTGCTGAACGTCGTAGGACTCGTGGTGGAAGGCGGTGACCAGCGCGGGCGCCAGGTCGTCGGCCTGCTCCGGCGCCTGCCGCGCGGTCTGGTCGAACCAGGTCAGGCCCGCCCGCACCAGCGTGGCCTCGGCACGGAACAGCAGCCCTTCGAGCGCCTCGGCCACCTCGGCGGGATTGTGGGCTTCCAGCCGCCGAACATGGCGCAGGGCGAGTTCGGCGACCGGCCCCGGCGCGGCGGGCAGCAGCCGCAGGTAGTCGCGGCGCCGCGCCTTCACCTCGGCCGCGGACGGCTCTAGCAGCCCGTGGAGGCGGACGAAGAACCGGAGGTCCTGTGCGTTCCCCCCACGCAGGAAACGGCCCAAGCAACCGTCGAGCAGCGACGCCCGGCCGACCGCACCGGACTCCGACAGCTCCCGCATCGTGCGCAACCAGGGCGAGATCGGGTCGGTCCGCTCGTGCTGCAACGCCCTGCCGACGCCCTCGGCCTCGAAGATCCGCGGTAACAGTGCCGGCAGCAGCGGGTCGGGATCGGAGCCCACCCCGGCCGACACCCAGGCCACCACCAAAGGGTCGTGCTGAGGCGGCTCCACCCCGGTGTGCCGCAGCATCGCCAGCGCGAGAGGGACCCCGGCGTCGCGAGGTCCGCGAAGTTTGACGGCGAGCCGTTCGGCGAGCTCGGCCTGCCACTGCGCGGGGCGGTGGGCGAGGAGCCGGACGACCGGCGCGGGGTCGCCGAACCCGGGGCGGCGGGCGAAGATCCGCCAGGTCGTGAGATCGCGGCGGGTCACCCACGAGGCCACCGCGGTGACGGCGCTCAGCGTCCCGGCGCCGGCCAGCCGCATCAGATCGGCCCAATCCTGCCAAGGCTCGTGCTCAGGCTCGTGCCGGCCGCGCCGCCTGCGCTCCTCTCTCCATCGTTGCTGCTGGAGGGTCTCGGCGCGGGCACGCAGGAAGGGAATGTGGCCGCGCAGCTCCCCGGCGACGAGCTTCCGCTCATGGTCGTCCAACTCGACGAGCCGGTCGATCAGCTTGCCGGCGTCCCCGGCGTCGATGAGGACGCGGATCTCGTCCCAGGCGGTCATCGCAGGGCTCCTTCGGTGTCGTGTACGGCGATGCGGGCGGCCAGCACGTGCTTGCAGGGGCCCCGGGACCCTCGGCGATCGAACCACCAGGGACAGGTGCACGAGCCGGTCTCCAACCCGACCTCGTAGACCCCGCCACCGGTGGTCACCCGCGCCGTGCCGGAACCGGCGAGCCGTACGGAACCGGCGGCCACCAGCGCCCGGGCGGCGGCCAGGCGCGGGTTGAGGGTCTCGACGTGCTCGCGGTCGTAGGGCAGCTCGCGGTGGAAGTGGCCCGCCTCGGCCAGGTCGTACCCGACCTTGCCGGCCGTGCCGAGCTGGGTCAGCGCTGCCCTGACCCGGGCGGGGGTCAGCCCCGACCGGTCGGCCAGCAGGCCTGTCTCCACGGTGGGCTCGAAGTTGAGCAGCATGCCGATCACGTCCGCGTCCGCCTCGGCGTCGTCGCCGGACAGATCGGCCAGCACCGCGCCCTCGCCGGAGAAACCCCGCCAGGCCTGCGGCGACAGGACCAAGGTGTACCGCATGCCCGGCAGTTCGAGCTCCCACGCGCTGGAGACGACCTGATCCTGTACGGCGGGGCCGTACACGCGCAGCTTGGTGGCGAAGCGCAACAGCGGGTGCAGCGTGGCCAGCCGCCCGACACCGGCCAGGCACACCGCGCCTCGCGCCGGGGCCGTGGTCACCCGCAGCTCACGGCCCGACGGCACCACCCAGACGCCGGCCGTGGCCTTCTTGGGCAGGCCGCGCAGGAAGCGGACGGCCGCCATGCCGGCCGGCTCGGCGCGCAGGTCGAACCCGGACGCGATCACCTGGACCTCGGCGAACCCGCGCAGCCACCGCTCGGGCAGCGGCACCTTCTTCTCCACCACCGCGCCGTTGAGCGTGGTGACGGCCAGCTCGTCGGCGCCTACGCCGAGGTGCAGCGGGTCACGTCCGCCGACACGGGCCAGCGCCTCGCGTAGCGGGCCGTTGACGTCGACGTTGGTCGCGCCCCGGTCGAACACCTCGCCGTCGAGCGCCGCTCCGAGCAGGTCGAGCCGGGCGTACACGCCGCCGCAGGCGGAGAACGACTCCAACCGCAGCCGCTCACCGTCGCAGGTGATCACCGGATCGCGCGTCCGGCCGCTTCCCGCCGCGCGCGGCTGGTGGTAGCGCGCCAGCGCCACATCGGCCACGGCCAGCAGCGCCGCCGCGGCCGGAGCCGCCTGGGTGACCACCCCGCTGAAGAACCTGGGGCGGCCGGCCAGCCCCGTGGCCGTCCGCCCGCCCGAGGTCGCCAACCCCAGTCGATCCCCCACCAGCGTGGAGGGCCCGGCGTAGGAATACGCCTGTACCGTGTTCGTCATGGCACGGACGCTAGAGATCCACACCGACAAAGCCGTGGACCGTCGGAGTCCCCCCGGCCTGTCCGGGAACACGCGCCAGGCGAGAGGGCCGGTCAACCGCTCGGCTCGCGGTACCGACGTGTGAGAAAGGCAGCATGACCGGCACCCCGCCGGGCATGGCCCTTGGGGAGCGGAGTCGAGGGGCGGAGCTCTCATGTTGCTCGTTGGGACGTCGGGCTGGCAGTACCTCCACTGGCGGGACGTGCTCTACCCGGCCGGGCTGCCGCAGAGGCTGTGGCTGGAGCGGTACGCCGAGTGCTTCGACACGGTCGAGAACAACAACGCCTTCTACCGGCTGCCACCCCGCGAGACCTTCGAGAGCTGGCGCGAGCGGACGCCGGACGGCTTCGTCATGGCGGTCAAGGCGAGCCGTTTCCTGACCCACATCAAGCGGCTCAAGGAACCTGAGGAGCCGGTCCAGCGGTTGATGGCCGCCGCCGAAGGTCTCGGTCCCAAGCTCGGGCCCATCCTGATCCAGCTCCCGCCGAACCTGCGGGCGGAGCCTGAGCGGCTCGACGCGTGCCTGCGGTGTTTTCCCCGCCACGTGCGGGTCGCCGTCGAGCCGCGGCACCCCTCCTGGTGGACCGACACCGTCCGGCAGGTGCTGGAGTCGCATGGCGCCTCCCTGTGCTGGGCCGACGTCCTCGGCCGGCCGCGCACCCCCTTGTGGCGGACCACAGGTTGGGGGTACATGCGATTCCACCAGGGGCGCGCCCGGCCCTGGCCGATGTACGGCGACACCTCGCTGCGGTCCTGGCTGCACCGCATCGGCGAGGAATGGGACCGCGACGACGACGTGTACGTCTACTTCAACAACGACCCCGGCGGCGCCGCCATCCACAACGCCGTACGCTTCGCCGAACTCGCCCGCGCGGAGGGCCGGCCAGTGAGCCGGACACCGACAGACCTGCCCGAACCCGAGGATCCGGCCTGACCCTGATTCTCGGGTTGTGCGGTATCCGGCCCGTGGTCATGGTCCTCGCCTAGGCTCGGACTGTCAGGCGTGGGCGGCCTGTTGAGACGCGGATTACTACCGAAGCATTGAAAATGGCCGATGCTTGACATGATCGAGGCGGTGCTGAGTTCAGGCCATCCCGATCGCGTTTCCATGAACGAACTTGCCACGCTGGTGCCCGAACCGATGCGCGCACGAGTTCACCGGCTCCTTGGTCCCCAGCCCAGCCCCCGGATCGCGCGGCTGCCACGGTGGACCCGGCAGGAAGCGGAAGCGCTGACATCTCCCGGCACACCGGTTCCGCAACTCCGGGAGATGGACGACGGCACTTCACAAAGAGCCCTGGTCCAACCCCAAAGCAGACCGCCGCCCGCCGGAACGATCAACCTTGTCCCGGTACGAGCACGGCCGACCGTACGAGGGCGTCATCGGCACCGGCCGCGCAGGCAGGGGTACGCGGGGCGCGAGCCCCGGCCGCGCGGGCAAGGCTTCCCGGGGCACGAGCGCCGTTGGTGGCCGTGGGCGACGCGCCCATGCGGACCGCTCGGCCTGGAGCACAAGGTCGCGCCGCTCGGCCTCACGCATGAGGTCGCCCACCTCGGCCTCCCGCATGCGGTCGCGCAACTCGTCGGCGGTGCCGGCCTGAACCATCAGGGGCTCGCACGCGGCCCAGACCGCGGCGGCATAGAAACGACGCGCACCGAGCCCATACCAGACGGCCCAGGCGGGCTCCATCTGGTCCAACTGCCGCGCGGCGGCCCGCTCGGCCGGATCCCAGCACCTCGGGCGAACGCGAATCACGGTCCCGCTCCGCCGGTGCCGTCGCGCTGTCCCGTCCTGGTATCGCGATCAGTCATGCGAAGCCCGTCTCGGGGGGAGAAGAACCCAGGCGATGTGTCCTTGGCCCGCGATCTGCTTGCTGCCGAACTCGGCGACTTCCTGGGAGAGGTCGGCCCATGAGGTACGGGCGGTGCCATCAGAGGCTGGAGCGCCCGGATCACGAATCTCGATGACGAGATTCGTCGCCAAGGGAATGACACGAAGGTGCAGTTTCTCCGATGCGGGGGTGTGCCGTATGGCGTCGGCCATCAATTCTCTCGTGATCCGTACGGCGAGTTCTGCCTGGTCAGGCTGGACACTGCCGATGATGGCGCTCATCCAGGCGCACGCGGCGTCAACAGCCGCCGGTTCACCGGGCAATGACTGCTGGAACGGCTCGATCACGAGACTACCGCCATGCTTCCTAGGCAGATTGATAGCTTCATGCACAGCTTGCAACCTGCATAGGCAACCCGTCAAGCTACTCGGGTGGATCACGAAACCGATCGGCCTGTGTACGTGCGCATCGCCGACGCGCTAAGGGCTCGCATCCTTTCCGGCGAGCTCACCGAGGGAGATCGGCTGCCTTCGTCGCCCGAGATCGCCAAGGTGTACGGAGTGGCGCGCAACACGGCATCCGACGCCTTGGGCCTGCTGGTCACCGAGGGGTTGGCGGTCGCACGTCCGGGGTCGGGTACCTACGTCCGCGCCCGGCCACAGCGACGCCGACTCGTGCGCAACTGGCACCGGAACGCGGTGGGCGGCAGTCCGTTCGCCCAGTCGATGACGGACTACGCGCAACGCGGGTCGTGGGACTACGAAAGCCGCACCTCTCGCGCCTCGGTCGACGTACGCGAACGCCTTGCGCTGCCCACGCCGCAGAACGACGAGCCGGACGTGATGTTCACCAAGTATGTGTTCCGTGGTGACGGTGAACCCGTGCAGCTCAGTAGCAGCTGGGAGCCGCTGGCGTTGACACGCGGTACACCGATCGTGCTGCCTGAAGACGGCCCCCACGCCGGCCGTGGAGTGGTGGAACGCATGCGGCAGATAGGGGTGAACATCACGCACGCGGCCGAGGTGGTCTCGGCTCGTCAGGTGCTCGCCGAGGAGGCCTCAGCGCTCGACATCGCACCAGGGGCGATCGTGCTCACCATCGAGCGCACGTACTACGCCGACGCGCGCCCGGTCGAGACCGCCGACATCGTGATCCCCGTCGACCGGCACCAGGTGGTGTACGGCACCTCGATCTGGGACAACCCCCAATAAGTGGCATGCACGCTGCCGAGCGTGTTTCACCTACGCAAGACCCAGGAGAAGCCCGTAGGCCACCACGGGCTTCTCCTCGTACGAGTCAAGGCCGGAGGCGGTGACCGGAAGCCGGACGAGGGACCGGATGCCGTTCAACCCGGAGAGGTCGCGCTACTCGCCGGGGATCCCGCCTCCTCCGTTGGAGGTGTAGCGGAGGAGATCGCCGGGCTGGCAGTCCAGGACCTCGCACAGGCGGGTCAGGGTGGAGAACCGGATGGCCTTGCCCTTGCCGGTCTTGAGGATCGACAGGTTGGCGATGGTGACCTCCACCCGATAGGAGAGCTCGGTCAGCGTCATGCCACGGGCGGCGAGCAGCTCGTCCAGCCGCACCTCGATGCCTCCCGCCGACTCTCCTGGTGGCACTCAGATCGTCCCTTGCAACTCGTCCAGCATCTCCAGGCCCCGCCGGATCACCTCGGCCACGACGAACCCCCCGACACCGGCCGCTAGCCCGAACAACGGCGAAACGATCGTACCGGGGATCAGGTAACGGTCCTGGAGCAGGATATGGGCGGCCGCGGTCTTGGCGACGAAGTCGAGCGCGACCGCCACCAGGGACCCCAAGACGAGCACCTTGCCGATACGGCGCAGAAGGATCACCGTCCTGAAGGAGAACAACGCGTTGTCGCGGAAGCCGCCTGGAAGGGTGATCCGCGACAGCCAGAACAGCGCGAGGAACACGGTCAGGGCCGTGGGCAGCCACGTGAGGACGAACAGCGCCGCGATGGTGACCCTGTCACCGGGGTTGTATGCCGTCACCTCGACCATCGTCCGCACGACCTGCGTGCCGGGGGTCAGCCCTCCGTCCAGATCGGCCTCGACCTCGGCCGGCCACAGACCCGGGAAGCCGTAGTCGACGTTCGTCCCGCCGCCCTGCAGTGCCAAGACGACCGTCGCGAGGAGCCCGCTGAGCAGTGCCAGGCCACTGCCGATGAGCAAGAGTACGACGACGCCGTGCAGGCGCCCGAACCACCGGTTTCCCGCCACCACGGCGGGCACCCCGCTCCGACCCGGCGACACGTTCACCCGAACCGCCCCCTTTCATCGTTTATCAATGAACTCCATTCAAGGTAGACATCGAAAAACGATAAGACAAGCCCCCCGTGGACACTCCCGACCACTCGCTGAACGATGAGCCCGACGTATACGGTTCGCCGGTCCGTGTACGCCGGGACAATCTCCGGCATGGAAGCGAAGGACATGGGGTCGCGTATCGACAGGTCCCTCTTTCTGATGACGATCTTCTGGCTTAGCGCGCCACTCTGGGCAGCGCTGAGCCTGTGGCTGTTCGTCGGCAGGGTCAGCGCCGGCCACTCGCCGGGCCCCGACGTTCACGAAGTGCTGCTGAGGCTGACCACGTTGGCGGTGGGTGTGGGCATCCCGGTCATCGGACTGCTCGTGGCGCTGAGGGGCAGAAGAAGGTCATACGCCGTCCTGTTCGCGGCGGCTCTGCTCGTGACCTTCCTTGCCGCATGCGTCGTCACGCTGCTGTTCGTCGTCTGACTCGCGCACCGCGACGCCGGGCGGGGAAGACTTACGGGGAAAGGTGCCACCGGGCCCATACGATCTTGCCGGGGGTGCGGACGAGTTCGGTGACGCCGCATTCGTGGGCGAGCGCCGCGACGATGACCAGGCCGCGACCGTGGACGGCGTCCGTGCCCAGGTCGAGTAGGCGCGGTTGCCCGGGGCCGTGGTCGGTGACCTGGACGCACAATCGGCCGGACTCGGTGCTGATGGAGATGGCGACCGGGGGCCGCCCGTACGCGATGGCGTTGGCGAGCAGTTCCCCCACCACCAGGACGACATCGTCGGCAAGGTGCCGGAGGGTCCAGCCGGTGAGCGTCTCGTTGACCATGCTCCGGGTCTTGCCGACCATCGACAGGTCGCAGGGCACGTCCCAGCAGACGACACGGGAGCCGTCCGGCGTTTGTGGCATGGTGGCTCCTCCGAGGGGATGCGGTGCTCGCAGAGGTGGGTGGGGGTGTCGCCCGTGCCCTTCGGCCTCGCGCATCAGGCCACGTAGCTCGTCAGTGGTACGGGCCTGAACGATCAGGGGTTCCGGCACGGGCCCGATGGCGATGGCGTAGAAGCACCGCGCGCCAAGGCCGTACCAGACGGCCCAGGCGGGCTCGATCTGGTCCAACTGCTGGGCGGCGGCTCGCTTGGCCGGATCCCACCGTCGCGGGTGGACATGAGTCGCGGTTACGCCACGCCGGTGCCGCCCGCGCCGCCGTGTCTCGGTATCGCGCCCGGTCATGTCATGACCCCGCCCGGGTACGGCTGGCGCCCGCCGTACGAGATCCGCGCACTCGGCAGCCGGCCTCGCCGGTACGGCACGGTGACAGCCGTCGCGGGGTAGCGGAGGGGTGACATGTCCGTGTCCGGCAGACGGAGGGGCCGATCGTCGTGGCGATGCTTTTCCGCTCTCTTGACGACCATTCTTATCCCCTCTTATCCAGACATAGCTGACGCTTTTTGCCACAGGACCACGGCACTCTCATCAATACGTGTGAGAGAGCACCTTCGGCCCTTCACCTGCTCTCGAAAACCCTTCACAGAGTGCCTCCGACCAGCTACCTTGTGCACCAAAAGGCGGAGCACATTGCGGGACAGTTTGTACTGCCGGTGTGCTCGCTGTGCTGAAGGAGTAGCGATTTCTCGCCGGACGGAGCCAGCATGTACGCACCCCCCGAGCCCGACCCGGGCGTTAAGCCACTGGTTTTTCTGGGCGCCGAGATGCGCAAGCGCCGAATACGGGCGAATTTGACCCAAGACCGCCTGGCCGAAATCATCCAGTTCAGCCAGAGCCTGGTCGGCTTCATCGAACGCGGCGAGCGCACGCCGAGTCAGAACTTCATGCAGCGCTACGACGACGCCCTCAACGCGGGCGGCGAGCTCGTCCGCCTGTGGGCGCACCTGACCCGGGGCGCGAGCCCCAGATGGTTCCGCGACTGGCTGGAAGTCGAGCAGGAGGCCCACACCTTGCATAGCTGGGAACCGCTCGTCGTACCAGGCCTTCTACAGACGGAGGACTACGCTCGGGTGGTCATCAGCGGTGAACCTGGGATAGCAAGTGAGCAGGTGGAAAACGCTGTGCGGGCCCGAATGGAACGCCAAGCGATCTTGTCTCGCTCTACCCGGCCGATGCTTTGGGTTGTGTTGGACGAAGGCGTCTTGCACCGCCCGATCGGCGGTGGGGATGTCATGCGTCACCAACTCGAACGTCTCTTGGAGGCGATCGAGTCGCCACGGACGGGCATCCTGGTAGTACCCCTGGTTCTCGGAGCAACTACGGGAGTCTCCGGAGGATTTATTATCGCGCAACTTCCAGGAGGCACGGATACGGTATATATCGAATCCGCGACCCACGGGCACGTGACGAATCGGCCGGAAGATGTCGAGGCCATCCGCGCTAGGTACGACAAAATCCGAGCCGAGGCACACCCGCAGCATGTCTCGATCAAGTTGATCAGAGAGGCGCAGAAATCATGGACCTGAGCGAAGAACTACAGACGGCGACCTGGCGTAAGGCCACCAAGAGCGCATCAAACCAGGGCAACTGCCTGGAGATTGCTCCGCTGTCAGGTGGACGGGTTGCTCTGCGGGACACCGAGGCCCTAGAGAAGGCGCCCTTCGTGGTGAGCGCAACCGTCTGGGACGCCTTCATCGACGGGGCGAAGAAGGGCGAGTTCGACTTCTAGTCCTACTCCAGTCGTGCGGGAAGCCCGTCGGCCCCTGCCACGGGCTTCTCGTTCTAATGAGCATGCGATGCCACGGATGTTCACCGGGCCGGCACCGTACAACGGCGACGACTTCGCCGCACCCCACCTCACCACCGGCACTCGACACCAGGGTCCCCCGGACTCACGTGCGACCTTCACAAGTCGACACGGATCACGCGGGACCGGATCACGGTAGGAATATCGGCGCGGGTATCGGATCAAGCGACCGTCGTGGGCATCTGCTCCGACAGCTACATCAGTGGCCTGTCGCCGGCCGACTGCGTCTTCGTGGCCACACTCCTCCTCGCGGGGAGAGGGCGGCCACGCAGGGCGCCGGGGTCAGAGTTCGCCGAGGATGCGGGTGAGGGCCTTCTTGGTGTCGGACACCGGGATGGCGTCGATGCACAGGCGCTCCATGACCGCCTGGTAGCGGTCGAGGTCGTCGCGCTTGTCGAGGTAGATGGCGCTGGTGAGCTGCTCGAGGTAGACCACGTCGGGCAGGTCGCGCTCGGAGAAGCGCAGGATGCTGAACGGCCCGCCCGCGGCCGCGTGACCGCCGGCGCTGAACGGCATCACCTGCACGGTGATGTTGGGGGAGGCGATGACCTCGATGAGGTGCCTGATCTGGCCGCGCATGACCTCCGCACCGCCGAGCGGGCGCCGCAGCGCCGCCTCGTCGACCACGGCCCACAGGTGCGGGGCGTTCGCCCGGCCGAGCAGCTTCTGCCGGGCCATCCGCAGGTCGACCCGTCGCTGGAGCTCCTCCTCGGTCCCGTCGGGGTGGCCGAGCAGGACGACCTCACGGGCGTACTCCTCGGTCTGGAGGAGGCCGGGGACGAACTGCACCTCGTAGCTGCGGATCCGGGTGGCGGCCTCTTCGAGCCCGACGTACGCCTCGAACCAGTTCGGCAGGACGTCGTCGTAGTTGTGCCACCAGCCGGGGCGGTTGGCCTGGGCGACCAGGGACAGCAGCGCGTCGCGCTCGCTCTCCTCGGTGACGCCGTAGAGGGTGAGCAGGTCGGCCACGTCGCGCGCTCGGAAACTGACCCGTCCGAGCTCCATGCGACTGATCTTGGAGTGTGAGGCCCGGATGGAATGACCTGCCGCTTCGAGGGTGATGCCGCGGTTCTCACGCAGGCGGCGGAGCTGTGATCCGAGGAGGATCCGCAGGACCGTTGAGCTGCCTCGTTCCCGAGCCATCATGTTGAGCGGGGTCTCGTCCCCTTCGGCTCGGGCTGTGATCATTTTCATTCCTTAGACGAGCGGTACGGTCTCACTTCTCGCGGTCACAGAGAAGTTCACGATACCCCCGAACCCCTAATCCGGATATACCCCAATATCACCCTTAGGCTACGATTTCCCACACTCCGTAGCTGTTCTATCCGTCAAAGTGCCAGGTCATCGAAGTCGCCGTTCTTGGCCGCCTGGATGAAGGCGGCAATTTCCCCACGGCTGTAAATCAGGGCCGGACCTGCCGGATGCCGGCTGTTCCTGACGGCGACGTCCCCGCCCGGCAGGGGCGCCACCTCGACACAGTTGCCGCTCGGATTGCTGTAGGCGCTCTTACGCCATCGCGCTCCCTCGATCGCGGACGCGGCCATGCCGTTGGAGATCTCGTCCATCTCGTCTCTTCACACATCCCCGGAAAACGACGAACCCTGACATCCGTCTCCACAGGCCTCTCACTGGTGCGAGGACCCCAGACAGGTGCTTCCACCCTCAAGCGTCAGCATACCTCTGTGCGTTTGCACGTGCATCGGTACTTGCACCTGCACACTAAAAGGGAGCAATATGGTCAAGCAGTTCACTCCACCTTGGGATCGACCTAACCTCACAAGGCTCACCTATGACTGGGTACGGGACACATCGGACTAAACCCACACGGGTGGGCGACGACACGTGGGAGGGCTGGCTGGCGGCGCTCGACCACGTGCTCTCCCCGGCCGGTCCCTGGGCGGTCGAGGGCGGCGACCAGAACCCCGAGCGGCTGCAACTGGCGCTCTGCGAGCTCCGCCACGACCGGTACGCGGCCCGCACCGCACGCGGGTTCACCACCACCACACTGCGCAGCTGGGGACTGGACGAGCTGGTCGACGACGCCGAGCTGGTCATCGGCGAGCTGGTGATCAACGCACTCCGGCACGGGCTCGGCAACCGCGCCACCGTGTTCTCCGGCCACCCCGTCCGGATCATCCTCGCCCTCACCGACGAGTCACTGATATGCGTGGTCACCGACCCCAGCGACGAGTGCCCGACGCCACGCGACCCCGACTTCGGCTCCGAGGGCGGGCGCGGCCTGCAGGTCGTCGCGGGCATCAGCCACCGATGGGGATGGGCTCCCCTCGGCTCCCCCGGCAAGGCCGTCTGGGCCGGTTTCACCCTCCCCGGCAGCTCGCCCCACCCGGTGAGGCACCTCGAGATTTGCTACTAACGCCATCGAACCCGTACGGCAGCGTGCAGACTGTAATCAGTTCGTACCGCTGAAACCGTCGCCATCCGAGCCGGCGCTCCGTGAAAGACGGCTATCGTCTCCCCACCAGCGCGCACATTCGGCTTCCGGCGGAACGGGGGGATCATGATGGCCCACTCCAAACTCGAACGTCTCGGTTTCGATCCGACGATTCCCAACGAAGCCCGGATGTGCGACTACTTCATCGGCGGCAAGGACAACTTCGCCGCCGACCGCGAGGCCGCGCGACGGGCGCTCGAGCTCGCGCCTGAGCTGCCCATGATGTGCCACGAAGGCCGCCGGTTCCTCAGCCGGGCGGTGCGCTACCTGGCCGGCGCGGGCATCCGGCAGTTCATCGACATCGGCTGCGGCCTTCCCACCCAGGGCAACGTCCACGAGATCGCCCAGGAGGTGGCCTCCGACTCCCGCGTGGCGTACATCGACAACGATCCGGTCGTGGTCGTGCACGCCCAGGCTCTGCTGGAAGACGACAAGCAGACGGCCGTCATCGAGGCCGACGCGCGCGACCCCGATCAAATCCTTGGTCACCCTCGCCTGAACAACCTGATCGACCTGCGCGAACCGGTCGCGGTCCTGCTGCTGTTCACGCTGGTCACCATCCCCGAGGACGAGCTGGCGGCCCACATCGTGCGGCGCTTCCGTGACGCGGTCGTCCCCGGCAGCCACCTGGCCATCGCCCACAGCGTCTCCGACCTGCGTCCCGAGACCACCGCCAAGCTCGCCGCCCTCTACCAGGACGACGGAGTCGTCTCCGGCCCCCGCCGCGACCAGCTCCGCAGCAAGGCCGACATCGAGCGGCTGTTCGAGGGCCTGTCCCTGGTGGAGCCCGGCGTGGCCTACCTTCCGGAGTGGCGCCCGGACCCCGGAGAGACGTACACCGGACCCGGGACGATCTGGGCCGTCGGCGGCATCGGCCGCAAGGACGCCTGAGCCGCGTCCCGCCCCATCACCCCTCCGCCCCGCACCGGGCGGACAGCCGGCACCGCGGCGCGAGCCGCGCCCGCCTTCCGGTCGTCCCAGGTCACAGGCGTAGCCTGACAGGAACACGGCCCTGGAGACCACGAAGGCCCCCGCCGGTACCAGCGAACCGGCGGCGCTCGTCCCACCGCCCGATGGGAGCCGTCATGTCCGCTACCACCACCGTCAGCGCGCCCAGAACGACCGCCATCTCCCCCGTGCTGATCACCGTGCTGGGCCTGCTGTCGGTGTTCCCGCCGTTCGCCCTCGACATGTACCTGCCGGCCTTCCTTCCCATCGGCCGCGACCTGCGCGCCTCCGCCACGGGGGTGCAGCTCACGATCACCGGCCTCCTTCTCGGGATGGCCGCGGGCCAGTTCGCGGCGGGGCTGCTCTCCGAGCGCTTCGGCCGGCGGACGCCGCTGCTGGTGTGCCTCGCCCTGTGCACCGCCGCCGGGGCCCTGTGCGCCATCGCCCCGACCATCGGGGTGCTGGTGGCCGCGCGGTTCGTCCAAGGGCTCACCGGCTCCGCCGGAATCGTGATCGGCCGTGCCATCGTCTCCGACACCGCGCGCGGGCGCGAAGCCGCACGTATCTTCGGCCTCCTGATGGGCATCCTGGGCGTCGCGACGGTCGTGGCCCCGCTGGCCGGCGGCGTCCTGACCGGCCTGGTGGGCTGGCGCGGCGTGTTCACGGCGCTCGCCCTGCTGTCGCTGCTGATGTTCCTCGCCGCTCTGGTGGCGATTCCCGACACGCTGCCCGAGCACCGGCGCGGCGCCGGGACCGCCCGGGTGGTGCGCGGCCTGCTCCTCGACCGTGGCTTCCTCGGGTACGCCCTGGCGTTCGCCCTGGCGTTCGGCGCCCTCATGGCCTACGTCGCCGCGTCCCCCTTCGTCCTGCCGAACCTTCTCGGCCTGTCCACGGCCACGTTCTCGCTGGCCTACGCCCTCAACGCGCTGGGGCTGCTCATCGTGAGCACCCTCAACGCCAGGCTGGTGTACCGCTTCTCACCGCACCGCCTCCTGCGGACCGGGCTGGCCATCCTGTTCGTGGCCGCCGCCGCGCTGGCCGTGCTCTCCCTCACCGGACGGCTCACCGAGGCCACGTGCCTTCCGCTGCTGCTGGTCGCCGTCTCCTCCCTCGGGCTGGTGCTGGGCAACGCCTGCGCCCTCGCGCTCGGACGCGCGCCCGAGGCCGCCGGGGCGGCCTCGGGGCTCATCGGGACCCTGCAGTACGCCTTCGGGGCGCTCGTGGCACCGGCGGCGGGCGTGCGCGGCGACCGGAGCGCGCTTCCCATGGCCCTGATCATGGGTGCCTGCGCGCTGCTGGCACTTGTCGCACCGGCGTTCATGAAGGGGTCGCCGGCGGCGAGACCTGGCCGTTCGAGGGTCTTCGAGGACTGACGACGCCGGCCGCCCACCCGCCGAGAGAGGTCCGAGGCGAAAAACTTTTCCCGATCCCCGGCGCGAATATGTCAGCGGTCCACCGCACCGGGGCACCCGGAGGTGGGCCGACGGCCCCACGATGATCTCGAACGATTACGGACCGTTCGTACTCGGCCGCTGACAGAGACCAGATATGTCAGTGATGTCAGCGGAGGCTGATCAGTATCCGCCCGCGCGTCGCAGCAAATCGGACTCATCTTTTGCCACATACCCCGTAAAATCCGCCGATGTGAACGATGGTCATCACGCTCCACAGGAGCTCCCGGTCCGTGAACGCTCGTTCCGGACCAGCTCCGGCCGGCACCGGCGGCCGGTGCCGGCGCAGTTACCTCCGGACGCGCCCGCGCTCGTGCTCGCCGCGCCGGGCACCGCCGGCGACGTTCCCGCGGCCATCAAGACCATCGTCAGCGTCGATCATCCCCAGCTCGACGTGCGCCTGATCCATCTCGGCGACGCCAAGACCAGCCTGGCCGAGACGCTCACCGAGTGCGCCGCCGACCGCCCCAAGGAGGCGCCGGCCGCGATCGTGGTGCCCCTGGTGACCGGGCCGCACCAGCAGGTGTACCGCGCCATCCGGGAGGCCGTCGCCGAGAGCGACGTCATGACGACCATCGCCGACCCGCTCGGGCCGCATCCCCTGCTCGCCGAGGCGCTGCACGTCAAGCTCTCCGACAGCGGCCTCGCCCGGGCCGACCGCATGCGCCTGTTCAACATCGCGGCCCCGGTGGACGGGATCATCGTCGCCACCGTCGGCGGCCAGGAGGCGGTACGCGCGGCGGACGCGACGGTCGTCCTGCTGGCCGCGCGGCTCACACTCCCCGTGGTGGCCGCCTCGCTGGACGCCTCGCCCGGCGTCGGGGACGCCGCCCAGCGGCTGCGCAACATCGGCGCCTCACGCCTGGCCCTCGCCCCGTTCCTCATCGGCCCTGAGATCGACCTCCACAAGATCACAGCGGCGGCGGATTCGGTGGGCGCGGGATGCGCCGAGCCTCTCGGCGCGCACAGCGCGGTGGCCCAGCTCGTCGCGCTGAGCTATGGAAGCTCCCTCACGAGCGTCGACCCCGACCACCAGTAGATCCGTCCGGCGCCGCCGTCCCCGCCCCTAGGAGGGGTCGGGCCAGGTGTGCACCGGCTCCTGGGTAAAGGCGAGCTCGCGGTAGCGCGTCAGCATGGCCGCACGCGCCCCCGGCTCCCCCTCCAGCGAGGCCAGCGCCCTGCGCTGCCAGATCGCGCCCGTGCGGCCCAGCCGCACGCGCGACTCGATGATCGAAAGGAGCCGGGACGCCTCGGCCTCCTCCACCCCCGCCGACGCCAGTCCCGCGCGGGCCACCGGCAGCAGGTCGACGATCAGCTCGGCGGCCGGCACGCTCTCCGTACGGCCCGGCCAGGCGAGCGTCGCGTCCAGCCCGTTCCTCGCGGCACGGTAGAAGTTGCGGTAGGCGTCGGCGAAGGAGAACCCGCCGATCCATTCCGGCACGGCCGCCATCGCCACCACCAGGCCCAGCAGGAACGCCGCGTTGGCCGTCATGTCGACGCAGGTGGGGCCGGCCGGCAGGGCGCGCAGCTCGACGCGGAGATGGCCGCCGTCCGCGGGATCGTAGACGGGCCGGTTCCACTGCCACACCGTGCCCTGGTGGAGCCGCAGCTCCGCCAGCCGGGGCACCCCGCCGGCCCGTACGACCGCCAGCGGGTCCTCGTCGTCCATCACCGGCATGACGGGCTCGTACTCGCGGACGCTGTGCTCGAACAGCTCTTCGGCGCCGCTCACCCAGCCCGAGCCGAAGCACACCCGGCCGTCCACGCGCCACGGGCGTTCCATGTCGCGGTCGTCCGCCGATGCCTCGAACAGCGCGATGCGGGTCTCCTCCCACAGGTCACGGCCGAGGAAGGCCGGGGAGTTGCCGCTGACGGCCAGCACGGGGCCGATGGCGAGCTGCGCGGCGTTGTAGACGCGGGCGAAGTCCGCCGGAGGCGTGCGCAGGTGGATCTGCCAGGAGGTGTTGGCGCTCTCCAGGATGACGTCCTCGACCTCCAGCTCCAGGCGCTCGACGCCGTGGATCTGGACGCGGAACGGCTCGGCGCGGACCCGCCGGATGCCGGCGCTGAGTGCCCGGTAGCGGGTCTCGTCGCTCATGGCGTCGCGGGTGAAGTCGAACTCGGTGAGCGTCGGCAGGATTCCGATGGGCACCACGTGGCCGCCCTGCGAGCGCGCGGCCTCGTCGACCATGAGCATCATGTCGCGCGCCTCGCACTCCAGCGCCGTGAAGGGCCGGCCGGCCAGCGGCAGAGGGGTCAGGTTCACTTCGAGGTTGAAGCTGCCGAGCTCCAGGACCACCCGCTTGTCGGCGGCGGCCGCGCGGACCTCCTTGTTGCGGCGGAGCGGGCGGCCGTCCTGATCGATCAGGAACAGCTCCAGCTCGGCGCCGATGGTCGCGGGTCCGGCACCGAATCCGGGCCTGCCCAGCAGCTCGCGCAGGGCCGCGACGGAGTCGTTCAGGCGCTCTCCGAAACGCCCGTACTCCGCCTCGGAGAACCGCTCCTTGGCTACTTGCTGTCCCATCGTGTCGTCCCCCACAGGTGGTGGTCTCGATTTTCCTCCTCCCTGTCCTGGCGGGCCGGTTTCATGCCTCTACCTCGCCTCCAGCGGCGGCGCGCCCTCGACTCCGTGGCGGTCCGGGGGGCGGCGGAGCTCGGCGAGCCGCTGCCGGTAGCGGGCGACGCTCGCCAGCTTCACCTGTTCGTACCCTCTGACCAGGTCGGGCAGCGTGGCCAGCTCCACCGCGAGCGCGTGGGTGTCCGGGGCCAGCCCGGCGAGACACTCGTCGACGGCGGCGACGTACTCCCCGGCGAGCTCCCTCTCGACTCTACGGACCTGGGCACGGCCGAAGGGATCCCAGGGGGTGTCCCGCAGGCCGCGCATGGCGTACAGGAGCCGGAACGCCGGGCGGAACCAGGGCCCGAGGGAGATCTTGCGGCGCATCCCGAGCGCCCGCAGCAGGGGCGGGTGCAGGCGCCAGCGCACCTTGGCCCCCGCGCCGAAGCGCTCCTCGACGCCGGCGCCCACCGCCGGGTCCAGGCAGAGCCGCGCGACCTCGTACTCGTCCTTGTACGCCATCAGCTTGTGCAGGTGCCAGGCGACGGCCTCGGCGAGCGTGGTGGCGTCGGTGACCGCGGCCTCGGCCTCCCGGACCCGTGCGACGACTTCGGCGTACCGCGCCGCGTAGCGGAGGTCCTGGTAGGCGATCAACTCGGGCACGCGCACGGTGAGCAGCCGTTCGAGCTCGCTCCCCGGCTCGGCCTTGACCAGATCGATCAGTGCACGCGCCCGGCCGCCGGCCGCCTCCGCCCCGGCACCGGGCGTGGTGGCCGCCTCCGCCGGGGTCGCGGCCGGCGGATCGGAGGCGGCGGGGAGACCGTGGACGGCGTGCCTGCCGAGCCGGAAGGCCCGCACGTTGGCCGCCACCGCGACGCCGTTGAGCTCGATCGCCCGCTCCAGCGACGCGGCGGACACCGGCAGCGCCCCGGCCTGGTAGGCGGCGCCGAGGAGCAGCAGGTTGACGTACTGGTCGTCGCCGAGCAGCCGCGTGGCGAGGGCGTGCGCGTCCAGCACCACCGAGGCCTCGCCCCGGGATCGCGCCAGGACGCGCCGCACCACGCCGTCTGGCTCGGGGAAGGCCAGGCCAGGGTCGGCGACCATCCGCCCGGTGGGGACCTCCGCCGTGGACAGCACCGCGATCGTCCGCTCCGGCGACGCCACCGCGAGGTTGGCGGCGTCCCCCGCGACGAGCAGGTCGGCGCCGAGGTAGAGGTCGCAGCCCCGTTCGGCGATCTTGTTGGACTGTTCGACCGGCTCGGCGGTGATCGTCAGGTCGGAGACCACCGCTCCGCCCTTCTGCGCCAGGCCCGTCTGGTCGAGCCCTCTCACGTGCTTGCCGTCCAGGGTGGCCGCGACCGCGATGATCTGCGCCAGCGTGACCACGCCCGTGCCGCCCACCCCGGTGATCTTCATGGCGAACCGGTCGGCGGGGACCCGCGCCGCGGGCTCGGGCGGCTCCTCCCGCGCCCAGCTCTCCGCGTCCCGCACTCGGGCGGCCGTCCCGCCGCGCGAGGCGCCCCGCGCCGGGGTGACGGTGAGGAACGAGGGGCAGTCGCCGTCCAGGCACGAGTAGTCGACGTTGCAGCTCGCCTGGTGGATGCGCGTCTTGCGGCCGAACTCGGTGTCCACCGGCTGCACCGACAGGCAGTTGGACTTCGCCCCGCAGTCGCCGCAGCCCTCGCAGACCCGCTCGTTGACGACCACCCGCGTGGCCGGGGCCACCGCCTGCCCGCGCCGCCGCTTGCGCCGCTTCTCTGCCGCGCACTCCTGGTCGTGGACGAGCACGGTCACGCCGTCGACCGCGGCCAGCGTCTCCTGCGCCTGGACCAGCAGGTCGCGGTGCCATACCTCGGCACCGGGCGCGAGCCGCACACCGCGGTACCGGGCCGGGTCCTCGGTCGTGACAATGATCTTCCGTACGCCTTCGGCGGCCAGCAGGCGGGTGATCTCGGGTACGGGCATCCCGCCGACGGCCCGCTGCCCGCCGGTCATGGCGACCGCGGAGTTGTAGAGCAGTTTGAAGGTGATGCGGCTGCCTGCCGCCACCGCCGCCCGTACCGCGAGGCTCCCGGAGTGCAGGAAGGTGCCGTCGCCGATGTTCTGCACGAGATGGTCGCGGTCGAGGAAGGGCGCCATGCCGATCCACTGCGCCCCCTCGCCGCCCATCTGGGTGAGCCCGCCGACCTCCCCGGCCTGGGCCTCGTCCATGAAGACGACCATGGTGTGGCAGCCGATCCCGGCGCCCACCAGCGTGCCCTGCGGGACCTTGGTCGAGCGGTTGTGCGGGCAACCCGAGCAGAAGTACGGCGTGCGCGCCATCAGCGGGATGGTCTCCCGGCTCGCGCGCGGCGGCGGCTCCACGCCGAGGCGGGGGGCCAGTCTCCTGGCGATCAGGTCGGGCCCCAGTTCGCCGCCTGCGGAGAACAGCGGGCGGCCGGTCTCGCCCGTCTTGCCGAGGACGGCCGGCCGGTCGGGAACGGCGTACAGCAATTCCTTGATCTGCTGCTCCACGAACGGGCGCTTCTCTTCCACGACCACGATCTCGCGGAGCCCGGCGGCGAACTCCCTGACGGTCCGGCCGTCGAGGGGCCACGGCATGCCCAGGCGGAGCAGGCGGACGCCCCGGCGCGCCAGTTCCTCGTCGTCCAGGCCGAGGATGGCGAGCGCCTGCCGCAGGTCGAGGTAGGTCTTCCCCGCCGCCACCAGCCCGATCTCGTCCCCGGGCCGTCCTGCGGTGACGCGGTTGAGCCGGTTCTCGTGCCCGTAGGCGCGGGCGATCTCCATGCGGGCGTAGTAGGCGGAACGCTCGAGCTCCAGCGGCACCGGGGTGAGCATGCGGGCCGTCGGCACGTGCCGGTACGGCCGGCCGTCGAAGAGCACCTCGGGCAGCACCGGCTCCGGCCTCATGGCCGGCAGGTCCACCGTCGCCGACCCGTCCGCCACATTGGTCACGATCTTCATGGCCGTCCAGAGGCCGCTGTGCCGGGACAGGGCGAACCCGTGCAGTCCCAGTTCGAGGATGTCGGCCGGGTCGGCCGGGTACAGGACCGGCAGGAGCAGGTCGGCCAGCGCCGCCTCGGACGCGGAGGCCACGGTGGAGGACTTCGACACCGGGTCGTCCCCGACGAGCGCGACCACACCGCCGTTGCGATGGGTGCCCGCCAGGTTGGCGTGCCGGATGGCGTCGGTCGCCCGGTCGAGCCCCGGCGCCTTGCCGTACCAGATCCCGAAGACCCCGTCGTGGCGGAACCCCGCCAGGGTGGCGGCGATCTGCGTCCCGCCGACGGAGGTGGCGGCCAGTTCCTCGTTGAGCCCCGGCCGGTGGATGACGCCGTGCTCCTCCAGCAGCGCGCGGGTGCGTCCCAGTTCGAGGTCGTAGCCGCCCAGCGGGGAGCCCTGGTAGCCCGAGATGAATCCGGCGGTGTCCAGCCCCGCGCCCCGGTCGCGGCGCCGCTGGTCGAGCGGCAGCCGAGCCAGTGCCTGGATGCCGGTGAGATGGACACGGCCCTCCTCGCGGCCGTACCGGTCCTCGAGCCGGAAACTCACGTGCGCCTCCTTGTATCCGCTACACCCACCATCCTCCTGGTCTGCCCGCGGGCGAATCGGATGATCCACAGAAAGGTACGCGCTTCTTGGAGCCGAAGACCCCTTGACAGGCCGACGACCCGGCGAGCGGAACCCGTTCCGGTGCCTGGTCGGCGCCGGAACCGCCCCGCGCCGCGGTCCGCACGCCACAGTGGCGGCCACTCGGGCCATTGACTCCGCCCAGCCGAGTCGGTATGCCTGGACAACGCCATTTGTTGGGTGAGGGCCCCTCGTGCGGAGGCGATGGCAAATGCGGGTGCTCGTGCACGCATACCCGTGGGACGTGATCGGCGATCCGCTGTTCACCGGACGGGTGCAGGCGCTGGGCTGCGACGGGGTGAACCTCGCCGCCGCCTATCACACGGTACGGGCCGCGACGCCCTGGCACCCCGAGCGCGCGTATCTCGACGCACGGCATTCGGCCCTCTACCGGCCGCTCCGCGAGGAGGCCTGGGCCGGCAGGCGCCTGGCGCCCGCAAGGCCCGGCTGGATGGACGACCCCGACTCCTTCGGTACGGCCGCGCGGACGCTCACCGACGCGGACATCCCGGTGACGGCCTGGATCGTCCTGACGCACAACTCCCGCCTTGGCGAGGCGCACCCGGACGTGAGCGTGGTCAACTGCTTCGGGCAGCCGTATCCCTGGGCGCTGTGCCCCTCGCACGCCGAGGTGCGCGACTACGCCGCCACGCTCGCCGCCGAGGCCGTGCGCGACGTTCCCCTGGCCGGGGTGCTGCTGGAGGCCTGCGGGCAACTGGGGGCCGACCATGGGGGCCACCACGACAAGACCGACGGCGCCTACGACGCGCGGGCGCGGCGGATGCTGTCGGTCTGCTGCTGCGCGGCCTGCCAGGCGTCCTGGGCGGCGCGTGGCCTCGACCCGCGGCGGGCGGTGCGCGACCTGCGGGCCGCCGTGCGCTCCCGTGAGCACGACCTCGACCCGGCCATGGCCGCCGCGCTCCTCGCCGTACGCCACGAGGCGGCGGACGAGCTGCGCCACCAGGTCATCGGCGCGGTGCCGGGGCGGCGGGTCAGCCTGCACGCCTCCCCGGACCCCTGGGCCACCGGCGCCAACCCCGGGCTCAGCCCGAACGCCGGCAAGGAGGTGGACACGGTCGTCGTGCAGTGCTGGCCCACGGGGCCGGAGTCGCCCGACCGGGTGCGGCTGGCGCACCACATGTTGCCCGACCAGGTCGCGGTGGGCGCCTACGTGACCGTGCTGCCGCCGGTGCGGCCGGAGGAGCCGGCGCCGCACGTGCGGCGGCTCGTCGAGGCGGGGGCGAACGAGATCCACCTCTACCACGCGGGCCTGGCCGGCCCCGCCCGCCACGGCCTCCTGGCCGACGCCGTACGCGCCGCCACCACTGCCTGACTCCGCCACACCGGACGGGACCCGCGAGGCCGCGGGGGCCCGAAATTCACGCCGGGCGCCGAGATCCCTTCTTCAGCATGTGACAGCCCCGGTGAGCTGGCGGAAGACCGCGAGCCTCGCCCCATGGGCCCTATGAACGCGGGCGGCCGCCCCGAATCGGCCGAGAAGAAGTCAGTGCCCGGGGTGTGATGACCCGCGCCAACGGGGTATGGCAGGACACTCCCATGTAACACCGACAAACCAGCAGGGACACAAATCAGCCTCAATTAGATGGAGGACCTGGTGACGTCACCAACCCCCGACAAGCCGAACGAACGATCGTCGATCGGATCGGGCAGGTCACGCGGCCGCGTCCCACGCCCACTGATCGTGGCCACCACCGTCGCGCTGCTGACCTCAGGCGGCATCGGTCTGGCCGCCGCGGCGGCCGCGACGCCCACGCCGCCTCCGACCGGGACGCCGACCCCTACGCCGACGATCAGCGAGACGCCCACCGACATCCCCACCCCGACCCCGACCGACACCTCCACCGAGCCTCCGGCCGAACCCCCCGCTCCGGCCCCCACCGTGGTGCCGCCCCTGGGGGCCTGGGCGTTCACCGGAGCGCTGCACGGCGACCTCGTCGTGCCGGCGAAGCCGCGCTGCACCTTCGTCACGCTGTTCGTCCAGACCGGGGAGGCGACCGCCGTGGCGGAGGACTCGGTCACCGTGCGCAGCCAGGACGGCTACGAGAGGACGTACACGATCGCCGAGTCCACTCGCACCATCGCGGGCCGGTGGGGGAACAGCGAGGTCCGGCAGGGTGACTGGGTGTCGGTCAGCGCCCTGACCGAGGGCGAGACGGCGACGGCCGCCTACATCATCGATCTGTCACGGCCCAGCAGGAACATCTGGCGGGGCCACGGCTACTGGTACTCCAAGCAGTGGCCCGTGGGCACGGCGAAGTGGCGTACCCCCAAGCCCTGCCCGACGCCGACCCCGACCATCACGCCGACCCCCAGCGTCACGCCCACCGTGACGCCCACCGACACCGTGACGCCCACGGTGACCCCGACCGAACCGACCACCGAACCGACGCCCACGGTCACCCAGACCGTGACCGCCGACCCGACTCCAACCCCCTGAGCGCTCGGCGCACCCTTCCGGGCCGCTAGCGCCCGGAGAGCCGGGGTCCGGCGCCTTCGCCGAACCCCGGCATCCCAGATCCGCGCCTCACCAGTCTCTTTCGCTATCGTGATATATCAGGATATCGAGGAGGACTCGTGCAGCGTCTGACCCCTGAGCAGTTGCGAAGCCATCGCTGGTACGGCACCGAGAGTCTCCGGTCCTTCAGCCATCGCGCGAGGACCCGCCAGCTCGGCCTGTCCGCCGAGGAGCACCTGGGCCGGCCCGTCATCGGCATCCTGAACACCTGGAGCGAGCTCAACCCCTGCCACATCCACCTGCGCGAGCGCGCGCAGGACGTCAAGCGCGGTGTCTGGCAGGCGGGCGGCTACCCGGTGGAGCTTCCGGTGATGTCGCTCTCGGAGACCTTCCAGAAGCCGACGACCATGCTCTACCGCAACCTGCTGGCCATGGAGACCGAAGAGACCCTGCGGTCCTATCCCGTGGACGGCGCGGTGCTCATGGGCGGGTGCGACAAGACGACGCCCGCCCTTCTCATGGGCGCCATCAGCATGGACCTTCCGGCCATCTTCGTACCGGCGGGCCCGATGATCCCCGGCGCCTTCCGCGGCGAGGTCCTCGGCAGCGGCAGCGACATGTGGCGCTACTGGGCCGACAAGCAGGCGGGCCTGGTCGACGAGGCCACGATGAGCGGGGTGGAGGAGGGCATCGCCCGCTCCCCCGGCCACTGCATGACGATGGGCACCGCCTCCACCATGACCTCGGTCGCCGAGGTGCTCGGCATGACCCTGCCGGGGGCCGCCTCCATCCCCGCCGTGGCCTCCGCCCACAACCGGATGGCCGCCGCGAGCGGCAGGCGCGCCGTCGACATGACATGGGAGGACCTGCGCCCCTCCCGGATACTGAACGCCGAGGCCTACGCCGACGCCGTCACGGCCGTCCTCGCGCTCGGAGGGTCCACCAACGCCGTGATCCACCTCATCGCCATGGCCCGCCGCAGCGGCGTGGACCTGACCCTGGACCACTTCGACGCGGCGTCGCGACGCGTTCCCGTGCTCGCCGACCTGCGGCCGAGCGGGGCGTACGTCATGGAGGACTTCTACCTGGCCGGCGGCCTGCCCGCGCTGCTGCGCCGGATCTCCGACCTGCTCCACCTCAACCGGCCGACCGTGACCGGACGAAGTCTGGGTGAGGCGATCGAGGGAGCCGAGGTGTACGAGGACAAGGTCATCCGCACGCGGGACGACCCGCTGTCCGCCGAGGGCGGTCTCGCGGTCCTGCGCGGCACCCTGGCCCCGGGCGGCGCGGTCATCAAACATGTCGCCGCCGAACCGCGCCTGCTCAAGCACACCGGCCCGGCGGTGGTGTTCGACGGGCACCGCGACCTGATGCGGCGCCTCAACGACGAGAGCCTGCCGATCACCGCGGACTCGGTGCTGGTGCTGCGCGGCGCGGGGCCGCGCGGGGGCCCGGGAATGCCCGAGCACGGCATGCTTCCCATCCCGAACCGGCTGCTCAAGATGGGGGTCCGCGACATGCTGCGCATCTCCGACGCCCGCATGAGCGGCACCAGCTACGGGGCGTGCGTGCTGCACGTCACCCCGGAGTCCCACATCGGCGGGCCGCTCGCCCTCGTCCGCGACGGAGACCCCATCACTCTGGACGTCGAGGCCCGCCGCCTGTCCCTTGAGGTGCCCGAGGAGGAACTGGCCCGGCGCCGCGCGGCCTGGCGCGCCCCCGAGACGGTGTTCCGCCGCGGCTACGGCACCCTCTACGACGCCCACATCCTCCAGGCGGACGAGGGCTGCGACTTCGACTTCCTGGCCGGCGCGGGAGGCGCTCCCGAGCCGGACACCGAATAGGCGGCCGCCTTTACAATGTAGATCATACGACCGGGTTGTGACTCGAATGACCGATGCGAGCGGCGGGTGCGCGAAGATATACCGGTGTACAGCATGTCAGAGGAGCCGGTCCTGCGGCCGGTCGCGCGGTCGACCACGCGCACCGATCTCGTCTCCGACTCGATCCGCGCGGCCATCCTGTCCGGCGGGATCAAACCCGGCGAGACCCTGGTGGAGCGCAGGCTCGCCGAGCAGCTCGGGGTGTCCAAGACGCCCGTGCGGGAGGCCCTGATCGGGCTGGCCTCCACGGGGCTCGTGGTGATCAGCCCCAACCGGGGGGTGAGCGTGCGCGTGCTGGGCGTCGCCGACCTGCGCAAGGCCCAGGAGGTGCGGCTGCTGCTGGAGCCCTGGGCGGTGGCGGGATCCACCCGGCTGGGCCGTCCCGAGACCGTCGAGGACGCCCGGGTGGCCCTGGAGGAGGCGCGCGAACTGCTGTCGGGAGAGGACCCGACGGCGCTCAGCCTGGCCAACCGCCGCTTCCACCGCGCGCTCTACTCCGCCTGCGGCAACGAGCTGGTCACCACCCAACTCGACAACCTCCAGGACCTCACCGCGCTCGGGACCGTCACCGTGCTCTGGCGGCACTGGCCGACGTGGCGCGAGGAGTTCGCCGAGCACGAGAACATCCTCGCCGCCGTGGAGGCGGGCAACGCCTCCCTGGCGGAACGGCTGACCAGGGCGCACGTCAAGCGCTCCGTCACCCATCTGGCGCGCAACCCCGAGCAGGCGCCCCAGCACTGACCGCGAGCAGGCACGCCGGCGCCGGCCACGAGCGTTCCCCCGGGTGCGCCGTGCTCGGGCGGCCGGTCGTGCCCCCGGCGTCAGCCCGGGTTCTGGTCCCCGCCGGCCGAGGAGCGGTAGCGGCGCAGCGTCTCCTCGTCGGGGGGGTAGGTGCCGCGCAGCGGGGCGCCGGCCTCGACCTCCCGCTGGATGAAGTCCTCCAGCCGCTCCTGCTCCAGCGCGTCGCGCGCCACCTCCGCCGCGAGATGGCGCGGCACGCAGACGACGCCCTCGGCGTCCGCCACGATGATGTCACCGGGGTAGACCGGCACCTCGGCGCACCCGATGGGCACCTGCAGGTCGACCGCGTGGTGGTGCGCGAGGTTGGTGGTCGCGCACACCCCGGCGGCGAAGGCCGGGAGCTCCAGCTCGGCGAAGAACGGCGAGTCGCGTACCGCCCCGTCGGTGACCAGGCCGGCCGCGCCCCGCCGCAGCAGGCGGGTCGCGAGGATGCCGCCGATCGAGGCGGCACGGGTCTGGCCCCGGCAGTCCATGACCAGCACCTGGCCCGGGCCCACCGACTCGACCGCGAGCCGCTGGGGATGGTCGTAGTCCTTGAAGACCGACAGCACGTCGAGGTCCTCACGGGCCGGGATGTGGCGCAACGTGAACGCCTCCCCCACCATCCGGGTACACCCCGGGTTGAGCGGGCGCAGCCCCGCCAGGAAGGTGTTGCGCAGCCCCCGGCCGAACAGCTGGGTGGTGACCGTCGCGGTGGACACCCGCCGCAGCGCGTCGAGGACCTCCGGCCCGACGACCTCGCGTCCGGCGCCGCCCTGGGGCGTCACGCGGCACCGACCGGCAGTCGCAGGGAGCGCAGGACGGCCGTGACCTCGTCTCGCTCGGAGTCCGGCAGCGGTGAGATCGGCGGTCGCACGTCCCGGCGGCAGACGCCGAGCTGGGCCAGCGCCTCCTTGAGCACCGACACGTTGTTGCCGTTGCCATGCCGGGCCCGGAGGTCCTCGATGGGCTTGAGCAGCCGCCAGAGCTCCATCGCCCCGCCGGTGTCGCCCGCCTGGAGCCGGTCGAGCAACCGCAGCGACAGCTCGGGGAGGATGACGACCAGACCGGAGGTGTAGCCCCGCGCCCCGCCTGGCCAGTAGAACGGGGCCCAGCTCTCGGCCAGCCCGCAGACCCACGTCACCTCGGGAACCTCGGCCGCCATCTCGGCGAACCGCACCGGGTCGGGCACCGCGTACTTCACGCCCACCACGTTGGGGCACGCACCCGTCAGGTCCTTCAGCGCCTTCGCGGTGATCAGCGGGGAGCGGAGGTAGCACACGACGCCGAGCCCGGGCACCGCCTCGGCGACGGTCCGGTGGTAGTCGACCCAGCCCTGCTGCGACTGGTAGGGATGCACGGGCTGGTGCACCATGACGGCGTGCGCCCCGAGGCCGGCCGCCTCGGTCGCGAGCCGGGCGGCCCGCGCGGCGTCGTGCCCCACACCGGCGATGACGGTGGCCCCGCCCGCCGACTCCACGGTCAGCGCCACCACACGGTTCAGCTCGGCGTCGGACAGCGAGTAGAACTCGCCGGTGTTCCCGTTCGGCGTGACGGCGCCGATGCCCGCCGAGACCATGCGGGACACCACCGCGGTGAAGGCCGGCTCGTCGACCCGCCCGAGCCCGTCGAACGGTGTCACCGGCACGGACACCACCGACGCGAGCGCCTGCCTGACGTCATCGAGCATCGAGATCTACTCCCTCGTGAGCGGCTACTGAGATCTGGTATATCAGTACATCGTCGTGCTGACCTATTGACATATTTCACAATCGTTTTCATTCTGGTGTGCGCCATGACTGACGCGCCCGAGTCCCCCGTCGCCCCCCGGCCGAGCACGATCCATGCGGTCGCGGCCCTGGCCGGGGTGTCCCCCTCGACGGTCTCCCGTGCGCTCAACTCCCCCGACATGGTGCGGCAGGCCACTCGTCAGCGCGTGCTCGCGAGCGTCGAGCGGCTCGGTTACCAGCCGAACCGTGCCGCCCGGTCGCTGGTGCTCGGCAGGACCGCCACGCTCGGCCTGATCGTTCCCGACATCGCCAACCCGTTCTACGCCCCGTTCGTCAAGGTCGTGCACAGCCACGTGCGGGAGGCCGAATACGCCCTGTTCCTCGGCGACACCGACGAGGACCTGGCCACCGAGGTCGCGCTCGCGCGCGCCATGGCCAGGCAGGTGGACGGGCTCCTGCTGTGCTCTCCCCGCATGCCGGGAGCACGGCTTCGGTCGATCGCCGCCACGGTCCCCCTCGTCGTCGCGAACCGGCTCAGCCGTACGGTCCCCTCGATCGCGATGGACTTCGGGCCCGGGATCGGCCAGGCGGTCATGCACGTCCACGCCCTGGGCCACCGGCATTGCGTGTTCCTGTCCGGGCCGCGCGACTCGTGGTCCAACCAGCAGCGGTCGCGCACGTTCGCCTCGGCCTGCCATCGGCTGGGCATCGAGCTCACGGTGCTCGGGCCGTACGAGCCGTTCTTCGGCGGTGGTTACCGCGGCGCCGACGAGGCGCTGGCCACCGGGGCGACCGCGATGTTCGCCTACAACGACCTGGTGGCCCTCGGCGTCATGTCGCGCCTCGCCGCGCGCGGTGTCCGGGTGCCAGAGGAGATCAGCGTGATCGGCTTCGACGACATCCCCATGGCGTCGATGACGTCTCCGCCCCTCACCACGGTGGTCATGCCGATCGCCGCCGTGGCCAAGGCCTCCGCCTCCATCCTCCTCTCCCTCCTGGCCGGCACCGTTCCCCGGCGTCCGGCGGGCAAGGAGCTGGCGACGCGCCTCGTCATCCGCGATACGACCGGAACCGCCGCCGTCCCGTCCACGCGCAGCGTGGTCCCCGGGCGCGGCGGGACGGAGAGAGGGACCGCACGACCCCGATCGTGAACATCCGCTCGCGGCACCGCCGCGGCGTGTCGAAGGAGGATCACCCCCCATGAGATCTCCCAGATCATCCGTCCTCACCGGCTGTCTCGTCCTGGGAATCGTCACCGCATGCGGCGCGCCCGAGGCCGGCGGCGGCTTCGTCCCCGAACCCGCCGCCGGTGACGTGAAGATGCCCGGCGAGGCGGTGACGCTCAACATCGTCGACGTCGCGGGCAACCTGCAGCTCACGCAGCAGATCTTCGACAACTACAAGGCCCAGCACACAGGCACCGTCAGCAAGATCACTTATACGAAGGTGACGGCCCCCGAGCTGGCAGGCAAGGTGAAGGCCCAGCAGGACGCCGGCAGCCTCGACATCGACCTGGTCCTCACCGGCACGGACGGCCTGG
The DNA here is from genome assembly GCF_039537005.1 of Sphaerisporangium flaviroseum. Taxonomy (NCBI): domain Bacteria; kingdom Bacillati; phylum Actinomycetota; class Actinomycetes; order Streptosporangiales; family Streptosporangiaceae; genus Sphaerisporangium; species Sphaerisporangium flaviroseum. Next base: position 795,909 of record NZ_BAAAZR010000002.1, on the reverse strand, counting down.
CCGCCGGCCTGGAGCAGAACCTCTGGGTCGACCTGGCGGGCAAGTACCAGGACAAGCTGCCCGATCTGAGCACCTACCTGGAGCCGGCCGCCAAGATGCAGGAGCTCGCCCAGGGCAAGGGCGTCATCGTGACGTACTACCCCTCCGGCCCGCTCATCGAGTACAACCCCGCCACGGTGCCCAACCCGCCCAAGACGGCCGAGGAACTGCTCGCCTGGGCCAAGGAGCACCCGAAGAAGCTCGAGTACGCGCGGCCCGCGAACTCCGGACCCGGCCGCACCTTCCTCATGGGGCTGCCCTACATCCTCAAGGACAGCGACCCGAAGGACCCGATCGCCGGGTGGACCAAGACCTGGAAGTACCTCAAGGACCTCGGCGAGAACATCGAGTACTACCCCACCGGCACCTCCCAGACGATGAAGGAGCTGGGTGAGGGGACCCGCGACATCATCCTCACCACCACCGGATGGGACATCAACCCGCGCGTGCTCGGCCAGGTGCCGAAGGACTTCAAGACCCAGACGCTGGAAGGCTTCACCTGGGTGACCGACGCCCACTACATGGTCGTCCCGAAGGGCATCTCCGGTGAGAAGCTGGCCGTGGTCCTCGACCTGATGAAGTTCGCGCTGACCCCGCAGCAGCAGGCGATCACCTACGACAAGGGCTACTTCTACCCGGGCCCGGCGGTGAAGGGCGTGACCATCGACATGGCCCCGCCGGAGAGCCGGCAGGCGATCAAGGACTTCGGCAGGCCCGAGTACGACGAGCTCATCGAGCAGAACCCGAAGGCCGTCCCGCTGGACGCCAAGGCGCTGGTCGCCGCGTTCGACCAGTGGGACAAGGAAGTCGGCGGCGACAAGGTCAAGAAGTCGTGAACCAGCGAGCCGGCACCCCTGCGAGGACCAGGTGACACACGAAGCCGTACTCCCCGGCAGGCCGAACGGCGGCTTCCAGGCGCTGCGGATGGACGGGGTGTCCCGGCGGTTCGGATCCACCACGGCTCTGGACCGCCTGGACCTCACGATCGAGGGGGGCGAGTTCCTCGCCCTTCTCGGGCCGTCGGGCTGCGGGAAGTCGACCGCCCTGAACTGCCTCGCGGGGCTGCTCCCGCTGACCGGGGGCAGCATCTGGCTGGACGACGAGCGCATCGACGGCCTGCCCCCGGAGAAGCGGGGTTTCGGGATGGTGTTCCAGAACTACGCGCTCTTCCCGCACCTCACCGTGCGCAAGAACGTGGGGTTCGGGCTCGCCATCAGGGGCGTCCCGAAACCCGAGATGACCCAGCGCGTGGACGAGGCACTCGCGCTGGTGGAGCTGGCCGACCAGGCGCACAAGCTGCCCGGCCAGCTCTCCGGCGGACAGCAGCAGCGGGTGGCCATCGCGCGGGCCGTCGTCATCCGTCCCCGCCTTGTGCTGATGGACGAGCCGCTGTCGAACCTCGACGCCAAGCTGCGCCTGCAGATGCGGACCGAGATCCGCAGGCTCCACCAGTCGCTCGGCCTCACGACCGTCTACGTGACCCACGACCAGGAGGAGGCGCTGGCGCTCGCCGACCGGATCGTCGTGCTGCGCGGCGGCCTGGTGGAGCAGATCGGAACCCCCGAGCAGGTGTACACCTATCCGCTCAACACCTACGTCGCGGGCTTCATGGGCTACCGGAACCTGCTGGAGCTGCCGGTGGCCGCCCACGAAGGCGATGAGGTGGTCCTGGCCGAGCCGGGCCTGCGGCTCACGGGCCGGGCGCAGGAGCGGTTCACCGGCACCTCCGCCGTCGCGGCCATCCGGCCGGACGACTTCACGGTCGGCCCGCGCCAGTCCAACACGGTACGCGTGAGCGTCGAGGTCGCGGAGTTCCACGGGCGCGAGATGGCCGTCGAGGGGATCACCGAGTCGGGGAGGGTCATCCACTTCCGCGTCTCTGACCGGGTGCGTCCGGGCGAGAAGGTGGAGCTCGGCGTCCCGCCCGACCGCGTCCTGGTCTTCGGCAGCGGCGTCCCGGACGGCCTGACGTGATGGCCACCGCGCAGCCCGCGACCCTCGTGCTGCGGCACCGGCTGGCCGAGCGCGGCATCGACCGGGTGCTGCTGCTCCTGATCCCGGCCGTCCTCGTCCTCCTCGCGCTGTTCCTCTACCCCATGCTGTACGGGGTGGGGCTGTCGCTCCAGCCGCGCGCCGGGGGCGGGATGCTCGCCAACTACCAGGCCTTCTTCCTCGACTCCTATCAGAGCGGGACGATCTGGAAGACCATGCGGCTGGCCCTTCCCGCCGCCCTGATCAACGTGGGCGCCGCGGTGCCGATCGCCTACCGGCTCCGCGGCCGGTTCCGGGGGCGGCGGCTGCTCACCGCGATCCTGGTGCTGCCGGTGACGCTCGGCACCGTGCTGGTCGCCGACGGCCTGCTGCGCTACCTCGGCCCCAAGGGCTGGTTCAACCGGGTGCTCCTCGACCTCGGCATCGTGGACGAGCCGGTCCGGCTGATCTACAACTACTGGGGCGTGCTGTTCTCGCTGCTCATCACCGGCTTCCCGTTCGCCTTCCTGCTCGTGCTGTCGTACATGTCCGGCATCGATCCGACGCTGGAGCGGGCGGCGGCGACGCTGGGCGCCGGACCGTGGCAACGGGTCAGGCACATCACGCTGCCCCTGCTGGCGCCCGGCCTCGCCACGACGTTCATCCTCGCGTTCGTGCTCGCCTTCTCGGTGTTCCCGTCCGCCAACCTCGTCGGCGAGCCCGCGAACGAGACCCGTGTCATGGCGATCGCGGCCTACCAGGCGGCGTTCGAGAAGTACGACTACTCGATGGCCGCGACGATCGCCGTCCTCATGGGCGTGTTCGAGCTGCTGGTGATCGCCCTGGTGCTGCTCTGGCGCGGGCGCTTCTACACCGGGACGACGGGAGGCAAGGGATCATGACCGTTCGGGCCCCGCACCGCTCCGGCAGGCGATCGAAGGGAGATGGGGGCGCGTGACCGTACCGACGCCGCACCGCGCCGGGTGGCGGCAGCCGTACGCCTGGATCGTGTGGGGCGGCGTGGCCTTCTTCCTGCTGAACCTGGCCGCGCTGATCCTCTCCGTCCTGGTGAACTCCTTCGCCGTGAACTGGTTCGGCACCTGGTTGCCCTCCGCCCTCACCACCGCCTGGTACGCCGACGCGTGGCAGGAGTTCGGGCTGGCCGACGTGCTGCAGGTGACGCTGCTGGTCGCCCTGGCCGTGGTCGGGCTCGCGCTGCTCCTCGGGGTCCCCGCGGCGTACGCGCTGGCGCGGCGCGACTTCGCGGGCAAGCGGCTGGTGATGCTGCTCCTCCTGCTCCCTGTGCTCCTGCCGCCGATCACCTATGGCATCCCGCTGGCGACCGTCCTCTACAAGTTCCACCTCGCGGGCACGATGTTCGGGGTCATCGCGGCCAACCTGGTGCCCGCGCTGCCCTTCGTGGTGCTGGTCATGACGCCGTTCATCGAGCAGATCGACACCAACATCGAGTCGGCGGCCCGCATGTGCGGCGCCCGCACCCGGCAGGTCTTCGCCCGGGTGCTCGTGCCGCTGCTCATCCCGGGCATCCTCGCCGCCGGCATCCTCGTCCTGGTCCGCACGGTCGCGATGTTCGAGCTCACGTTCCTGGTGTCCGGTCCCGACAGCCAGACGCTCATCGTCGCGCTGTACAGCGCGGCCTTCACGCCGGGCATCCGGGCCGCGCAGGCGATCGACGCGATGGCGGTCGTCTACACGCTGCTGTCCTCCGCGCTGCTGGTGCTGGCGCTCATGTTCGTCAACCCGACCCAGATCGTCGCCCAGGTCAAGGAGGTGACACCCGAATAGGGCCGTGGCCTTCAGCGGTATGCCCCCATATTCCCCCATTTCATGGGGAAGGTGGAGAAGATCCGCGTACCGTGATGAGGCATGCGTACCGAGGCCCGCCGGGAGTGGCACGGGGACCGGGAACCGCCGCCGGGCGCCGCGGTGAGCCGGCGCTTCGCGGCGGGGCTGGCGGCCCTGGGCACCGCGGTCGCGGCCGTCGTCTTCCTCGCGGTCACCCTGGCCCTGAAGCCGGCGGCGCCGTCGCCCGCGCCCGAGGGCTCCCCGCCCAGCACGACGGAGCCCGCCAAGGTGACGCAGGTGACCGAGCCGGTCAGGCACGAGCGACGAGCGTACCTCGCCGCCCTGCGCAAGATCAATCCCCTGTTCGTGCGCGGCTACGGGGACGAGGCGGTCCGCCGGGGCGTCGCCGTCTGCCGCGACATCGCCAGGGGCCGGTCTCGCGAGGTGGTGTACGCGAACACCGGGAAACGGTTCACGACGGGCGCGTTCGTCATCGGCGTGGAGCAGATCCCCCTGATCGTGACGGCGGCCAACAAGTTCATCTGCCCCCGCCTCAGCCTCCGGTAGGGCCCCTGCGGGCACGTGCTGAGCTGGCTCTTCACCGGCGGCGCCGGGCGCTTCCCCTCTGGCGGAGGCCCCGGCGCCGTCCCGCTTCTCACGAACGGATTACAAATCGCTTTGAACCGGGTCTCGGGGTGCCGCGTACCTCCGTCCGTACGCACATGCAGACGACATTTGGAGGCCTGATGCGGCCACGCATCGTCACGCTCTGCGCTGCGGCACTCGTCCTGGGCATTTCCACCGGCACGATCCCGGCGCACGCTGAGTCCCCGCAGTCCAAGGAGTCCACCAAGACCACCAAGACCACCAACACGCGCTTCACCGAGATCCCCCTCATCTCGGACGTGGCCGGCAAGGCGGACGTCACCGACCCCAAGCTCGTCAACCCTTGGGGTCTCGCCATGGGCAAGACTCTGTGGGTCTCCAACGCGGGCACCGGTTCGGCGACGGTGTACTCGGGCGGCGCGAGCCAGCTCACCAAGGAGAAGACCGAGGTCGCCATCCCGGGCGGCACACCGACGGGCCAGGTCTTCAACGGTGAAGAGGGCTTCGAGATCTCGAGCAAGGGCGTGTCCGGCCCGGCGACGTTCATCTTCGCCAGCCCCAGCGGTGCCATCACCGGCTGGAACGCCGAGGTCAACCCGAGTAGCGCCATCATCGCGGCGTTCACCCGCAAGGCCGACTACAAGGGCCTCGCGATGATGCGGACCAACCGCGGGTCGTTCCTCCTCGCGGCCGACTTCGCCCACAACCGCGTCCATGTCTTCGACGACGACTTCAGCCGCGTACGGCTGTCGAGGTGGGCGTTCCGCGACCGCGGGCTGCCCAGCGACTACCACGCCTTCAACGTCGAGATCGTCGGGAACGCCGTCTACGTCGCCTACGCCAAGTGGGACCCCGAGACCGGCAAGTCGATCGCCGGCAAGGGCCTCGGCTTCATCAGCCGGTTCACCCCTTCCGGCCGGTTCGCCGGACGCGTGGCCGCCCGAGGCGCCCTGAACGCCCCGTGGGCGATGATCAAGGCCCCCCAGGGCTTCGGCAACTACGCCGGAGCGCTCCTCGTCGGCAACTTCGGCGACGGCACGATCAACGCCTACAGGAACGGCCGCTGGCTCGGCCCGCTTCGCAAGGCCGACGGTAAGCCGGTCTGGGCCGAGGGCCTGTGGGACCTGGAGCGCGGAACCGCGGAGAGCGGCGGCGAGAACGCCATCTGGTTCTCCGCCGGCATCCAGAAGGCCCAGCACGGCCTCGTCGGCCTGATCATGCCGGCCGACGCCGCCAACGGAACATCGACGCCGCGCCCCTCCTCGAGCCCCACGAGCTCGGCCAGGCCGACCGAATCCGCTCCGAACTCGTCTTACTGACCGAAGGGAGGTGGGCGACCACCGAGCTCCTCGACGCGAGGGCTCCTTCCAGCCGAGGATTCACCATCGTTCCTAGAGAGCAGTACGACCCGCCCGAATGAGCGGAAGTCGGCTGCGGGGTGGCGCGCCCCGCAGCCGGCTTTCGGTTGTTCGGACATCCCGCCCCGCAGGTGTCCGACCCACGAAACGGTGACCTCTCCTAAGCCGCGCGGCTCGCCAAACGGTGACCTCTCGTAAGCCGCCCGGCTCGCCAAACGGTGACCTCTCGTAAGCCGCGCGGCTCGCCAAACGGTGACCTCTCGTAAGCCGCCCGGCTCGCGAAACGGTGTCCTCAGCCGAGGGCCCGGATCGCGAAGCCGTAGTGGTCCTGGGCCGCCGTCAGCCGACGGTGCAGTTCGTACCGTTGAGGCTGAAGGAGGCCGGCCTGCCGGTGCCGCCGGTGTGGGTCGCCTGGAAACCGAAGCTCGCCGAGGTCCCCGGGGCGATCGTCGCGTTGTGAGCGACGTTCCTGGCGGTCACCTGGCCGCTCGCCGGCGAGATGGTGGCGTTCCACGCCGAGGTGACCGTCTGCCCGGCCGGCAGGGTGAACTGCAGGGACCAGGTGTTGACGGTGGAGCCGCCGGTGTTGGCGACGGTGACCGCGGTGGTGAAGCCGTTGTTCCAGGTGTTCATCGTGTAGGTGACCCGGCAGGCTCCGGTCCCCGGCGTCGGGGTGATCGACGGGGTCGGTGTCGGAGTCGGGGTGATCGACGGGGTCGGCGACGTGGTGGGGCCGCCCGTCAGGCCGAAGAACTGGATGGCGGCCGCGGCCATGCCGCTCGTGGGGAGGCTGTGCCCGACGCCCTGGATGCTGATGGCCTCGACGGCGACATTGGTGCCGGTGCCGCCGTAGCGGGTGCGCGTCCAGTTCGACTGCGGACGGTCGGTGAAGCTGGGGGTCTGGCTGAGCCCGTGGACGTTGGTCCACTGCTTGATCTCTTCCTGGAAGTTCGGATAGCGCAGCGTGCTGTCCTCGGTGCCGTGCCACACCTGCATGCGAGGACGGGCGCCGCTGTATCCCGGGTAGGCCGCGCGCACGAGGTCCCCCCACTGTTGCGGGGTCCTGACGATCGTGCCGTTCGCGCAGGCGCTGTTCCAGCTGGAGCCGTCGGTGGTGGCGAAGCATCCGAACGGTACGCCCATGAACGCCGCGCCGGCCTTGAACACGTCCGGATAGTCGCCCAGCAGGACGTTCGTCATCATGGCGCCAGAGGACGCGCCGGTGACGTACACGCGACCGGGATCGGCGTTGTTGCGCTGCAGAACGTACCTGACCATCGAGACGATGCTCACCGGGTCGCTGCCGCCGTCATGCCGCAACGCCTGCGGTGAGGAGACGTCGAAGCAGGAGCCGCTCCTGGTGGCGGACGGGTAGATGACGATGAAGCCGTACCGGTCGGCGAGGGACGCGAACTCCGTCCCGGAGTAGAAGGCCGGGCCCGAGCCGGTGCAGTAGTGCACGGCCACCACGATCGCCGGCCGCGCGGCCACCGTGTCCGGTACGTACAGATGCATCCTTAGGTTGCTGGGGTTGGTACCGAAGTTGGTCACCTCGGTCAGCGACGCGGGCGACGCCGGGGACGCGGTGACGAATCCCGCGATGATGAACATCGCGACGGCTGCGACTGCGCCCAGCAGCGTGGTTCTCATCCTCATACGATGTCCTGCTCTCCGTCGTGGGCCGCATGTCGGCTACGACCCGTTGAAACATTCCGGAGTATCAGCCGGAATGTTTCAACGCACAAGCGCCTGGCAAGACCGCCCGGGAGACAGGGCGAGGACCAGCAAGGCACCGGGAAGGTAGCGGGAGAACGTTGAAAGTTTCGGCGGCAGGCACGTCATATTCCTGGCGCGGCCGTGGTGTTCCTGGCGCGGCCGTCGTCTCCTCGGCGCGGCCGTCGCGTGCCTGGCCGTCGCGTGCCTGGCCGTCGCGTGCCTGACCGTCGCGTGCCTGACCGTCGCGTGCCTGACCGTCGCGTGCCTGGCGTGCCCGGGTCGGTCAGACCTGGGAAGGCGGGGCCGTGCTCTCCCGGACGACGAGCGTGGTGGCCAGCTCGACACGGTGCTGATCGGAGGGTTCGCCGTTGGCCAGGGACAAGATGAGCCTGGCCGCGGTGGCCCCCATCTGGACCAGCGGCTGCCGCACGGTCGTCATGGGCGGCCCGGCCCACCGCGTGAACGGCAGGTCGTCGAACCCGACGACGCTCAGGTCGGCGGGTATCCGCACGCCGGCCCGCCTGGCGGCCTCGTACACGCCGAACGCCTGGAGGTCGTTCGCGCAGAAGATCGCGGTGGGCGGGTCCGGCAGGCGAAGCAGCTCACCCCCGTCGTGCAGCCCGCCCTCGACGTACAGGGTGCTGACCCGTACGAGATCGGGGTCCACCGGCACGCCCGCGGCGTCCATGGCCGCGCGGTAGCCGTCGAGCCGGGCGCGGCAGCACGGCCACTGGACCGGCCCGCCCAGCATGGCGACGCGCCGGTGGCCGAGATCGAGCAGATGCCGCGTGGCCGCCATCCCCCCGCTCCAGTTGGTCGCGCCCACCGACGGGGTCTCGTGCAGTGGCTCGCCGGTGGGATCCAGCACCACAAGGGGGATCGAGCGGGTGGCGAGCTGGGACTGCTGCTGGACGGTCAGCTCGGAGAAGACCGCGATGACACCGGTCGGGCGCCTGGCGAGGACCTGCTCGGTCCACGCCTTGCCGGGCGTGAGCCGGCCCTGCATCTCGGTGAGCACGACGGCCAGCCCCTGCTCGCGCGCGACCTGTTCGACACCGCGGATGATCTCGAGCGCCCAGAGGCTTTCGAGCGCATGGAAGACCAGCTCGAGAATCGCTATGGACGGGCTGCTCTCCCGCCGGCGGTAGCCGTGTTCGCGCAGGACGGCTTCCACCCGTTGCCTGGTGCTGAGAGCCACACCGGTCTTGCCGTTGATGACCCTCGACACGGTCGGAGGGGACACACCTGCCAGATGGGCGATCTTCACGACGGTGAGTTCCTGCCGCTCCGCCCCTTCCCTGCCGAGGCTTCCGCCCGTCACGGTCATCGCCTCAGTTTAGGGAAGGAGCGGACGCAGGGCACGGGCGATGCCGATGGGATCGTGGACGACCTCACCGATCAGGGTGGTAACACGGTTCGGCGTGCCAGGCGGGGCCTCACCGAGGAACAGCCACGCGCCTCACCGGACCGCCGGCCACGAAGGGCACCAAGGACACCAAGGACACCAAGGACACCTGGCCTGGTCACCTGGTCACCTGGTCACCTGGTCACCTGATCACCGTGTCACCTAGGTCCCTTAGATCACTCGGGTTAGATCACTTCGGTCACCTAGGTCACCCAGGATCACTTGGGTCACTTGGGTCACTTGGGTCACTTAGTCAGTTGGGTCACCGAATGGTGCCGAACGCCAGGCCCGCGGCGAGGGCGATCACCAGCGACAGGACGACCATGACCATGACCGAGGCCATGGGGCTGCTGCGGCGGTGCGGCGCCTGCGCCCGCAGCTCACGGACCAGGACGGTCGGCGTGACGGCCGACGGTGCAGGACGGTGCTCCACCGGAGGTCGCGCCGGCTCGGCGGTCCGCGGCGCCTCCGGCGGCCTCTGCGCGGCCGGGACGACGGGAACCGCCGGGCGGACCGGCGGCGACGGCGCCCGGGTGGGGGCCGGTGCCGGTGCCGCTTTCGTCGGCGCCGGGCTCGGGCTGGACGGGGGCGTCGGCGTGGGAGTGGGGGTGGGCACCGGTGCGGGTGCCGGCGGTGGATACGCCGGCCGCCGGCAGATCGGCGGGTACCCCCCGATGCTGATCCCGACGCGCAGGCTCACCACGACCTCCACGTCGAGACAGACGGTGATGCCGGGTACGACGGCCAGACGTTGCGGCTCGGGATCGGGGACCGCCGCCCACGCGGGCGCGCTTCCCACGACACCCGCCAGCGACAGGCCCGCGAGGGACGGCGCCAGGAGCGCCGCCAGGCGAGGAACGGCCACGGTCACCCGCTCCAGGGGATCCGCTGGAACTCCGTCAGCGCGGCCCGGAAAGCATCGGGCTCGACCGACAGACCACTGGCGAACACATGGGAGATCTGCCAGGTGAGGAAGATCCCGAACCCGAGCATCGCCGACATCACCACCAGGGGCACGAGGGTCTTACCGCGCGGCCGGGCGCCCGCCAGGAACGGGTAGAGCAGGACGATCAATCCCGTAAGGATCGTCAGAGGGAGCACGCCCGCCGGAGGCGTGGCCTGCGCGTCCGCCCCTCTCTGGCGGCGGGCCGCCGACAGGGCCTTGACCTCCTCGATCACCTCGCTCTTGGCGGCCTTCTCCTCGTCGCCCTTCACGACGAGCCCCGCCGTCTGTGTGCGCAGCGAGTCCAGGCGCGTCGCGCCTTCCAGGCTGAGCTGGCCGGAGGCCATGAGCGGCCATTCCTTGGTGAGCACGAACCCGACGTAGTCGCGCACCTGCTGCTGGACCTGGGCGCCGGCGGGGGCGGGCAGCCGGGCGGCCGACCAGTATGCCTCCACGGCCGCCTGGCTCTCGGTGTAGGTGTTCTGGCGCGCGGCGTCGGCCGTGGTCCACGGCACGACGATCGCGATGGCGAACACCAGCAAAAACAAGGACGAGAGCATCGACCCCGCATGGCCCGCGGTGGGACCGTTCGGCGCCAGGTCCTCGGTGCCGCTGCCGAGCCTGCGGAAGATAAAAGCGGCTGAGGCCACCACGCCGACCGCCGCTGCCACTGCGAGTACGCAGACCAGCATGACCATCTCCATAGCTTCGTATTGACAGGGACGCCCTGCCATTGCCGATCGCATGCCGTCACATAGCTATCACATTAAGTAATCACCATGGGAGCGCATTCGACAGATGTCCGTGAATTGCGGGAGACCCCCGGCCACGGAAGACGGAACCCGGGGACGACGGAGCCCGAGGGGCGGAGGATGCTGCCCGGGACCGGAGGGTGGTGGAGGGTTTGGGGGGTGGGCTGGTCGGGAGGGGTGGGGTGGGGTTTACCCCACCCCCGTTCGGGGTGCCTTACCCATGTCACCCGACATGTCGTGATATCTACCGTGGTCTCATGAGCAACGCCGTGGTGCACACCCCCTGGGACAGGATGCGGGCCCACTGGTCGGCGCGATCCTGGCTTCGCACTTTCCATGTGGTGACCGGCGTCCCGGTCGCCCTGCCGGCCTGCTGCGCGATCGTCGCCCTTTTCACGGTGTCGGTACTGCTGATCTGGACGATCGTGGTGCCGTTGATCGGGCTGCTGCTGATCTTCTGGTCGGTGCCGCTGTTCACGGCGTTGCAGCGGGGCAGGTTCGCCGCGTTCCTCGGCGTGGACATCCCCCCGGTGCCGCGCCGTCCCGGCACCGGCAATCCCATGAAGCGGCTCCTGCTCGACGTGCGGTCGAGGAGCACCTGGCGGCAGCTCGCCTACCACCTGCTCGCGCCGCTGATCAGCGTGATCGGGTTCCTCGGGGTGGTCCTCGCCTGGTCGGGGGGCCTGGTCGCGGCCGCCTTCGCAGTGCGGCTGTGGGCCGTCGGCGGCACCTGGCGGAGCGCGCCCCTCGCGCTGCTCGCCCTGGCCCTGTTCGTGGCGGGGCCGTGGCTGGCGCAGGCGACCGCCACACTCGACCTGATCGCCGCAGAGGCCCTGCTCGGCCCGAGCCTCAGCGAGCAGCTCGCCCAGCGGGTCGAGACCCTCCAGGAGAGCCGCGCCGAGGTGATCGACGCCGCGGACGCCGAGCGCCGCCGCATCGAACGCGACCTGCACGACGGCGCCCAGCAACGGCTGGTCTCCCTCGCGATGAACCTCGGCATGGCCCGTGCCGCGTTCACCGACCTGCCGGCCCCCGCCCGGGAGGCGATAGCGCAGGCGCACGAGGAGTCCAAACAGGCGCTGAAGGAGCTTCGCGACCTTGTGCGCGGCCTGCACCCCGCCGTGCTGAGCGACGAGGGCCTGGACGCGGCGCTGTCCGGCCTCGCCACGCGGGCCCCCTTCCCGGTACGGCTGCGCGTCCAGGTGCCAGAACGCGCGTCTCCCGTCATCGAGGCGGTGGCGTTCTTCGTGATCTCCGAGGCGCTGGCCAACGTCGCCAAGCACGCCCAGGCGTCCGGAGCCGAGGTCACGGCCCGCCGTGACGGTGACCTGCTGCGTCTGGAGGTCGTCGACGACGGCCGCGGCGGCGCGGAGCCCGGCGGCGGGACCGGGCTGCGCGGCCTGGCCCAGCGCGTCGGCTCGGTTGACGGGAGACTGAGCATCCACAGCCCGCGCGGCGGGCCGACGACGATCAGCGTGGAGCTGCCGTGCGCGTAGTGCTCGCCGAGGACTCCGTCCTCCTGCGGGAAGGGCTTGTGTGGATGCTCGGCTCGGCGGGGATGGAGGTGGTGGCCGCGGTCGGCGACGCGGAGTCGTTGCTGCGCGCCGTCGACGAGCACCTGCCTGACCTGGTGGTCACCGACGTGCGCATGCCGCCCACCCACTCCGACGAGGGCCTGCGCGCCGCCCTGGTGCTGCGCCGCCAGCGGGCCGGGCTGCCGATCGTCGTGCTCTCGCAGTACGTCGAGGAGCGGTACGCCACCCAGTTGCTGTCCACCGAGACCAGCGGCATCGGCTATCTGCTGAAGGACCGGGTGGCGGACGTCGCCGAGTTCGTCGGCGCGCTGCGGCGGGTGGCGGCGGGCGGCACCGCCCTGGACCCCGAGGTCGTGGCCCAGCTCCTGCTGCGCCGGCACAGCGACCCGCTCGACCGGCTCACCCGCCGTGAGCACGAGGTGCTGGCCCTGATCGCCGAGGGAAGGTCCAATACCGGGATCGCCGATGCCCTGGTGATCAGTGAGGGAGCGGTCGGCAAGCACATCAACAACATCTTCACCAAGCTCGAGCTGTCGGGCGCCGACGGGGACCACCGCAGGGTGCTGGCCGTCCTGCGCTTCCTGAACATCTGAAAGAGGCCGCGAATCGATGCGCAAGACCATCCGGACCTGCTGGATCGCCACGGGCGGGATGCTCACCACCCTGGCGGTGGGGGGCATGGCCCTCGGGGCGTGGGCCACCATCGACCTGCCTCGCGACTACGACTTCACCTTCCCCGGCTCCTACGACTCCGCCGACCTCGGCCGCCAGACGATCGAGACCTCCACCGTCACCTACGCGATCACGACGCCACTGGTCATCGTGGACGCCACCGGAAGGGTCGAGGTCCGGGCGGCCCCCGGCGTCGCGGGACGGCTCACCGTCCGGCGGGAGCTCACTTGGCACGACGGCGACCGGGAGTTCAGCGAGACCTGGCAGGACGGCAGGACGCTGCGCGTCAGCCTCGCCTGCCGCGGTCCGGACCTGCCCGCCGAGCCCTGGTGCAAGGCCCGCTACACCCTCGCCGTGCCGCCGGGGGTCAAGCTCATGCTGGCCACCCCCCGGGGACTCGCGCCGTGCCCGCTCACGACGTCCGAGGCCGGCTGTGACCCGCCGACGCCCCGGCCGGTCGGCTGACCGGCGTCAGCGGCCCGGACGGAATGGGCCGGGCGGAATGGGCCGGGCGGAATGGGCCGGGCGGAATGGGCCGGGCGGCCGCCGTCCCGTGCCGGACGGCGACCGCGGGACGGTCGGTCAGGTGGCGGTGCAGGTGATGCTGGACGGCACCGTGTTCGTCCCGTTCGCCGTGAACCCGGCGGTGGCCGTGGCGTTCTGGGCCAGCGTGCCGTTCCACTCCGCGTTCCGTATCGTCACGTTGGCGCCCGACTGGGTGTGCCTGCCGCCCCACAGGGAGGTGATCTGCTGGCCGCCGGGGAAGGCGAAGGTGACGGACCACGACGTGATTCCCGCGGTCCCGCTGTTGCGTACCGCGATCTCCGCCTGGAACCCGCCCGACCACTGGCCGGTGATCCGGTAGGTCGCCGTGCAGGCTCGCGGTCCGCCGGTCGGGGTCGGCGTGACGGTCGGGGTGACCGTGGGGGTGACGGTCGGGGTGACGCTGATCGTGGGCGACGCGGTGACCGTGGGGGTCGAACCCCCCGCCGGGGGGACGCGGATGATGCGGTCATCCGAGGAGGCCGGGGTGCCCCTGCCGTCACGGTTGCTGGTCGCCACCCACAGCCATCCGTCCGGCCCGACCGCGACGGTGCGCAGCCGTCCGTACACGCCCTGGAACTCGGCGACCGGTGTGCCCGCCGTGCCGCCGGAGGTCACCGGCACGGCCCACAGCCGCGTGCCGCGCAGCGCCGCCGCGAACAGCGTGCCGTTGGCGTACGCCAGCCCGCTGGGCGACGCCTCGGCCGTCGTCCAGACCACGATGGGGTTGCGGAAGGACGAGTTGGTGCACATCCCCTCGCAGGTCGGCCAGCCGTAGTTCCCGCCCGCGACGATGAGGTTGATCTCGTCCCAGGTGTTCTGGCCGAACTCCGTGGCGAACAACCGGCCTTGCTGGTCCCAGGCCAGTCCTTGGACGTTGCGGTGGCCGTAGCTGTAGACGCGCGAGCCGGAGAACGGGTTGCCGGACGGCACTCCGCCGTCGGGGAGCATGCGCAGGATCTTGCCGCCCAGGCTGTTCAGGTTCTGCGCGTTGGCGGTGGTGCCGGCGTCGCCGGCGGACACGTACAGCATGCCGTCCGGGCCGAAGGCGATGCGCCCGCCGTCGTGGAACGAGGCCCGGGGGATGCCGGACAGGATCACCTGCTGCGTCTGCGGGGCGTTCAACCGGAACCGCACCACCCGGTTGTCGGAGGAGGTGGTGAAGTACGCGTACACCCACTGGTCCTGGGCGTAGGTGGGCGAGACCGCGATGCCGAGCAGCCCGCTCTCCCCGTTCGGTGAGACGCCGGGCACCGTCGCGACCGCCACCGGCGAGGATCCGGGGCGCACCTGCATGATGCGGGCGGTGTTGCGCTCCGAGACCAGGGCGCTGCCGTCGGGGAGGAACGCCATCCCCCACGGCACCTGCAGGCCGGTGGTGGCGACCTGCGCGCGGGTGAAGTCGAAACCGCCGGTGACCTGGGCGACGGCGGCGGGCGAGTTGGCCACGACGAGCGCCACCGCCGCGGCGACGGCGGAGATGACCACGGCCAGAGCCGAGATGAAGCGCTTGCGCATCACACTCTCCCTACCAAATGTAAGGACCGCTGTCAGATCCAGACAAGCCCGACCGTATCGACCGTCCTTCCGCCGGGGCAAACATCGGCGGCGACCGGAAGGGCGGGCCGAGCCCGTGGCCTGGGCATCAGGCCGCACGGAGGTGCGTACGGGGATCGGCCCGTGAGGAAACTTTCATCGAGGGACGGGTCTGACGGCGCCCGCCCGGTCGGGGTGCGGGGGTGAAGCACGCCGGCCTCTCCCCCGCACCGCTGTCAGGTCGGTCAGCCGCGCAGCCGCGCGATCAGCGCCTGCGCGTCGCGGACGAGCACGTCGCGTACCGCCTTGTCGGTTACCCTGCGCCGGTCTCGGGCGAGGTCGGCGAACCGCTCGAGCGCCTTGATGGCGCTCTCCGTCCTGCCCCTGTCCGCCTGCTTCTTGGCCTCCGCCAGCTGCGAGGCGAGCGAGTCGCCCTTGACCGTGCCCGCCGCCTTGAAGGTGGCGAGGAGCGCGCTCACATCGGTGAAGGAGGTCGTGACCTGGAAGGTGACGGTCTGCGTGGTCGTCTGCCCGGCCTTGTCCTTTCCTGTGACGGTCAGCGTGTGCTCGCCAAGGGCCGGCCGCCACAGGGCGAACGGCTCGCCGGAGGTGAGCTGCCGGTCGCCGATCGCCGCCGTCACGCCGGCCACTCCGGACGTCGCGTCGGACGCCGCGAAGACCGGAGTGATCGACGCGGAGTCGCCGTACGTCTTGGGCTCCACCCCGCTCAGCGACACGGTCGGGGCGGTCTTGTCGATCCGCACCGTGACCGTGCCGGCCCGCGAGACGTTGCCGCCGTTGTCGGTCGCCCGGTAGCGCACCTCGGTCGTGCCCTCGGTGGCCAGGGTGATCGCGTTGGCGGCGTTCGACCAGGTGGTGCCGCCGTCGAGCGAGTACTGCCGGCTCGCCACCGTGCCGTCGTCGGTGGCCGTGACCGTCAGCGTGACGTTGCCGGTGTACCAGCCGTTGTCTCCGTTCGGCTGGGCCGGGGCGAGCGTCGCGGTGACGGTCGGCGGCGTCGTGTCCCCGGCCCCGTCACCCTGGAAGGTGAACGCGTCGACGTCGGCCCCGCCGGTCGAGGTGACGTAGAGCTTGCCACTCCCCTCAGGCGCGTTCTCGAGCGCGGTGTCGACGGTCTGCCAGCCCGCTCCCGCCGGCACGGCGACCGTGGCGAACGGGTCCGCCGTCGGGGAGTTCCACCGCAGGGACAGCGTGCCCTCGCCGGAGGCGCGGGTCCGCACGGCGGTGATGTTGGTGAAGTCGACCGGGTCGTAGGCGATCCAGTCTCCGGCGTCGAACGAGGTGATCTTCGCCAGGGCCGACGCGCTCTCGTCGGCGGTCCTCGTGACACCACTGCTGGTGTCCGCGTGCTCGGCCTGCAACTGGTTCGGGTTGAGGATGAGCGTGGCCTCCCCGAGCGCTCCCGGGATGGCGCCGGCGCCGTTGTCACGGTAGCTCACGACGACGACGCCGAAGATGTTCTCGGTCTCGCCGTGTTCGGGGGCGTTGACCGGCGTCGGCCACGCCCCGGAGCAGCCCGTACCGGTGGTCTCCGGGTGGGCGTGGACGTCGTGGCCGAGGCCGAACGTCCACTGGACCCGGCTGCACACGGGGGTGTCGCCGTCCTCCGCGTCAGAGACCCTGATCTGGAATGGCACCGCGTCGCCCCAGGTGAAGAAGGCGCCGTTCCCGGGGGTCTGGATGGTGACCTCCGGTGCGGTGTTGCCCACGGTGATCTCGATCGAGGTGAGCCCGAACCTGCCGCCCGCGTCGGTGACCCGGAGGCGGGCGGTGTACTGGCCGAGATCGGTGTAGGTGTGCGACGCCGTCACGCCTGTGGCGTCGAAGGTCCCGTTCCCGTCGAAGTCCCACTCATAGAGCAGCGTGCCCGGCTCGGAGTCCCTGGACGACTCCGCGCTGAACTCGACGGTGAGGGGAGCGGCGCTGCTCGACGTCCGATCGACGGTGATCTTGGCTTGGGGCGTCTTGTTCCCCTCGGCGTAGTCGATGCGGTAGAGCCCGGCGTCGGGGTTGGCGCGGAAGAAGCCGTCGCCGTAGTCGAGCACGTACAGCGAACCGTCCGGGCCGAATTCGATGTCCATGGGACTGTCGGTGATCGGCATCACCATCGACTTCAGCGCGCTGTTCGGCAGGAAGTGCTCGAGCTTGGTCACGGGCCCGTCCGGCGCCGTCACCGTGAACGCGGCGAGGTAGTCCTGGGAGAACTCCGCGAAGAAGAACTTGCCGTCCCAGTACTCCGGGAACTTCGTGGACGAGGGGTTCGCCGGGTCGTAGTGGTAGACGGGGCCGCCCATCGGACCCTGGCCGCCCTGCGTCTCGAAGTCGGTGAGGCCGGCCCACTCCGCGGGCTGGTGCGTGTTGTTGTCGCCGTAGTACAGATCCGCCGGGGTCGCGGGCGGCAGCGTGTCCACACCGGTGTTCCACCGGGAGGTGTTGGCCGGTCCCGCCGCACAGTCGAACCACGCACGCGGGGTCGCGGTCGCGAAGTTCCAGTCGTTGTAGTTGAAGTTGTTCCCTGTGCAGTACGGCCAGCCGCTGTTCATCGGCTTGTCGATGGGCGTGACGTTCCATTCGACGTAGCCGAGCGGCCCCCGGGCCGGGTCCGGCGCGCCGGCGTCCGGGCCGTAGTCGGCCCACGACACCGTGCCGGTCTGCGGGTCGACGTCCATACGGAACGGATTGCGGACGCCGGTCACGAAGATCTCCGGCCGGGTCCTGGCGGTTCCCTGGGGGTACAGGTTGCCGTCGGGGACCGTGTAGGTACCGTCCTCCGCCACCGTGATCCGCAGGATCTTGCCGCGCAGGTCGTTGCTGTTGCCGGCGCCCCGGCGCGAGTCGAACCCGGGGTTCATCCCCGGCGCGTCGTTGTTGGGCGCCATGCCGTTGGCGCCCGGCGTACCGGCCGGGGTGTTGTCGCCGGTGGCGAGGTAGAGATTGCCGTCGGCGTCCCAGTCCATGTCACCCGCGACATGGCAGCACTGCCCGCGCTGTGTCTCGACCTTGATGATGACCTGCTCGGTGGACAGGTCGAGGGCGTCGCCGGTCCATCGGAACCGGGACAGCTGGTTGTAGCCCTTCCACTGGTTCCAGTACGTGTCGTCCGCTCCGGCGGGCAGCGAGTTCGGCGCGGACCCGGTCGGAGTCGTCTGCGGGTACGGCGCCGTCATCGTCTTCGGCGCGTAGTAGAGGTAGACCCACTTGTTGTCGGCGAAGCCGGGGTCGAGCGCGATCGTCTGCAGACCGTCCTCGGAGTTCGCGTAGACGGGGATCGTGTTGATGATCTTCGTGACGCCGGTGGCGGCGTCGGTCAGCCGTATGTCGCCGTTACGCGCCGTGTGCAGGACTCGCTTGTCGGGGAGGACGGCCAGGTCGATCGGTTCGCCGACGTTCTTGGTCAGTGTGATCTTCTCGTAGTTCGACCAGTCGGTGGGGGCGGCGGCATGGGCGGGTGCGGCGCCGAGCCCCGCCAGGGGCTGTAGTAATAGGGCGGCCAGGAGGCCGCCGAGCATCGTCCGAGTACGCTTCACTTTCCTGCGCCTCTTCTTGGGGGGTGTCGGGACGAGGCGGGCCGCCACGCGTGTCGTTGCAGTGGGTGCCGATCACGTGGCGGTCCGCCGAACTCTTCGAGTCCTCAGCCGCGCAGTGCGGCCATGTTGTTGTAACTGAGCTCGGCGTACTGCAGTGACTGGCCCGGGTTGGCCGTGCCGCCGGGGGCGTTGTCCTGCTCGTACATCGGGTTGTGCGAGCCTCTGGCCCCCACGCATCTGAAGAACGTGGCGTAGTCGATATCGCCGGTGCCGAACGGCACCATGTCGTAGCCGTTGGCCGTCGCAGGGTTGGACTTGCCGTCCTTGGCGTGGAACAGCGGGAAGCGCTTGGTGTTCGGCCGGACGACCGACAGCGGGTCGAAGATGTCGGTCTGCACCGAACCGTCGGGCGCGGTGAAGGTGCGGTGCTTGTACTGGGCGACGTGCGCCCAGAAGATGTCCATCTCCAGGAAGACGGTTCTGCGGTCGCTGATCTGGAGGAAGTACTCCAGCCTGCGGATCCCCGACGAGCGGGTGGGTCTGCCCTGCGCGTCGAGCGGGCCGCTGTCGAGCAGGAAGCTGTACGCCACGTCGTGGTTGTGCGTGTAGAGCTTGATGCCGGCGTCGCGGGCGATCGCGCCGAGCTGGTTCCACTTGTCCGCGGCGACGTCCCAGTCGGCCTTGTAGGCGCTGCCCGTGGGGTCGTTGCCGGTGCCCATGTGCTCCATGCCGAGAATCTGGGCGATTTCCAGGTGCTGCTTGAAGCGGTCGAGGTCGGGCTGGGTGAAGGGCCACGAGCCGGGGATGAAGCCGTGGTTGCCCTGAGCTCTGAGACCGTTGTCGTCCAGCCAGCCGCGCAGCAGCCGGGCGCCGTCGACGCTCTCCAGACTCGCGCCGCCCTCGGAGTTCGCATGCTGGTTGTAGCCGGCGAACTCGACCTGGCGGTAGCCGATCCGGCCGAGCTCCTCGAACACCCGGCGGAACCCGGAGGGCAGGGGCGTCGAGTTCGGGTCGCGCGAGATCGCGTCCCGAACGGTGTAGAGGATGATGCCGCGCCTCCGCGGCGGTATCAGGACGCCGTTCGGGTGGTTGCTCGTGGCCGCGTGAGCCGCCGGCCCGATCGCCCCTGTGGCGGTCACGGCCGCCACCGCCGTCGCGACCCCCGTGGTGGCCGCGAGGAACTGGCGCCGGTTCAGCCCCAGCCCACGGCGCAGGGCACCGCCGACCTCGATCTCTTCTTCGTATGCGCTCATCTTCTGTACCGCCGCCTTCCACGCGGGTGTTCATGCAGGGCGTGATCCCTGTGTCACGGCGGAGCTGGTGATCGACTCCCTTCCGTCGCGCGGCGGCAGGCCCCCGCGGCGTCCTGCCGCGGGATGCCGCCGAATCGGCTAACTCCGGCCGCTTGGAACTGTGCAGAGAACCTGGCGTGAAGTTACGCGCCTTTTGCCGCCTTTGGAAGACCTTTTCCTGGTATGTACCGCGACTTTCTCTTATGAGTGGACAAAGTCCCTGCTAGAAGCCGTCGGCCATCACTCCGGCGACCATCTCGCCTCGCCCGGAGCGCATGTTTCGCCGTCCCGGCATCGGCTTTTGCCGGTCTTTCGGCAGAAGTTCCGCTCACCACAGAAGGCGCCGCCGGCTGGACGGGTGCCGCCGCGATGGACGACGTGCCGGTTCTCTCAGCGGGGCATGTGGTGCAGGTCGATCAGGCGGCCCCGGCCGCGGGCGGAGTCGGCGGTGCCGGCCGCCCCCTGCGTACGGACGAGGATCCTCGTACGGTCCGCGCGGAACAGGTCGTGGGAGAACTCGAAAGGGCTGCCCGACCCGTCGAAGGTGGTGCGGGTGATGGCGAGCAGCGGTATGCCGAGCGGCACGTCCAGCACCGCGGCCTCGTCGGGGCCCGCGGGCACCGCCTCGATGCTCTCGATCGCCTCCACCGGGCGCACGCCGTACCGCTCGGCGAGCAGGTCGTAGATCGAGCCCCCAAGCGGAAGCTCCAGCAGGCTGGGGAACCGGAGCGCGGGAAAGCGGGCGTTCTCCAGGGACAGCGGCTGCCCGTCGGCCAGCCGGATGCGCACGATCTCGGTGACCAGGTCGCCGGGGTCCACGGCGAGCGAGGCGGCCGTGGCGTCGTCGGCGGCGACGATGCCGGCGCTGACCACCCGCGAGCCGGCGGTGAACCCCTGCTCGCGAAGCAGCGCGGGCACGCCGATGACGCTGGACAGATCTCGTTCGATCTTGGACTTGCTGACGAACGTGCCGCCGCCGCGGCCGGGGACCCTGCGGACGGCCCCGAGCCCTTCCAGCGCGCCGAGCGCCTGGCGCAGGGTCGACCGGCTCACGCCGAGCCGGGCGGAGAGCTCGCGCTCGGAGCCGAGCCGCCGGCCCGGCTCAAGCTCGCCCGCCGAGATGAGGGCGAGGAGCTCCCGCCTGGCGGCCTCGACCGCGCTCTCATCCCCCTGGTCCCGTGACACCTCATCACCTTTCTGACCATGGCTCCGAACCAGAGCACGTCTCGCCATGGGGCCGTACCAGACCAGAGCCTGGAGGATCGCCCGATTAGATCACATGACGCTCAGCGACTCCTGCGATTCGGGGAGGATCTGACCGCCGTCCACCACCAGGGCATGGCCGGTGATGTAGGCGGCCTCCTCGGTGGCGAGGAACAGGCAGGCGTTGCCGATGTCCTCGACGGTGCCGAGGCGCCTCAGCGGGATCGCGGCCTCCATCCCCCGCAGGTACTCGTCCCCGTGCTCGACGAGGCTCTCGGTCAGGATGTTGCCCGGCAGGACGGCGTTGACCGTGATGCCCTTGGGCGCCAGCTCCATCGCCGCGCTGCGCATGAAGCCAAGCTGCGCGGCCTTGCTCGCGCCGTAGTGGGACCAGCCGGGGTACCCGGTGACCGGCCCGGTGATCGAGGAGGTGAGGATCACCCTGCCACGCCCGGAAGCCTGCAACGGGGCGAGGCACGCTTGCACGCACAGCATGGTGCCCTTGACGTTGACCGCGAGGACGTGGTCGATGTCGGCCTCGACCATGTCGGTGAGCCGCTTGTCGGGGAAGATCCCCGCGTTGGCGCACAGCACGTCCACGCCGCCGTGCCGCTGGACCGCGGTCCTGGCGATCCGCACGCAGTCGTCCGGCCTGGAGACGTCCGCGGCCAGGTGGGAGACGCCCAGCTCCTCGGCGGCGGCCCTGGCGGTCTCCTCATCCCTTCCCACGATCAGCACCTTCGCGCCGGCCGCTTTGAAGACCTTCGCGATGCCCTTGCCGATGCCCTTGGTGCCGCCGGTGACGATGACCGAACGTCCGGCCACTGAGGTGAACATGGGACTCCTTTAAAGTGATCCGGTGAGATAGCGTTCGGCCAGCTCGCAGCTGCCCTCGGTGTAACCGGCCCCCAGCTCGCGGGCGACGTCGACCGCGGTGTGGGAGCCGATCCAGGCGACGAGCAGCAGCCGGCGGAACATGACGAAGGTCCAGATCTCGTCCTCGTCGTCCCTGGGGAGGTCGAGGACGGTCCGGTAGCCGTGGACCCAGGAGTCGATCATCTGGGGCACCTGCGGGTAGTGCTCGATGAAGCTGACGGCGGCGCCGAGGTCGTACAGGTACCAGCCGAGACCGCAGTCGTCGAAGTCGATGACGGTGGTGCCCGCCGTGCCGTCGACGAGCAGGTTGGCCAGGCGCAGGTCGGCGTGGATGAGGCCGTAGCGCTCCGGTCCCTTGCCGAACCGGGCCAGCCGGTCGCGCAGGGTCCGCTCCAGCCGGGACAGCACGGCGGCCGCCTCGCGGTCGACCCCGACGCCGTCCTGCCACCGGCCCCAGCGGGGCGCGGGCCCGAACGCGGCCTGGTCGTCCCAGTGGAAGCGGGTGAAGGCGGGCGGGCGTGGCCAGCGCCTCGCGTGCAGGTGCATGCGGGCGGTGATGGCGCCGAGCGGTCCGAAGTGCTCGACCAGGCGGTCCTCACCGGGCTCGGCGCCCGGGACGAACTCGAACATCACGCAGTCACGCGGCGGCGCGCCCGGGTCCTCGACGGTGACGATCCTCGATCCGTCGAGCGCGGGCAGCACGGCCGGGGTTCGCACGCCGGCCTCGTCGCGCAGCGCCGACAGCCAGTCGAGCTCCGAGGCGATCGCCTCGGGCGAGTGGTAGCCCAGCCGGTGGACCCGCAGGACCGTACGGGCGCCCGCGTCCGTGACCAGGAAGGTGGCGTTCTCCGACACGTTGATGAGCGCGACCTGCGCGTCCGGCGAGACGTCGTAGTGCCGCAGCGCCCGCCGCGCGACCCGCTCGACGCGGGCGAGCACGTCGTCGCCTCCGGAAAGGTCGTGGGCCTCCATGAGTTCTCCTACTGGTCACGGCCTTCGACCGCCGAAAGCACGCGGGTGATGGCGTCCCGCGCGGTACGTACCGACTCCGCCGGGCCGCTGAGGTAGAGACGGCCCGCGGATCCGATCATCTGCACGTCCACGAGCGTGATGTCCGGGGCCGCCTTCTCCGCCTCGTTCGCCGCCACGGTGGCGAACAGCGCGGGGGTCATCTCGCAAACGAGGAGCGTCTCCCCCGGAAGGACCATCGAGGCCTGCCGGTTGCGGTTGACCAGCACCGCGTGCTGGTCGGTGATGTCCTCGATGACGTCGGTGTAGAGGACGCGGGGTTTGAGCTGGTCGGCCGGTGACGCGCCGATGCCGTCGAGGATGGCCCGCCCCGCCCGGCGCACGTCCTCCAGCGAGGAGCCGTGGACCTCCAGCACGCCGAACTGCCGCTCGACGAACAGGATCCCCGGCTCGACGGATGGCACCGAGCGCAGTGCGAGGTCGATGACCCGCTCGATCGCGAGGCCGGGGGCCACCTCGACGATGAGGGCGTGCTGCCCCTCGTACGGCGGGTACCCGCGGGCCCGCGTCGGCGCCGCCATCGCCGCCGTGAACTGCCGCCGGAGGTTCTCGATGAGCAGGTAGACCCGCAGTTCCGCCGAACGGCGTCCCTCGGATTCGCCTGCGGCGGCGGGGACGGGCTTCGCGGCACGGGAACGTGACCGCGTCGGGGTGCTCACCGGCCGGGGGGTGTTACTCACCGGCCGAGAGGTTGAAGCCACGTGCCAGGTCGGCGTGCGGGCGCGGGATGACGTGCACGGAGACGAGCTCGCCGATGTTGGAGGCGGTCTCGGCCCCGGCCTCGGTGGCGGCCTTGACCGCACCGACGTCACCGATCACCGTGACCGCCACCAGGCCCGCGCCCACCTGCTCGCGGCCCACGATCGTGACGTTGGCGGCCTTGACCATGGCGTCGGCGGCGGCGAGCGCGGCGACGTACCCTCTGGTCTCGATGAGGCCGATCGCATTGTTTGCCATTACTGCTCCTTGTATCACTTATGCGGGGATATGTCGGGGTATGCGGGGAAGATCATCCCGGGATGTCGTCGATCGAGCCGATGATCAGGGCGTCGATCGGCGGGGACTTCGCCCCGGGGAACCAGGACGCGGCCACCGAACCCTGGACGACCAGGACCCGCTCGCCGATACCGCTGCCGAGCACGTCGAAGGCGATCAGGCGCGAACCCCCGTCGAGCTCGACTTCGAGGAACGCGCCACCGGGGATCCCCTCGATCCGCCGGGTGGCCCAGACACTGGATGTCACCGTGCCGCGCAGCATCAGCCCTCCCTCTCCACGACGACGCCGCACGCTCGCACCCGTTCCTTGGCCAGCGGCGTGAGCAGGGCCCGGCGTCCGAGGACCAGCCGGGCGCCGGCGGCCGCGGCCTCGGCGACATGCCGTTCGGTGACGGCCCCCTTCTCATGCCGGCGCACCGCCCCCTCCGCGCCCGCGTGTACGGACGGCGCGGCGCCGGCCGTACGCTCCACGTAACCGGGAGGGGCGCCGGCCGTGCGCTCCACGGCGATGGGAGAGGGGTCGAGGCGGAACCTCAGCCGCCCCTCCCGCAGGTCGGTGGCGCGCCCGGGATCGCGGGCGAGGTCGAGCACATGCAGGGCGAAGGCGTTGAGGTCGTCGTCATCTCTGATCGCGACCGGTCGCGCGCCCTCCCCGGCCCGTACGGCGTCGCGCAGGGCCGGAAGCAGGTCGCGCACGACCTCGCGGACCAGGGCACGCAGCTCGTCGTGGGGAACGCGAGCGTCGTCCGGGTGATCTCGGGTCGTGCTCATGCGCGGCTCCAGGATGAGGCGGCCGCGCCGTCCAGGGCCCGGCGGGCGGCGTCGGCGGCCTGCCGCACATCGGACTCGCGGCCGGACAGGTAGACCCGGCCGGTCGCGCCCATCATCCGGTAGTCGACGACCTTGATCTCGGCGGCCTTCTCGGCCTCGTTGACCGCGAGGATGGCGTACGAGGCGGGCTGGCACTCCAGCACGAACAGCGACTCGCCCGGCAGCGCGAGCGACCCTAGCCGGTTCCTGTTGATGAGGAAGGCGTGCTGGCCGTCCAGGCTGGACACGATCTCCGAGGCGAGGATGCGCGGGGGCACCGCGTCGGCGGCGGTGGCGCCGAGCTCGCCCAGCACCGCCTCGGCGGCGGCGCGCACCTCGCCGATCGGCCCGTGGAACTCCAGGTAGCCGAACTGCCGCTCGACGACCAGGATCCCCGCCTTCACCTCGGCGTGCTTGAGCGCCACGTCGGTCAGCGGTTCGATGTCCAGGCCGGGGGCGATCTCGATGATCTGGGCGGCCTGGTTGAGCCGTGGCAGCGCGCCGCGCATCCAGGTGCCGAGGTAGCACATGGTCTGCGGCTGCAGTTGGTCGATGAAGATGAAGGAGCGCAGCTCTGCCATGGTCAGGGCCTCACCAGGGTCGCGAGCTCTTCGAGGATCAGCCGCCTGATCTCGTCACGCAACCGGTCGTCGCCCGCGCCGGGCGACGCGGGGCCCGTACCGGCCGGAGCGGGCCGTGCGGAGGGGGCGGGAGCCGTGCGGGCGTTGGACGCCCGCGGGTAGGCCGGGACCTGGCCGCCGGGCGGTGACCACGGACTCAGCCTGTCGAAGTCGCCGAACGGCGCGTCGACGTGGTAGGCGACCTTGGTCCAGTTGACCAGGTTGCCCGGCTGGAGGTTCTCCCCCGCCGACGAGCCGCCGACGAAGCCGGTGCCGATGGTCATGGAGATCGGCAGGTTGGTGTCGATCCCCGAGGCCCCCGTGCTGTTGCCCGCGTTCACCGAGATCCGCAGGACCGGGACGGCGGCGCCGAACTCCATGATCGTCGCGCTGTCGGTGCTGTGGACGGCCGCCGAGTGGCCCGCTCCGGAAATGCGCAGGACGGCCCGCGCGGCGTTGATGCCGCGCCGCGCCGAGGGGACGCGCAGCAGGGCGAGCACCGGGCAGAGCTTCTCGTGGGCCAGCGGTTCCTCGGGAACGGCCAGGTCGATGGGGGCGAGCAGCACCTTGGTCCCGGCGGGCACCCGGACCCCGGCCTGCTGGGCGATCCACGTCGCGTCCCTGCCCACGAAGCGGGTGTCGAACGCGCCGCCGGGGAACAGCGCCTCGCGCACCCGGTCGCGCTCGTCGCCGGACAGCAGGTGGGCGCCGCGCATGAGCGAGACCAGCCGGTCGGCGATCGCGTCCTCGGCGATGAGCACCGACTCGTTGGTGCACAGGATCGAGTTGTCGAAGCTCTTGCTGGCCACAATGTGGCGGGCGGCCGACTCCAGGTCGGCCGTGCGGTCCACCAGCACCGGGACGTTGCCGGGGCCGACGCCGAGCGCCGGGTTGCCGGACCGGTAGGCTGCGCGGACCACCGGCGACCCTCCCGTCGCGACGATCACGTCCACGCGGGGATCGGCCATCATCTGCTCGATCATGGGCAGGGCCGGCTCCTCGATGACCTGGATCACCCCGTCGGGAGCGCCCGCGGCGACCGCCGCCGCGGCCAGCGTGCGGGCGGCGTCGGCGCAGCACCCCTTGGCCATCGGGTGCGGGCTGATCACGATCGCGTTCCTCGTCATCAGCGCCAGCAGGATCTTGAAGTAGACGGTGGCGACCGGATTGGTCGAGGGGGTCAGGGCGAACACCACGCCGGCCGGCCGGGGGATCGACAGGATCCTCTCGGCGGCGTCGGCTCGCGGGGACACGTAGTCGTGACCCGCGTAGGCGCCGGCCAGGCCCGCCGAGCAGGCCATGTTCTTCAGCGCCTTGTGCTCGGCCACGCCGAAGCCGGTCTCGCGCACCGCCCACTCGGCGTAGCGGACGGCGTTGTCCGCCGCCACGCGGGCGACCGCCGCGACGATCCTGTCCACCGAGGGCCTGTCGTAGCGGGCGAACGCCCGTACGGCCCACCGGGCGCGCTCCAGCATCACCGGACCCTGACCGGCCGAACGGCTCGCGCCGGTGTTCACGGCGCCGTCCGCGGGCCGGTTCACGGTGGCGTTCGCGGTGGCGTTCGCCGGGTCGGTCACCGGGCGGTTCACCGGGCCTCCTTCGCGGCCCGCGCGATGGCGACGGCCGTACGATCGAGCAGTTCCTCGGCCAGGGACGGGTCGAGCAGGATGCCGGGCTTGTACTGCAGCACCCGGGGATCGAGGGTCGAGAAGATCGCCCAGACGCCGTTCTCGTACAGGTGCCTCATGACGTACTTGGCCCCCTCGGGATGGTCGAACTCCAGGCCGATGACCAGCCCGTTCTGCCGGATGCCGGTGAACCAGCCGGGATCGTCGGCCTGGATGGCCGCGAGGCCCCGGCCGACCAGGTCGCTGATGTAGTGCACGATCGAGCGCGTCTCCGGGCGATTACAGATCTCCAGCGTCTTCAGCGCGGTCACGCAGCCCAGTTCGGCGCCGCCGAAGGAGGCCATGTGGGCGAATCCGTCCTCGGTCAGCCATCTCGCGCAGCGCTCGCTGACGAGCACGGCGGCGATGGGGTAGAGGCCGCCGGAGATCCCCTTGCCGGTGACCAGGATGTCGGGCCGGATGCCGTGCTTGGTGATGGCCCACAGCTCGCCGGTCCGCATGAGCCCGGTCTGGACCTCGTCGGCGATGTACAGCGCGTCGTAGGTCTCGCAGAGCCGCTTGACGCCCTCCAGATAGCCGGGATCCGGCAGCGGGAAGCCGTACGTCGCGGGGATCGTCTCCATGATCACGGCCGCCACGTCACGGTCCCGCAGGGCGGCCTCCATGGCCGCCAGGTCGTTGAACGGCACGTGGACGAACTCCTCCGGCCGGTCGGACAGGAAGAGCTTGGAGAACCGGTCGTCGCCGGTGCCGACGGCGAGCCCGGTGTGGCCGTGGTAGGCCTTGACGATCGAGACGATCTTGCGCTTGCCGGTCGTGTGCCGCGCGGTCTTCAGCGCGATGTCGATGGCCTCGCCGCCGCCGCTGGCGTAGATCACCTTGCTCAGGCCTTCAGGCCCGGTGGTGATCAGCGCCTCGGCGAGGGCGGTACGGGCAAGGGACGGGAAGTGGTGGTTGCCGATGTCGAAGTGGTCCATGGCCTGCCTCAGCGCGGCGAGGACCTCGGGGTTGCGGTGGCCGACGTTGTAGGTGCCGCCGTTGAGGTGGACGTCGATCAGGCGCTTGCCCGAGACGTCGTACAGGAAGTAGCCCTCCCGGCGGTCGATGACCAGGGGCACTCCCGAGTCGATCCAGAATTGGGTCTTCCCCGGGTTCCAGTACGCCGAGGACTTCTGGAGAACCTCGTCCTTGGACGCGTAGGAGAACAACCCGTAGTCGAGCATCCTGGTCCCATCGATTCGGTCTATCAATCGGTAGGACCGAATACTTTCCCAGGCCGACCTTAAGCGTCAATGGTTGGACTAGTGAGGTTTTGGAAACCCGAAAGGTATTGCTTGGGCTAGCCGATAAATGGCAGCATTTGCGCATCTCGCGTGACTTCACCCACGTCGAGGGCACCATCAGCAGGAGGCCCACCGGTGCGCATGGCCGACGAGAGACCACCGCGTCCCGCGTTCCTCGCCGTCCGACGCCCCGGATCAGGCTCATTCGGTCTGCTCACGGCCTTCCTGCGCGGCTGTCCTCCCCTACGCCGGCCCTCGCCATCCCTGTACGACGCTGGTTCCCCCCGGAAGGCACAGCCTTGAGCACCACTGAGAACAGAGCCGCGGGCCCTGAGGCCCCCGGCGTGAACCGCCTCCGCAAGAACGCCGTCGGCCTGCTCGGCGTCATCTTCATGGCGGTGGCCACCGCGGCCCCCATCACCGCCATGACCGGTAACGTCCCCATCGCGCTGGGCTTCGGCAACGGCCTCGGCGTCCCGGCCGGCTACCTCGTCGCCACCATCGTCCTCACCGTGTTCTCGGTGGGGTACGTGGCGATGGCCAAGCACATCACCTCGGCCGGCGCCTTCTACGGGTACATCTCCCACGGTCTCGGCCAGGTGGCAGGCATGGTCGCCGGCCTGCTGGCCACCATGGCGTACGTCGTCTTCGAGGCCTCGATCATCGGCTTCTTCGCCTACTCGGCCAACGACACGTTCAAGACGCTGGCGGGCGTGGACGTCCACTGGCTGTGGTTCGCCTTCCTCGGCCTCGCGCTGAACGCCGCCCTCACCTACTTCGACATCAACCTGACCGCCAAGGTCCTCGGCGTCTTCCTCATCACCGAGATCCTCATGCTGGGACTCACCGCCACCGTGACGCTGTTCCACGGCGGCGGCCCCGACGGGCTGATGGCGAACTCCCTCAATCCGGTCGGCGCCTTCGGCACCAACGGCCTGGCGGCCGGCGCCGTCGGGCTCGGGCTGTTCATGTGCTTCTGGTCGTGGGTCGGCTTCGAGTCCACCGCGATGTACGGCGAGGAGTCCCGCGACCCCAAGAGGATCGTCCCCAAGGCCACGCTGGTCTCGGTGGTCGGCATCGGGCTGTTCTACACCTTCGTCTCGTGGATGACCGTCGCGGCCGGCGGCGTCAAGGCCCCCGAGATCGCGGCCAAGGAGTTCGCCGGGGTCTTCTTCAACCCCACCAGGGACCTGATCGGCGAATGGGCCGTCGACCTGTTCAAGATCCTGATCATCACGGGGTCGTTCGCGTGCTCGATGGCGTTCCACAACTGCGCCTCGCGCTACCTGTACGCCCTCGGCCGCGAGGACCTGATCCCCGGCATGGCCCGCACCCTCGGGCGCACCCACCCGCGGCACGGCTCCCCGCACATCGCCGGTTTCGTGCAGACGGCCATCTCCGTCGTGCTGGTCCTCGCGTTCTTCTTCGCGGGCATGGACCCGTACGTCCACATGTACACCCTGCTGGCGGTGCTGGGCACGCTGGCGATCCTGATCGTGCAGTCGCTCTGCTCGTTCTCGGTCATCGGCTACTTCCACGTCAAGAAGAAGCACCCGGAGACGGCCAACGTGTGGCGCACGCTGGCCGCGCCGCTCGCCGGTGGCCTGGCGATGCTGTACGTGGTGTTCCTGCTCTTCCAGAACCAGGAGGCCGCCGCCGGGCTCGCGTCCACGAGCCTGCTGTTCAAGCTCATCCCATGGATCGTGCTCGCCTTCGCGGCGCTCGGCGTGGGCATGGCCCTGTACTTGCGGGCCAAGAACCCGCTGAAGTACGACATCATCGGCCGCATCGTGCTGGAGGACACCGTCGAGCGCGACTGACCACACACCCTCGGACCAGAAGCGGATGACCGTCTCGTACGACCCCGGCGCCGGCCCGGCCGGCCTCGCGGCGACGCCACACTGCCCCATCTCACCGGCCCTGCCGCCTGCTACGCTCCGGCGGATGAGCGGACGAGCGGTGCTGGTCACCGGCGCATCAAGGGGCATCGGGCGGGCCATCGCGACGGCCTTCGCCACCGGCGGCGACCGGGTGGCCATCCACCACCGCGGCTCCGCGGACCTGGCCGGCCGGCTCCTCGCCGAGCTTCCCGGAGAGGGCCACGTCGTGGTCCAGGCCGACATCGCCGACCCTGCCCAGGTGCGGCGTATGGCCGACGAGGCGGCGGAGGCCCTCGGCGGCCTCGACGTGCTGGTCAACAACGCGGGCGTCTTCTTCCACCACCCGATCACCGAGGTCTCCTACGAGGAGTGGCAGGCCGCGTGGCGGGAGACGCTGGACACCAACCTGGTGGGCGCGGCCAACCTCACATGGTGCGCCGTGCGGCACATGTCCCGTGGCGCGAGGATCGTCAACGTCTCCTCGCGCGGCGCCTTCCGCGGGGAGCCGGACGGCCCGGCCTACGCGGCGAGCAAGGCGGGCCTGAACGCCCTCGGCCAGTCGCTGGCCATCGCCCTGGCCTCCCAGGGCATCGCCGTGGGCACCGTGGCCCCGGGCTACGTCGAGACCGACATGACCAACGAGCACCTGAAGTCGCCGCGGAGTGACGCGATCCGCGCCCAGAGCCCCTTCGGCCGGGTGGCCCGCCCGGAGGAGATCGCCGCGGCCGTGCTCTACCTGGCATCCCCCGAGTCCGAATGGGCAAGCGGCACCATCATCGACCTGAACGGCGCCTCGTACCTGCGAAGCTAGGCGCCACGGCCACCCGCGGCCAGGCGCTAGGGCCGTCCACCCGAGGGGCCACCTCACCCGGCGGCCGGCGAGGCGGCACACCTTGGCGGACGGCGATGCGGCACGCCCCGGCGGACGGCGATACGTAAACCGCCCGATGCGCGAAGCCGCCGGAGGTTCTACGGTCTGCGGCGTCGAGAGCCCCTTCAGAGAAGGTGAGCCCCATGCGCGTGCTGACCGTGTTCCTCTCCGCCGTCCTGCTTGCCACGACGGTCGCCACCCCCTCCGCGGCGGGCTCAGCCGCGGAGAGCACGAAACCACCGCCCGGCACGGCCAAGGTCGTCTACCAGCGGGCGTCCTTCGCCGCCGGCGCCCCCGAGGGCGTCAGCACCGGTGGCGGCCTGGCCTTCGCCTCTCCGGTGGGGACCACCTCCTACACCGACGCGCTGGGCACCAAAACCTGGGAGTACGCCCGCTGGACCGGCCAGGAGCGGCAGATCGGCTTCGCCGCCACCGAGCTGGTGGCCTCCTGGACCGCCGACACCCCCGCCGGAAGCTGGCTGCAGGTCGAGATGCGCGGCCGCCACACCGCCGGACTGACCAAGTGGTACGTGATGGGCCGCTGGGCCTACGGCGAGGCCGACATCCAGCGCACCTCGCTGGCGGGCCAGTCCGACGCCGACGGCACCGTCTCCGTCGACACCTTCGTCGCCGCGGCGGGCAAGGCGATCACCGCCTACCAGTTGCGCGTCACGCTGCACCGCACGCCCGGCTCCACCGTGACGCCGCGCGTCAGGACCCTCGGCGCGATGGCCTCCGCCGTACCCGAACGCAAGACCGTGCCGGTCAGCCCCGGCGGCCGCGCGTGGGGGACCGAGCTCAACGTGCCCCGCCGCTCCCAGAACGTCCACCAGGGCCACTACCCCGAGTGGGACGGCGGCGGCGAGGCGTGGTGCAGCCCGACCTCGACCACCATGGTCCTCGGCTACTGGGACAAGTGGCCGAGCGCCCAGGACACCTCCTGGGTCGACCCCTCCGACCCCGACCCGGAGGTGGACTACGCCGCCCGGTACACCTACGACCACGCCTACGAAGGCGCGGGCAACTGGCCGTTCAACACCGCCTACGCCGGCCGCTACGGCCTGGACGGGTTCGTCACCCGGCTGCGGTCGCTCACCGAACTCGAACGCCTGATCGCCGCCGGGATCCCGGTGGTCACGTCCCAGTCGTTCAAGGCGAGTGAGCTGCCCGGCGCCGGTTACAGCACCAACGGCCACCTCATGGTGGTGATCGGCTTCACCGCCACGGGTGATGTGATCGCCAACGACCCCGCCTCGCCGAGCAACGACGCCGTGCGCCGGGTCTACCCGCGCGCCAACTTCGAGAACGTGTGGCTGCGCAGCTCCAGCAGCGGCGGCATCGCCTACGTCATCCGCCCGCCAGGGCACGCGCTGCCCGCCACGACACCGGGGCTGCCCGCCAACTGGTGACCCTCCCGGGTGCGGCGGGCGCCCATGGGCCTCGCCGCACCACGGCCGGAGCGCGCAGGACGCTAACCGGTCATGGTGGGGGTGGTCGCCGGGGTACGGACGGCGTCGGTGAGGACGCTTCTGGCCTGGCGGACCACGGCCTCGTCGACGAAGCGGCCGTCGGGGAGGGCCACCGCGCCCACTCCGGCGGCCGCCACGACGTCGTTGGCGGCCGAGACCTCCTCCCCCGTGGGGCGGTAGGCGGCCTCGATGACCGGGAGCTGGGCCGGGTGGATGGCGGCCCGCCCGCGAAAGCCCAGCGCCCGGCCCACGCGGCAGGACTCGGCCAGGCCTTCGAGGTCGTGGATGTCGGTGTAGACCGACTGGACGGGCGCGGGCAGCCCCGCGGCCCTGGCGGCGACCACGAGCCGGGAGCGCGCCCAGGCCAGCCCCGCCTCGTCGCTGATGCCGAGGTCGGCCCGCAGGTCGGCCTCGCCCAGGCCGACGCCGGCCACCGCCGGATCGGCCGAGGCGATCTCGTAGGCGCGCTCCAGGCCGAGAGCCGACTCGATGAGCGGGTGCAGCTCGACGCCGGGCACGGCCCTGGCGATGTCACGGACCTCCTCGGCCGACTCGACCTTCGGCACCCGGATGCCGGCCGTTCCCGCGCACAGGCCGCCGATGGCGTGCAGGTCGACCTGGCCGTAGGTCGTACGCATGTCGTTGACGCGGATCTGGACGCGTGGCTGCGGCGTGGCCAGCAGCGCGACGACCTCGGCCCGGGCCATGGCCTTGTTGTCCGGCGCGACGGCGTCCTCCAGGTCGACGATCACCACGTCGGCGGGGCCGGCGAGCGCCTTGGCCACGAGCGCGGGCCGGTCGGCGGGCGCGTACAGCCAGGTCAGCATCAGACCACTCCCTTGTCACGCAGTGCTTCGATATCGGAGGCGGACAGACCCATCTCGGCCAGGACGCCGGCGGTGTCCGCGCCGTGGGGGCGGCCGGTCCAGCGGATGCCGCCGGGGGTGTCCGACAGCCGGAACATGACGTTCTGCATCCGCAGCGGCCCGAGCTCGGGATCCTCGACCGTGGTGACGGCGTCCAGGGCCGCCAGTTGCGGATCGGCCAGCACGTCACGCACGTCGTAGATCGGCGCGACCGCGGCCTGCGCCTCCTCGAACGCGGCGAGGACCTGCTCACGGGTGCGCGCGCCGATCCACGCGGCGACGGCCTCGTCCAGCTTGGCGGCGTGCTCCACCCGTCCGGCGCCGGTGGCGAACCACGGCTCGGCGATGTACTCCGGCCGCCCCACCAGGCGCATGACGCGCTCGGCGATGTTCTGCGCCGAGGTCGAAACGGCGACCCAGGAGCCGTCCGCGCACCGGTAGGTGTTGCGCGGCGCGTTGTTCACCGAACGGTTGCCGGTGCGCGGCGGCACGATCCCGAGCTGGTCGTAGATCGTCGGCTGCGCTCCGAGCACGGTGAGGATGGGCTCGATGATCGACATGTCGACCACCTGCCCAGAGCCGGTGGACTCACGCGCGCGAAGCGCCGCCATCACCGCGTAGGCGGTCGCGAGGGCGCAGATGCCGTCGGCCAGGCCGAACGGCGGCAGGGTCGGAGGCCCGTCCTGCTCCCCGGTCATCGCGGCGAACCCGCTCATGGCCTCGGCGAGCGTGCCGAACCCCGGCCTGCCGGCGTACGGGCCGAACTGGCCGAACCCGGTGACACGGGCCAGCACCAGGCGCGGGTTGGCCTCGCGGAGCCGGTCGTAGGAGAGGTTCCACCGCTCCAGCGTCCCTGGCCTGAAGTTCTCGATGACGACGTCGGCGTCACGCGCCAGCGCGACCAGCAGGTCCTGGCCTTCGGCCGTCGAGAGGTCGAGGGTCATGGCCCGCTTGTTGCGGCCCAGCATCTTCCACCACAGGCCACCGGGCCCGTGCCCGCGTGAGGGGTCGGGCTTGGCCGGATGCTCGACCTTCACCACCTCGGCGCCGAAGTCACCGAGCAGCATCGCCGCCATCGGTCCGGCGAACAGCGTCGCGAGATCGAGGACGCGGACGCCCTCCAGGGCTTTCATCGGTGTTCCTCCATTTTGGGCGCTTCGTCTGGGTGCGCTGGGGTCACGGTTTTCCGGGCGGCTCGCTCCGCATGCGTCGCTTCCGCCGCTTGCGCCGCCTTGTCGCCCGCCGGGACCACACAGCGGAAACCGATGTTCGGCGACCGTTCGAGCTCGGGGTGGGTGCGCAGCAGCTTCAGCGTGTACGCGGAGGGCTGCGGGCCGGCGTCGACGTACCACTCCGAACCGGTGGCTCCCGCCTCGCCGCCGCCCTTGAGCATCACGAAACGGGTGCGCCCATCCGTGTGCTCGCTCTCGGTGAGGTTCCACACGAGGGGCGAGAGCCGCACGAACCCGGCGGACGCGGCGGCGGCCTGCCATTCGTACTCGGTGGGCAGCCGGGTACCGGCCCACGCGGCGTACGCACGAGCGTCCTCCAGCGTGACGCCGGTCACGGGCGCACCCGGGGCGTCACGGTCCGCCGCCGGCACGGACGTACCGGAGTCGCCGGCGGCCGGGCCTCGGTGACCACCCGGCCACCTCTCGCGGTCCCCGCCCGGCAACCCATCGCGGTCCCCGCCCGGCAGCCCATCGCGGTCCCCGCCCGGCAGCCCATCGCGGTCCCCGCCCGGCTGCCCTTCGCGGCGGCCGCCGGGATGGCCGGTCGCAGCGGTGAACGCGGCGTACTCGGCGTTGGTGACCTCCCGGGGCGCCACCGTGACATTCTCCACCCGCACGTCGCGCGTGACGGTGCGCAGGGCGTGCAGCCGGGGCGGCAGGGGCTTCCATTCGTCCACGTACGGCGCCTCGCCGTCGAAGCCGCACTCCCGCTCCCGGTAGGTGACGCCGAACGTACGGGGCTCTCCT
Source organism: Sphaerisporangium flaviroseum (assembly GCF_039537005.1). Taxonomy (NCBI): domain Bacteria; kingdom Bacillati; phylum Actinomycetota; class Actinomycetes; order Streptosporangiales; family Streptosporangiaceae; genus Sphaerisporangium; species Sphaerisporangium flaviroseum. Next base: position 760,677 of record NZ_BAAAZR010000002.1, on the reverse strand, counting down.
GTCAGGGGGTACGTGCGCACGGGCGGGCGCGCCGGGAACGAGGTGTCGCCGGTCCAGCGCGCCCGTTCCGCACGCTGCCGTACGAGCAGATCGGCGATGTCCGGAGTCACCTCGGGCACGGCGAGCACGGCGGTCACCCCTCGGGCGGGCACGGCACCGGTGAGCCCCGCGCCGAGTTCCTCTCCCGCCATCAGGTCGAGATAGCGCAGCCCCGGTCGCGGCGCGACACCGATCAGCGGCCCGGTGTACGGCTCCTCGGACCGGTTGACGATGGTCCAGAGCGTGACATCGCCGTCCCGCCAGCGGGAGGCGGGGAGCGAGGCGGCGGCCTCGTCGGCCAGCGGCGTCCACTCCCCCGTGGCGAACAGGTCCGCGAAACGGCGCTGCACGGGCAGCATGGCGCGCAGAAGCGCACGGTCGCGGGGGTTCCAGCCGGCCCAGGAGCCGAAGACGTTCTCCCACACCAGGATGCCGCAGCCGTTCATGAAGGCCGAGTGCAGCTCTTCGGAGTGGTCCCGGTGCCAGCGGCGGGTGTGGTGCAGCATGTGCCGCCGCTCGAACCACTTGGTCTTGACGACACCGGGTACCGAGGAGTCGGCGAACCACTGGGCCCAGGACATGGCATGGTCCCTCACCCGGTCCAGCGGGACGGCGGACTCGCTCTCCAGGGCGACACCGAGCTCGGCGAGCCAGGCGTCCCCCGCTTTCAGCGTGTCGAGGAACAACCCGTCCGCGGCGAAGCGCCCGACCAGCTCGCGGACCGCCTTCTGGTGGTCCTCGGGCCGGGTGCCGGTGTCCCAGGGGTTGTAGTCGAGCATGACTTTCACGCCACGGGCACGCAGGGCGGCGACCAGGCCATCGATGCCGGGAGCGTCCCGGTAGAGGTCGAACTGGTTACGCCCGTCGATGCCGATGACCGGGTAGGCATGCCACAGCACCACGGCGTCGTACCCGCCGAACTCCCGCTCTCCGTGGTTCAGAAACCGGTCAGGGGTGAACTCACGTGTCACCGGGTCCCACAACACCGAGTCCCACACCCAAGCGACACAAACCGAAAAACACCTCCCCACCCACCGACCCCCCAAGCCACCGTCCAACTCCCCCGAGCCACCCAACACCCCCTGCCCTGAGCCACCCAACACCCCTCGCCCCAAGCCACCCGACACCCCCTGCCCTGAGCCACCCGACAACTCCCCCGTCCCACCCGACACCTCCCGGCCCGAGCCACCCGACACCTCCCGGCCCGAGCCACCCGACAGCCCCCGGCCTGAGCCACCCCAAAGTCCCCGGCCCGAGCCGCCCATCTGGCCGTATGGCGAACCGTCGTAGGCGAGCCGTGCTCGTGCCTCCGCCCGCCATCGGTGCAGGGCCTCGCGCCAGGCGTCCCGATCGGCGGGGTCGTCCGGCGCGGCAAGGATCTTCGCCCGATCAAGGACGGAAAGGTCGGCGTCCGGCTCCAATGGAACCCGGGTGGGCAGATCAACGGCTCTCGGCCCCGGCCGAACGACCCCCGACACGAACCCGGCCCCGTCCACACGACTGTTCACCGGCTCACCCGCCGTACGACGGCGCCGACTTCACCGCACCCCGTCCCGCCGCCCCGGCGCCGAAATATCAACGTCCCAACCGCGCACCCAAGGGTCGGCCAGCACCCCGCCACCCCAACCGAGCACCCCAAGACCACCCACGACCCCACCACCCCAACCACGCACCCAAGGGTCGGCCAGCACCCCGCCACCCCAACCGACCACCCCAAGATCACCTGGGACCCCGCCACCCCAACCGACCACCCCAAGACCGCCCACGACCCCGCCACCCCAACCGAGGACTCCAAGATCGCCTGGGGTCTTGGCACCCCGACCAGGCGCTCCGGGGTCGGCTGGGGCGGTGTCACCGGGGGTGCCAGGGCGGTGCCGGTGCGGTGGAGTGTGGGTTCGGTGGGGAGTTGGGGGGTCATCGGAGGGAGGCGTCGATTTCGTGGCGGGTGGGCATGGAGGTGCTGGCGCCTGCTCGCTGGACAGACAGGGCGGCCGCGGTGGTGGCGAAGCGCAGGGCCTCCTCATGCGGGCGGCCCTCGGCGCGGGCCACGGCCAGCGCGCCGACGAAGGTGTCCCCCGCCGCCGTGGTGTCGACCGCCTTCACCGGTACGGCCGGCACGCGCAACCGCTCGCCGGTACGCGACCCGTACAGCGCGCCCTCCCCGCCAAGGGTGATGACCGCTTCGGGGACCAACTCCAGCAGCGCCATGAGCGCCTCCTCAGGACCGGCGAGGCCGGTGATCGCCGCGGCCTCGATCTCGTTGGGCACGATGAGGTCGACGGCCGCGAGCAGTTCGCGCGGCAACTCCTGAGCCGGGGCGGGGGTGAGGACCACGGGCACCTTCGCCTGGCGGGCCGCCGCCACCACGGCCTCCATGGGCAGTTCGAGCTGGAGCAGCAGCGCGTCGGATCGGGCGATGACGGCGAGATCCTCCGTCGATACGCCCGTCACGGCGCCGTTCGCACCGGGTACGACGATGATCGAGTTACCGCCGTCGTCGTCGACGACGATGTGGGCGATGCCCGAGGAACCGGGGACGACGCGAAGGCGGCTCACGTCGACGCCCGCCGACTCCAGCGTCCCGCGCATGACCGGGCCGAAGGCGTCGTCCCCCACGGCGCCGACGAACGCGACCTCCGCACCCGCGCGAGCCGCGGCGATGGCCTGGTTGGCACCCTTACCGCCGGGGATCGTGCTGAACGCCCGGCCGGTCACGGTCTCGCCACGCCTGGGCGCGATCGTGGTGTAGGCGACCAGGTCCATGTTGGCACTGCCGAAAACCGAGATCATGATCCGTCCTCTCGCGCGCCTGTCATCCATACGACGATCACCACGCCCCCGCGCCGATCACGACACACCACCCCGGCTGGACGTGACCCCTCACCCGGCCTCACCGTCGAGCCCTCGCGCCGATCACGACCGCCCACCCCGGCTCACCGTGACCCCTCGCCCGGCCTCACCGTCGAGCCCTCGCGCGCCGATCACGACACCCCACCCGGCGCCACGTGGCGACTCGGCCCGCTGTCATCGTTGGGCTCCTAGGGCCAGGGTGCGGTGGGTGAGTTCGTCGAAGCCGATGCCGTCGAAGCCTCCCACGCTGCTGGCCAGCCGGTTCTTCAGCACCCATTCACGGGGTACGCCGGACGCGCCGAGCAGGCCGCCCGCGATCGAGCCGACCGTGGCGCCGGCCGAGTCGGTGTCCCAGCCTGCGGCGACGGCGCCCGCGATGGACGCCGTGAAGTCGCCGCGTCCATGGGTGAGAGCCGCCGCGATCAGTGCCGCGTTGTTGATGGTGTGCACCCAGTGCAGCCCGCCGTGGCGCTCGTACAACCGGTCCACGACCCGCTCGAAGTCCGGTTCGGACCTCGCGTCCGCGACCGCGTCCCGTACGGCTCGCGCCAGCCTCGACTCGGCGGGGACGACGGAAAGGCCCGCGGCCACGACCTCGTCGACCGCCGAGGCCAGGTCGTCCGACTGTGCCACAAGCGACCACGCGCACATGGCGGCGACCATCATGGCGCCGTAGACGCCGTTGGCCGTATGGCTCAGCCGGGCGTCCCGCCAGGCGAACTCGGCCGCCGTACGCGGGTCGCCGGGATTGACCCAGCCGTACACGTCCGCCCGGATGAGCGCGCCGATCCATTCCCTGAACGGGTTGTGCCTGGTCGCCGTGTGCGGTGGTTCGACACCGCCGAGCAGGTTGCGGTACGCCACCCGCTCGGCGGTGAAGACGCGGCCGGCGGGCAGTTCGTCGAGCCAGATCGCGGCGACGTCGGCGGTGGTGAAGTCGCGGCCGTAACGCTCTAGCAGGGAGAGCGCGAGGAGCGGGAAGTTGAGGTCGTCGTCCTCGGGCACGCCGTCGACGTTCTCGGCCAGGGAATTGACGGCGCTGCGCCTGTTCCACGGCCAGCGGGCGGCCACGTCGTCCGGGAGCCCGGCGGCGGTGAACCAGCCGCGGATCGGCCAGTTGCCGGTGGCCTCCGCGATCCGCCTGATGCCCTCACGGGGGATCTTCTCCACCGGCTTTCCGAGCACGCAGCCGGCGGCACGTCCGAGCCACGCGCCGAGCAGCCGCTCGCGCAGGCCGTCACCGGCGGCGTTCCCGGGTGAAGGGCGTCTCTCGGAGTTACCCGGAGCACCGGCCGCGATCGAGTCGAGATCGGACGGCTCGGGAAGCGGGGACGGGATCGCCGCCAGCTCGTCAAGAAGCTCGACTGCCAAAGCACGCAGCCGGGGTGGGGGCGGCTCGGGTGAGGCCCCGGCGCGTGGCGGCGCGTCGTGCCCTCCCGCGGCGTGCCACCGTGCCGCGATGGCGGCCACCTCCCCCGACCGGCCGTCCTCAACGGCCTGGCGCAGCTCATGACCCACCAGGTCCTCGGGCTGCACCCAGGTAAGCCGCACCAAGCGGCCGGTCATGCGGTGTCCCCGGTGAGGGTGGTGAAGGCGGCTTCGTGGGTGCGGCGGGTGGTGAGGTCGTCTTGGTGGATGCGGCGGGCCACTTCGGCGATGGACACGCCGGGGGCCACCAGGTCGATCCTGCTGGCCCGTGCCACCGGGTCGAGCCACTCGGAGGGCACGGCCTTGGCGCCGGCCAGGGCCCCGGCGATCGCGCCGCCCATGCTGGCGATGGAGTCGGCGTCCCGGCCGTAGTTCACTCCGCCCAGCACCGTCTCGCGGTAGTCGCCCTTGGCCATGACCAGGAAGGCGAGCGCCAGCGGCAGTTCCTCGATGCTGTGCACACGGCTCGGCCGCCGGGCGCCGAGTCCCTGGTCACGGTAGGTGTCGGCCACGGTGTCGTACGGCGCGACGGCCTGGCGCAGCGCGCCGAACGATCGCTCCCAGTGGCCGAGGCCGCGGGCCCGCTCGCAGACGGCCTCGATCGCGGCGCGCGTGCCGTCCCGCGCCAGCCGCAGGCAGGTGGCGACCACCGAGTCGGCGCTGGCGCCCGGGCGCATGGCCTCGGCGACGGCGGCGGCGAGCACCCCGGCGGCCTCGCGCCCGTAGCTGGACTGGTGGGCGCCCGCGAGGTCGACGGCCTCGGCGTAGGCCCCGTCGGGATTGGCGGCGTTGACGATGCCGACCGGCGCCATGTACATCGCGGCGCCGCAGTTGACGATGTTGCCGACGCCCGCCTCACGCGGGTCGACGTGGCCGTAGTGCAGGCGCAGGACCAGCCACTTCTCGGCCAGGAACACCCGCTGCAGCGGCAGCGCCTCGGCCTCGAGCTCGGGGATCCAGCGCTTCTCCCCCATCATCTCGGGCACCAGGTGCTCGGCCGCCGCGTACGCGTCCAGGTGGCGGCCGGCCTTCTCGTACACGCGGATCAGCGCGTGGGTCATGAGGGTGTCGTCGGTGACGTGGCCGTCGCCCTTGTGGTACGGCGCGATGGGGCGCGCGTTGCGCCAGTCCTCGAAGTAGGGCGGGACGATGCCCGTCACGTACCCGTCGTAGCGTTCCCGGATCTGCTCGGGCGTCCAGCCCTCGGTGGCGCCGCCGAGCGCGTCACCGACCGCCGCGCCCGTCACACATCCGACGGCCTTGTCGGTCAGCAGGTCCTCGAGCGGCGTCATGCCAATCCTCCAGCGATGTCGATGAGATCCGTTCCGGCCAGGTCGGGAAGGCCGCAGCCGGTCAGCGTGCGCGCCGCGGCGCGCCAGCCTTCGGGCAGAGTGTCGTAGCCGGTGAAGGCTCCGGTGAGCGCGCCGGTCAGGGCCGGGGCGGAGTCGGCGAGCGAGGGCAGGCAGGCGGCTGCGGGCACGGCGGCGCTCAGCGCGCCCCCCGACACCTCCGCCAGGGCGAGGGCGACGGCGACCGTCTGCGCCGCCGCGACCCCGTAGCTGTAGACATGGTCCAGCAGGGCCGCGTCGAGGGCGGGGACCGCCGCGAAGGGGTCACCGGCCGCGCGTGCCACGGCGAGCGCCGTCCTTGTGGCATGGCCGATCGCGGTGTCGTCGGGGAGTTCGGCCAGCGCCGCCTCGACGGCCGTGGCCATCGGCAGGCCCGCGACGAGCTCGCCGATGGCCGCCGCCATGGCCATGGCGGCGTGGACGCCGTCCCCGGCGTTGGTGACCGAGGCGTCGGCCCGCGGGTCCGCCCCGATCGCTCCGAAGGCGACGGCTCGTACGGCCGCGGCGTCGTCGAAGAAGTGCGGGTTGTCGTGCCCGCTGGCCGGCGGCGGCTTGCCGGCGGCCAGGTTGTCCAGCGCCGAGCGCACCGAGATCCGCACCCGCAGGTCGGATCGCCCGGCGAGCCTGCCGAACGCCTCGGCCCGGTCCTCGCCGATCGTCAGCGCGGTCCAGGCGAGCCACTCGGCGTCGTCGGACGGCCCGATGGCCAGCGGTTCTACCGGCTGGTTGAGCGTGAACGGCACGGGCAGCGTCGTGACCCGGTGTTCCTCGGCGAAGCCGTCCAGCTCTCGTTCGAGTCTCCTGCTCCAGGGCGCGAGCAGGGCGGATCGGTGCCGCGCCGACGGCCATCCGGCCGCGTCCCCGATCGCGAGGCCGATGAAGGCGCCCCGGATCCTGTCCCCCGATGACATGTCTCTCCTCTATCCCTCAGACCGGCTCCGCGAACATTCCGGACACCCGCCGCCCGCGACGGCGGGGCCGTGCCCCGGCCCGTGCACCGCGAGTCACGACACTTCTCCGGACACCCGCCGCCCGCGACCTCCGGGCCGTGCGCCGCGCGTCACGACGCTTCCCCGGTCGCCGCCACCAGCTCCGCCGCCACGTCCAGCACGTGCCGTCCGGCGACGACCGGGAGGCACCGGCCCGTGACCGGGCCGATCTCCCTGGCCCAGCGTTCCGGTACGGCGTGCTCGCCGCGCCCCGCCCCTGCGAGGGCGCCCGCGATGGCCGCGGTCGTGTCGGCGTCCCGGCCGAGGTTGGCGGCGGAGACCACGGATTCCTCGACCTCGCCGGATCCGAGGAGGTACCCGGCGAATGCGAGGGCGACCGCCTCGGGAGCGAGGTCCGTCCAGGGGTAGTGGCGGACGACCACGGCCGCGTACAGCTCGTCGACCGAGCCCCCGGCCACGGCCGTGACCGCGGCCCGCAGGTTGCGGGAGGTCCAGGAGTCCTCGGGGACCGCGGCGATCCCCGCCTCGACGACCTCGCCGGGCGCGGCGCCGGTCATCGCGACGGCCACCGCCGCAGCGACCGCCTGGCCGCCGTGAACACCCTCGCCACTGTTGCCGACCACGCCGTCGACCGCCACGAGCCGGGCCGCCTCGCCGGGGTCGCCGCCGGCGAAGATCCCGTACGGCGCGGCGCGCATGGCGAGCCCGTCCGACCATCCGTGCTGGTGCCACAGGCCGGACAGCGGCGGCTCCAGGCCGCGGCGCAGTGCCTGGACGGCGCCGAGTTCGGAGAAGCCCGCTCCCCGCATCGGGCCGTCGATGCGCGGGATGATCTGCTCGCGGTATTCCCTGGCGACGTCGGCCGAGGTCAGCGCCGCGCCGTACTTGCACAGCAGGGACGAGGCGAAGATGGTGTACTCGGTGTCGTCGGTGCCGCCCATGCCCGGCTCGATCTCGGTGAGGCGTCCCCAGCGCCGGGCGATCTCCTCAGGAGTCAGGTTCTCGGCGGGCCGCCCGAGGGCGTCGCCGGCCGCCAGTCCGAGCAGGCACCCCCGGGCGCGGGTCAGCTTCACTTGTTGTACCGCTCCAGCACCTTGTTCCCCTCGTCGACGAGCGTCTTCGCCGCCTGGTCGAGGGTGATCTTGTTCGCGAAGTACTGCTGCAGCGTCGGCGTGGCCACTTTGCTCTTCCACTCGTCGAACCCGTTCACCCGCAGGTACGGCGCGACGACCAGGTTCTTGGCGGAGGCGGTCGCCACGTCCCAGCCGTTCTCGCCGGTGGTCATGGACGGGTCGCTCGCGGCTTTGGTGCTGGTCGGCAGCAGCCAGTCGCCCTTGGCGAGCTTGGCCTGGTTGGCGCTGTTGAGGAAGAAGGAGATGAACTTGGTCGCCTGGTCGGGGTACTTGCTGTCGGCCGCCACGGACAGGGTCTGCGAGGTGGCGCCCTGTTCGGAGGTGGTGCCCTTCAGCGGGGGGATCGTGATCCACTCGAAGCCGGACGGCGCCTGCTCCACGACCTGCTGGCGCAGGTAGACGCCCGCCGGGAGCAGGGCGTACTTGCCGCCGTAGAAGCCGGGCAGCGGGTCGGCGGTGCCCATGCCGAGCGCGGAGGGGTCGGCCGACCTGTCCTTGTAGAGCTGGTCGTGGATGCGCTGCAGCACCTCACGCTCCTCGGGACCGACTTTGACGGTCGCCTTGGTGCCGTCGGTCTGGAAGAACGTGCCGCCGAAGTTCAGCCCGAGGTTGAGCACCTTGTTGACCGGTGACTTCAGCGGCCAGGCCACCCCGAAGGTGCCGTCCTTGGTGAGCTTCTTGCTGATGGCGGCGAACTCGTCCCAGGTCCAGGGTTCCTCAGAGGTCGGGATGCGCACCTTCGCGGCGTCGAGCAGCTTCTTGTTGGCGATGATGACCTGCGACTCCTGCAGGAACGGCACGCCGTACACGCCCTGGCCGCCCTTGCCGTCGCCGAAGGTGACGGTGTCCCAGGCGGGCTGGGGGATGTCGCTCCTCAGGTCGGCGGGCAGCTTGCCCGACAGGTCCATCAGGTAGCCGCGTGAGGCGAAGCCGGCGAGCGCCGGGGAGTCGTCGTGGATGACGTCCGGCGGGTCGCCCGCCTCGAACGAGGTGACGAGCTGGTCGTTGACGTTGTCCCAGCTCCCCTGGACGTATTCGACCTTGATGGCGGGGTTGGCCTTGTTCCACTCGTCGACGATCTGCTTGTTGGCGGCGATGGACTCCTTCTGCCATGCCAGGCTCAGGAACTTCAGGCTCACCGGCGCGTCGGCCTGGCCACCGCCGTTGCCACCACCGGTGCCGCCGGACGAGCAGCCGGCCGTCAGCGCGACGATCGCGGCCGCCGCCACCGCGAGTGCGGTTCTGGTACGCAAGAGATTCTCCTATCGGGGGGTGCCATGCTTGCCGGGAGTGGCGTCATCCCTTGACGGCGCCGGTCATCAGGCCTGATCTGAGCCGTCTCTGGATGATCGCGAAGAACACCAGGCTCGGGATCGTGGCGAGCAGCGAGGCCGCCGCGAGCGGGCCGAGACGAACGACCCCCTCCGCGCCGGTGAACTTCACCAGGGTCAGCGGCAGGGTCGCCACGTCGGGATCCTTGAGGACCACCAGCGCGAACAGGAACTCGTTCCACGAGGAGATGAAGGCGAACAGCGCCGTGGCGACCACGCCGGGGGCCAGGAGCGGGGCCACGACCTTCACCAGCGCGCGGACACGGCCCGCGCCGTCGACGGCCGCCGCCTCCTCCAGCTCGCGCGGCACCGAGCGCACGTACCCCTGGAGCATCCACAGCGCGAACGGCAGCGTGAACGTGACGTGCACGATGGTGAGCCCGGGGAGCGTGTTCACAAGGTCGAGGCGCCGCAGCACCATGAACAGCGGGATGATGATCAGGATGAACGGGAAGACCTGGCTGACCAGCACCCACCCCACCGCGACCCTGTTCACGAGCGAGCGGTAGCGGGCCATCGCGTACGCCGCGGGCAGGGCGAGCACGACCGTGAGCAGGGAACTGGCGACCGCGACGACCAGGCTGCGAAGCGCGCTGCCGACGATGTCCTGCTCGGTGAACGCGGCGGCGAAGTTGGACGGCACCGGGTGGCGCGGGATCCACGTCGGGGTCAGGCTCGCCATCTCCTGTGAGGTCTTCAGCGCCGTGGACAGCAGCCAGACCAGCGGGAACGCCAGGAAGATCACATAGCCCAGCAGGGCGAGGTACTGCAGTGGCCTGCGCATGTCAGTTCGCCTCCCGCATCTGCCGCCCGATATAGAGCCCCAGCACCGCCAGCACGACGATCACGATCGCGACGCCGAGCGTGGCCGCGTATCCGAAGAAGCCGTACCGGAACGCCTCCTCGTACGCGAAGAGCATGGGCAGGCGGGTCTGCCCTCCCGGGCCGCCCTGGGTGAGGACGTAGACCAGGCCGAACTGGTTGATGTTCCACACGAAGTCCAGCGAGGTGATCGTCACGATGATCGGGCGGAGCTGCGGCAGGGTGATGCTCCAGAAGCGGCGCAGGGAGGAGGCCCCGTCCATGTGGCCGGCCTCGTGCAGTTCCTTCGGCACGTTCTGCAGCCCGGCGAGCAGCACCACGGTGGTCTGCGGCATGCCCGTCCAGATGCCGACGACGATCACCGCCGGGAGCGCGATGGAGAAGTCGTTGAGCCAGTCGACGTTGTGGCCGAGCAGCCCGAGGTCCTGCAGCACGCTGTTGAGGATTCCGGCGTTGGGGTGGTAGACCAGCCGCCACATCAGGCCGATGACGACCGGTGGCATGGCCCACGGCACCAGCACCAGCACCCGTGCGAACGACCGGAACCGCAGGTTCTCGTTGAGCAGCAGCGCGAGGCCGAGCGAGGCGGCGAACTGCAGCACGGTCACCGAGACCGCCCAGATCAGGCCGATGCGGAACGACGACCAGAAGTCCCCGTCGGACAGCAGGTCGCCGAAGTTCGCCAGGCCCACGAAGGAGGTCACGGCGTTGCGCCCGGATCTGGCGTCGGTGAAGGCCAGGTAGATGCCGTAGAGCAGCGGCCCGACGCTGAAGACCAGCACCGGCACGAGCGCCGGCAGCATCAGCATGAACGTCTCGCGCCCCTGCCGGTCCTTCCTGTTCCTCCTGCGGCCGCCCGTGGCGGGCGTGGTGGTCCTCTCGGCCGTCAGGGTCATGACGTCTCCTCCCCCATGGTCGAGGCGCGGGTGACGAGCCGGGGTTCGACGGTGACCACGCGGGGTGCGCGGTCGGCGCCGTTCAGCCGGTCGAGCAGGAGCTCGGCCGCGGCCCGGCCGCGTTCGGCGGAACCGAGCGAGACGCTGGTCAGCGGGGGCCAGGCGAGCGTGGCCAGGTCCGTGTCGTCCATGCCGGCGACGGCGACCTGCTCGGGCACCCGCAGGCGCTCGCGCCGCAGGACGTCGAGGGCGCCCAGCGCGATCAGGTCGTTGGCGCACAGCAGCGCGTCCAGGTCCGGCACGCGTTCGATCAGGCGGGCCGCGGCCCTGCCTCCCTCGGGGCGGTAGAAGTCGCCCACTTCGACCAGGTCCGGGTCGTACGGCAGGCCGAGGGCTTCCAGCGCCTCGGCGTAGGCGGCCGAGCGTGCGGCGCCGGGAACGGTGTCGAGCGGGCCGTTCACGAAGCCGATCCGCCTTCGGCCCAATTGGTGAAGGTGCTCGACGGCGAGGCGGACGCCCTTGCGCGAGTCGGTCCGCACGTTGTCGACGGGGGTGCCCTCGGGGACCGAGCCGATGATCACGATGGGGGCCCGGGCGGCGGCGAACATCTCCAGGTGCTCGTCGGTCACCCGCAGCGGGATCATGATCAGCCCGTCGATGTACCGCTCGCCCAGGCCGCGCAGCACGTCGATCTCGTCGGCCGCGTCCACGTTGGTGGAGTGCAGGACCAGCCGGTAGCCGGCCGCCTTGAACACCGGCTGGATCTCGCGGATCATCGCGAGATACACCGGGTTGCCTATGTCGGCCATCGCGAAGCCGACCTGGTTGCTGCGCCGCGACTTCAGCGACCGGGCGGCGGAGTTCGGCACGTAGCCGAGCTCACGCGCGGCGCTCATCACGCGGCGCTCGGTCTCGGCCTTGGTGGGCAGGCCGTTGAGCACGCGCGACACCGAGGCGATCGACACGCCGGCGCGCCGGGCGATCGTCGTGATCGTCGGCCCCTCAGTCACCTGTCACCTCGGTCCTCGGAAACGGTAAACGTTTACAGTCGGCCTCGCAAAAGCACTGAAAACGTTTACGGAGTTAGGCCATGTAACAGCTACCTGACGTCGACCGTCAAGTCACAATCGGGTAAACCAGGACAGAACCGACGCGTCGCTCAGTGGTCGCGGGTCGGGGGTCGGGGGTCGGGGGTCGCGGGTCGGGGGTCGCGGATCGCGGATCGCGGATCGCGGATCGCGGATCGCGGATCGCGGATCGCGGATCGCGGATCGCGGATCGCGTCAGACCGTACGGCGCCAGACGTCGATGGCCAGCACCGGACGCATGCCGACGGACAGGTAGAGGTCCAGCGCCGGGGAGGTGTTGCCCGCGTCCACGTGCAGGTACGTGCCGGCCCTGCCGCGGCGCACGTCGGCGGCGAAGGCGTGCTTGAGCAGCAACCGGCCGAGACCCCTTCCCCGGAACTCCGGAAGCACCGACAGGATCCGGACGTACCCGCAGTTCTCGTCGGCGGCGAACATGTCGGTGCCGAGCAGCATCGCCGCCGGACGGCCGTCCACCTGGGCGAGGAGCAGCTGTGACCAGTCGTGGGTGCTGGAGGAGTCGAAGTCCTCCTTCCACTGGTCGTACTCCTTGGGGACGAACCCGAAATGCTCGGCGAAGCCCTCCTGGTGAATGCGGTGGGCCGCCCGCGTCAGCTCCTCCGAGCCCGCCGCCGGGAGGACCGTGACACCGGGAAGGGAACCCGGGTCCACCTCCCCGTGGTCGGCCCGCAGCCGGTGGAAGCTGGTCGCGGGCTCGAAGCCGTGCTCCTTGGCCAGCGCGCGCTTGGCGGTGTCCTGCCGGTAGATCGCCAGGTCGACCAGCGCGTGCGGATGCCCCAGCTCCACCGCGATCTCGCGGGTGCGTTCCAGCACCGACTCCCACAGCCAGCGGATGACCGCCGCGTCACGGGCATAGATCTCGACGTCGAGGCCGGCGGAGGTGCCGTGCCGGTAGATGTGGCCCCAGCCGGCCAGGTCGGAGTGGTCCCCGCGCCGGTACACCAGCCAGCCGTCACGGCCGGGGTCGAAGCCCGGCTCGGCCAGCGCGTCGGCCACGTCGTCCTCGGTCATGTCGGGGTGGCCGAGCACCTCGATGTCGCAGGCGGACACCAGCTTGTGCACGGCCGCCGCGTCCCCCACGCCCGGCCGCCGGATGTCGTACTCGTCCATGACGGTGTTCGTCGTCTCGTTCACCTCTCCGTTGTACCTTTCGCCGCTTGCCGGGCACTGGGCGCCCGTTTGGATCCCGCGCCGCCTGGAGGATGATGGCGTCCGGCACGATCATTCCTGAATGGAGGCCGACATGGAACTGCGGCAGTTCTTCGAGCACCTGTCCGGGGCCCAGCGGGTGTACGGCGAGCCGTACGAGAAGGACGGCACCACGATCATCCCGGCCGTCGCCATCCGCGCCGGAGGCGGCTACGGCAGCGGCAGCGGCAAGCAAGAGGGGTCCGGGGGCGAAGGTGAGGGCGGAGGCGGCGGAGCGATGGCCCGCCCCGTCGGCGCGTACGTCATCAGGGACGGCAAGGTGTCGTGGGAGCCGGCCATCGACGTCAACCGCATCGTGTTCGGTGGCCAGGTGCTCTGCGGGCTCGCCCTCATCGTGTTCGCGTTGCGTGCCGGCCAGGCGCGCGCACGCCGGAGGTAGGCGCCCCGGACGCCCTCGCCGGTGGCACGGGACTAATGTTGGCGTTCATGGTCCGCACCCGCCTTTACCGCGACGGCGTCCTGGAAGCCGAGGGGTTCCCGATCGCCGACGTCTCCGACCACGTCAAGGACCCGTCGGCGACCGTTTGGTTCGATCTGCTCGCTCCCAGCCCCGAGGAGCTCGCCGTCATCAGCGAGGAGCTGGGGCTGCACCCGCTCGCCATCGAGGACGTGCTGCACCCCCACCAGAGACCCAAGCTGGACGTCTACGACAGCCACCTTTTCCTCACGGTGTACGCGGTGAAGCTGGGCGAGGACGGGGAGCTCGGCCTCACCGAGGTGTCGGTCTTCGTGACCCGCAACGCCCTGGTGACGGTCCGGACCGACGACACCTGCGACATCGACGCCGTGGTGGCCCGCTGGGACGCGAGCCCCGGGCTCGCCAAGCACGGCGTGTCGTTCCTGCTGCACGCGCTGCTCGACTACGTGGTGGACGGCCACTTCGACATCGCGCAGGCGCTCGACGACAAGGTGGAGGATCTGGAGGACCAGCTCTTCACCGAGCGGCCGGGCGACGGGCGGGCCATCCAGCGGGAGATGTTCGACCTGCGCAGGACCACGGTGCGGTTCCGCCGGGTCGTGGTGCCGATGCGCGAGGTGGTGAGCACCCTCATCCGCCTCGACGTGGTCGGGGAGGGGATGGGGCCCTACTACCAGGACATCTACGACCACGTGCTGCGGGTCTCCGAGTGGACCGAGTCCCTGCGCGAGCTGGTGGGCAACGTCTACGAGACCCACCTGAACCTCCAGGGCTACCGCATGAACGACATCATGAAGCGGGTGACGAGCTGGGCCGCCATCATCGCGGTACCCACCTTGATCACCGGGTTCTACGGGCAGAACATCCCTTTCCCTGGCTTCGAACGCGTGAGCGGCTTCTGGAGCTCCAGTCTTCTGATCATCGTGGTCTCCTCGATCCTCTTCCTGGTCTTCAGGAAGAAGGACTGGATCTGACCGGGCTCGCGGAGCGGCTGACGGCCTCCTCCACCCAGGCGCCCGCGAGCACCACGTCGAGCAGCAGCGATCCCGCGCCCAGGATGGCGGCGTTCGGCCCCGCCCGGGTGACGTCGATCTTGAGGTCGCGCGTGGCCAGCGGCAGGCAGCGCTCGTAGACCGCGCCTCTGATCGCGGCGATGAGCTGCTCGGCCGCCGACAGGCTGCCCCCGATCACCACCGCGTCGGGATTGAAGAAGTTGACCAGCGCGGTCAGCACGTCGCCGATGAGCCGCCCGGCTCCGCGTACGAGGTTGGTGGCCTGCGGCACGCCGTCGGCCGCCAGCGCGACGATGTGCGAGGGGTGCTCGACCTCGATGCCCTGCTCGGCGAGGGCGGAGATCAGCGCGGCGCCGCTGGCGTACGCCTCCAGGCAGTCGGAGCGCCCGCACGAGCACATCACCGACCGGTCCGCGAGCACGCGGACGTGGCTGATGTCCCCCGCGGCCCCGCGCCCGCGGTGCAGCCGGCCGCCCGCGATGATGCCGCAGCCGATGCCGGTGCCGGCCTTGAGCACCATGAGGTTCTCGCAGCCGGGCCAGGCGAGGTACTCACCCGCCGCCATGAGGTTCGCGTCGTTCTCCACCAGGATCGGGACGCCGAACCGGTCGGCCAGGTGCGTGCCGACGGGGTACTCGTTCCAGCCGGGCATGCGTGAGGGCGAGATGACCGTGCCGTCGGCCGGGTCGACCGGGCCGGGTACGCCGATGCCGACGCCCCGCACCGGCAGCCCGCCGCCCTGCGCGGCCACCAGCTCCTCCAGCCGGGCGCCGACCCAGTCGAGCGTGACCTGGGCCCCGGCCGCTATGTCGCAGGAATGCTCGACGATGGCGAGCGGGGTACCGCTGAGGTCGACCAGGCCGAGCCGGGCATGGTGGCTGCCGAGGTCGGCGATCGCGAGCAGCCCCGCCTCGGGGGCGAGCTTGAGACGCCGGGGACGCCGGCCGCCCCTGGACAGCCCCGCGCCCTCCTCCTGCAGCAGCCCGGCGTCGATCAGCTCCTCGACCCGCAGCGACACGCTCGACGGAGCGAGGCCGGAGTGCCTGGCGAGCTCGGCGCGCGACTCGGCGTGACCCAGGGCGACGAGACGGAGAAGCTCACCTTTGCCTGCCACAGGGAGATGCATACCATGACTTGACTTAGTGCGGCAATCGATTGACTTAAGCCGACATCGACCTCTATCGTCCGTAAAAAATTCGATTCCGAATGAAGTCGGATGGTAAAACGATGAGCCTGTCACTCACACGCCGCGTGGCGCTGACCGTGGTGACCACGTTGTCGCTGGCCGGGGTGGCCGCCTGTTCGGGAAGCGGCGGCTCGGCCGCCGTGCCTCCCGGTGCCCCGGGTGACTCGGGGACCAAGGCGGCCGACGCCTTCGCCGGCGCTCCCGTCGCCGCCGCCTCGGAGATCCTTCCTGGCTCGACGATGGAGAAGATCAAGCAGCGTGGTGAGCTCATCGTCGGCGGCTCGCTGGACGCGCCCCTGCTGTCCCAGCAGAACCCGGTGACCGGCGAGGTCGAGGGCTTCGACGCCGACCTGGGCAAGCTGCTGGCGAAGTACATCATCGGGCAGCCGAAGGTGAAGATCGTGAACGCGGCGTCGGAGACCCGGGAGGCGTTGCTGTCCAACGGCACCGTCGACGTGGTGTTCCAGACCTACACGATCACCCCGGAACGTGCCGAGCAGGTCGCCTTCGCCGGGCCGTACTACACCTCCGGCCTGGCCGTGGCGGTCAAGAAGGGGACGACCGGGATCACCAAGCCGGAGGACCTCGACGGCAAGACGGTGATCGCGGGCGCGAACACCCCCGCGATCCCGGCGATCAAGAAGGCCGCCCCGAACGCGAAGATCGTCACCTTCGGCAGCGACCCCGAGTGCGTCCAGGCGCTCAAGCAGGGCCGGGGCGTCGCCTACGTCCAGGACCAGTCGCTTCTGGTCGCCGACGGCAAGAACGAGCCCGAGCTCCAGGTGGTCGGCGAGCCGTTCACCACGGACCCGTACGGCATCGGCCTCAAGCACGGCGACGACCAGATGAAGAAGTTCGTCAACGACTGGCTGAAGAAGACGCAGGACGCCGGCCTGTGGCAGCAGGCGTGGAAGAACTCGATCGGCACGGTCGTGCAGGGCGAGGCGCCCACGCCGCCGGCCATCGGTTCGGTCCCGGGCTCCTAGGCGCCACCCTCCGATGGACGCCCTGTTCGGCAACCTCCCGGCGATGTGGGAAGGCCTGGTCGTCACGCTGCAGCTCACGCTGCTCGCCTTCGTCGGCGCCTTCGTTGCCGGCGTCCTGGTGGCCACGGCGCGGGTGAGCCCGGTGCCCGTGCTCCGCGCCGCCGGGACGGTCTACGTCGAGACGCTGCAGAACATCCCCCTGCTGGTGCTGCTGATCCTGGCCGTCTTCGGGCTGCCGGAGATCGGGGTCCAGGCGGGCCTGTTCACCACCGCGGTGGTGGTCATCGCGTTGTACCAGGCCGCATACGTGGCCGAGGCGCTGCGATCGGGGATCAACTCGGTCGCGGCCGGGCAGGGCGAGGCGGCCAGGGCGCTCGGGCTGGGCTTCGCCGGGTCGCTGCGCCACGTGGTGCTGCCCCAGGCGTTCGGGACGGTCGTCCAGCCACTCGGAAACATCTTCATCATGCTCACGATGAACACCTCTCTCGCGGCGGCGGTCGGCGTGGTCGAGCTGACCGCCGCCGCGAACCGGGTGAACCTCATCGAGGCACAGCCGATCCCGATCTTCGTCGGGGCGGGCATTGCGTACATGCTGCTGTCGTCGGTGGTCGGGTTCGTCACCGGCGTGCTGGAGCGGAAGCTGGCGGTGGCCCGGTGAACCGGCCGGATCACGCGGAGGGAACGGGCCGATGACGGCGAGGAGAACGCCCAGCCGCCTGCTGTTCGACGAACCCGGGCCGCGCGCCCGGCGCCGCATCCGTGCCGCCACCATCGTCTCCGCGCTCGTCGCGATTGGCCTCCTCGCCCTCGCGGTACGCCAGTTCGCCGCCAACGGGCAACTCGACGCGGCCAGGTGGCAGCCGTACGCCACCTGGCCCATGTGGCGCTACCTGCTCAACGGGCTCTGGTCGACCGCGCTGGCGGCCGTGGTCTCCGCCGCGCTGGCCATGGCCGGCGGCCTGCTGCTCGCGCTCGGCCGGCTGTCGCACCGGCGCCCGGTGCGCTGGGCGTCGGGGGCCTACGTCGAGGTCGTGCGGACCATCCCCGCGCTCCTGCTCGTCTACGTGGTGCTGTTCGCGCTGCCGAAGTACGGCCTGGATCTGCCCCTGTTCTGGAAGCTGACGGTGCCGCTCTCGGTGTCCAACGCCGCGGCGTTCGCCGAGATCTTCCGCGCGGGCATCCTGTCGGTCGAGCGCGGCCAGACCGAGGCGGGCCTCGCCGTCGGCCTGACGCGCGGGCAGACCATGCGGCTGATCGTGCTGCCCCAGGCCGCGCGGCGGGTGCTGCCGTCCATCGTCAGCCAGTCGGTGGGCCTGCTCAAGGACACCTCGCTGGGGTTCGTCGTGAGCTATGCGGAGCTGCTGTACAGCGGCAAGGTCCTCGCCAACTACAACCACCTGTTGATTCAGACCTACATCGTCGTAGCGCTGATCTATCTGGTGGTGAACGCGTCTCTGTCCAAGCTGGCCCGCACGCTCGAAGCCCGGCAGACCGGAGGGACACGCCGCGCCAGAGCCGCGGGCATCAGGCCACCGGCGGCACCGGAGGCCGCGCTGCACGCCTGATCTCGTTCTTCCCGTACCACCGCTCAACTGCTCGACGAAAGGCAATCAGATGTACGCGCGCCTGGCGGAAGTCGTCCGCTCCGGCTTCACGGAGAGTGTCCATTTCGGCAGCGTCGCCGGGCTGGCACCGGACGGGACCCTGGCGCTCTCCCTCGGCCCCGTGGACGAGCCCATGCTGCCGCGCTCGTCCGCGAAGCCGTTCCAGTCCCTGGCCTGCCTCTCCTCCGGCGCGGCGCTGTACGGCTCGCGCCTCGCGATCGCGGCCGGAAGTCACACAGGGGAGGACTTCCACGTCACGCTCGTCGGCAAGATGCTTGACGAGGCGGGCCTTGGACCGGACGCGCTGCGCTGCCCCCCCGACTGGCCGGAGGACCAGGCCACGCGGCACGCCCTGATCCGGTCGGGCGAGGACAGGAGCCGCGTACGCATGAACTGCTCGGGCAAGCACGCGGCGATGCTGATGGCCTGCGTGGCGTCGGGCTGGGACACCGCGTCCTACCTCAACGTCTCCCACCCGATGCAGCGCCGGGTCCGTTCGGTCATCCAGCGGCTGTCCGGCGAGAAGAGCGCGCACACGGCGGTGGACGGGTGCGGCGCTCCGCTGTTCTCGATGTCCCTCACCGGGCTCGCGCGGGCCGTACGGGCGCTGGCGACCGCCCGGCCGGACACCCCCGAGCGCGCGGTGGCCGACGCGATGCGGTCGTTCCCCGAGTTCGTGGGCGGCACGGGGCACCCCAACACCGAGTTGATGCGCGCGCTGCCGGGTTCGGTCGTGAAGGGCGGCGCGGAAGGCGTGCTCGTCGCCGTCACATCCGAGGGACACGCGGTCGCCGTCAAGGTCATCGACGGCGGCCCGAGAGCCACGTCCGCGATCGCGCTGGCGGCGCTGGCCGCGCTGGGAGCCGACGTCACCGGGGCCGAGTCCTTCGCCACGATCCCGGTCCTCGGCGGCGGCCGCCCCGTCGGCGAGATCCACGCCACCCTCTGACGCAAGCCGCACTTCCTAAGGAACCAGATGAGCCTCACCTACGAGATCTGCGTCGACAGCACCCAGGCGGCGCTGGCGGCCGAGCGGGCCGGCGCGCACCGTGTTGAGCTGTGCGCGGCGCTGTTCGAGGGCGGCATCACGCCGACCATCGGCACGGTGGCGGCGACGCTCGCGGCCGTGTCGGGGATCCGCGTCCACGTGATCATCCGGCCGAGGGGCGGCGACTTCATCTTCGACGGCCACGAGGTCGCCGCGATGGAACGCGACGTCGCCGAGGTGCGCGACGCGGGAGCGCACGGTGTCGTCATCGGCGCGCTGACACCGCAGGGGATGGTGGACCGGCCGGTGTGCGAGCGGCTCATCGCGGCGGCGGGCGACCTGCCGGTGACCTTCCACCGCGCGTTCGACATGACGGTGGACCCCTACGACGCCCTCGACACGCTCGTCGGCCTGGGCGTGCGGCGCGTGCTCACCTCCGGCCAGGAAAGCTCGGTGCTGGAGGGCGCTCCCCTGATCGCCTCGCTCGTACGGCACGCCGGCGACCGCATCACCGTGATGCCGGGCGGAGGCGTGACCGAGCGGAACATCGGGCGCATCGTCGCCCAGACCGGCGTCAGCGAGATCCACTTCGCGGCGCTCACCGGCGAACCCAGCCCCGCCGTCCACCGGAACCATCGCCCCTTCATGGGCGGCGAACTACGGCAGCCCGAATACCTCAGGCAGATCACCTCAGCCGGCCTGATCTCCGACGTCATGCGCGCAGCAGGCTCCTGACCCCCCGAGCCTCGGGAACATCAGCCGGTACGTGTGCCGGACTCGCCGAGGCTCGCAGACCTCAGCCGGTACACGTGCTCGATCCGCCCAGGCTCACCATGGCCTGGTAGACCTCTTCGGGTCGCATGGGCGGCTCGGGCAGTGGACGGGCACGGCCGGCCCGGAAGGCGTCGAGCATCAGGCCGAGGTGGCGCCGCCACGCCCTCGGGCAGACGGCCTTGGTGGCCTCGCTGACGCGGGTGTTGGACCACACCACGAACGCCAGGTCCTCCGCCGTGACGTCGGGCCGGACCACACCCTGCTCCTGCGCTCGCTCGACGATGCGGCGGCTCAGCTCGTAGATGTGGCCCTGGGTGCGCTCCATGCACTCCGCGTGGGGAAAGCGCATGGACGCCAGGTCGTTGAAACCCCGGTCGCCGGCCTGAAGCTCGCAGAGCTCCTCGAGGTAGAAGGCGAACGCCTCCCAGGCGTCGTCCATGACCAGGGCCTGCTCCGCGCGATCGACCAAGGCGCGCAGCTTGTCGACGAATATCGCCTCGACCAGGTCCATGCGGGTGGGGAAGTTGCGGTAGAGCGTGCCGATGGCCACTCCGGCCTGCCTGGCGATCTGTTCGAGCGGGGCGTCGATGCCTTCCGAGGCGAAGATCGTTCGGGCCGCGGCCACCAGGGCGTCACGGTTACGTTGCGCGTCGCGGCGCAGGGGCCGCGGGCTCGTGGTGGGCGCGTGCTCATCGAGCGACATATCCCTAGTGTAACGAACTCGAGGGCACCCTCGACTTCTATGCTACGCTCCTGAATCAAGGTGACCATCGGCCTACGCAGCGCAGCGCGTACCAGCTCAGCGACCCCTTGCCACAACACTTCCTCCAGGCGGCCACGGCCGGGCCCGCCTGGACGGCATACCCCCTCCCGGCCGCTCGAAGGAGACCCTGTGAACGTCTTCCTGTGGGTGCTTCAAGTACTCCTCGCCCTCATGTTCGGCGCGGCCGGCGTGCTGAAGACCACCCAGCCCAAGGAGAAGCTCGCCAAGAACATGGGATGGGTGGAGGACTTCTCCCCCAACATGGTGAAGTTCATCGGCGCTATGGAGCTTCTCGCCGCCCTGGGCCTGATCCTGCCCGCCGTCACCGGCATCGCCCCCGTTCTCACCCCGCTCGCGGCGACCGGACTCGCGGTGATCATGGTCGGCGCGATCATCACCCACGTCCGCCGTCACGAGCCGCCTGTGGCGCTCGTCAACGTCGTCCTGCTGGCCCTCTCCGCCCTGGTCGCCTGGGGCCGCTTCGGCCCCTACCACTTCTGACCCCTCCCCGTGAAAGCAGGACGGGCACGAGTCACTGGAAACGGGCCTTCAGCACGACCATGCCGCTGCCGAAGACGACGTTGCGCACGAAGTCCTCCAGGTGCCTCTCCTCCTCCGGTGGGCAGTTGAACGACACCGACCACTTGATCGTGGCCCCTCCGGAGGCGGCGGGCGACACCGCCAGCATCGCGTGGTAGTCGCTCATGGGCAGCGCGGTCTCTTCGAGAGTGTACGAATAGGACCGGTCGGCGTCGGAGAATGCGGTGAGCCGCTCCCGCACCACCGAGCCGTCCGCGATCTCGAACCTGCGGACGGCACCTACCGCCTCGGGCCCATGCCCCTCCTCGATCACGCTGGGCGGCATCGCCGGGTGCCAGGCGCCCAGCCCGTTGAAGTCGCGCAGCAGCGCCCAGACCTCTTCAGGTCGTGCGTTGACGGTCGCGGTTGTGGCTATCTCCGGCATGACTCTCCAATCGAGCGGGTCGTCCAAGGTGAGTACGAGTGGTGCACGGCGAGCGGGCCTTCGATCCGGCCCGGCGCGATCAGGTTGTCGGGGGTTACGGTTTGCGGCCCACGGCGCAGAAGCCGTCGACTTCGTCGGGGGTGCTGAAAGGAGTCGCCTCGAAGCGCCACCGCGTCAGGGACACAAGGCCCGGCTCCACCAGCTCAAGGCCGTCGAAGAAGCCGCCGATCTCCTCGGGGGTTCGCAGGTTGTAGGGAACCGCGCCGCCCTCGTTGTAGCGTCGCCGGGCCTCGGTGAGCATACTCGTCCCCGGCGGCCCGGTCGGCGGGATAGTTGTCCTTTCCGCCCAGCCAGTAGTTCCAGATCCGCGCCGAGTGCGGAACAGAGATGTCGATCTCAGGTAACTTCCGGCCAGCGGTTGGCTTCTCATCGCTCATGAGGACATCTCCTGATGCTTTTTACGTCCTACCAAGATAGGCGCGCGACCCCGCCGGCAACCGGTAGTCACGGATCTTGGAGCCCGGATGTCCACGATCGGTCGGCCCCGCGTCCGTCCTGGATCGCGTTCCACTCCTCGTCGGACATGACCGGGGTACCGAGAGACCGGGCCGCCTCGTCGAGGTCTGCTCGGGTGAGTCGCCAGCCATGTATCAGGCCCTCGGCGAGCCTTCGCTGCCGCTCGCTCTGCACGATGAGGGCGACGGCCGCCCGTACCCGCTCCACCGTTATCCGGTTCACACGACAATGGTCCTTCGGGCGGTCCGCGTGCGCATCACCGACTGCGATCACCGGCGTTCCTCCTCCGCCACCGTCTCCGCGACGGTCGCCCCCAGGGACTCGGTGTTCTCCAGCGCCCGGCTCAACCGGTGAGCGGCCCACGCGGCGGGGTGCCGCCGCGATCGTTCAGGGGCGAGCATGACCACCACCGCCCCGGCGTGCCCGAGAGAAGATCATGGCTCGAAGGTAGAAATATCCGGATAATTACGCAAGAAAGTTTCGCGTTGTTGCTCAATGTTGTTACCGCCCGGCCATGTCATTGAATGGGACAGAAAGGCCGGACAGAAAGGGGAGTCCATAAAGAATGGGACATCCGGAACGCTTTACTCATACGCCGGGGACGTCCGGAAATTCCTACCCTGAACGGCGGAACATCCCGATCGCGTCCGCTTGAAGGATGGGACGCCGGAAAAGCGTATGCGGAAAGACCCCACGGCCTTGCCCTTTCTCGAAAGGAAGGTGCCACGACGACGCGCGGGTGACCAGCCCGGTACCGGCTGAAGGAACCTTCCGGGTCGGGCGGCGGTACTAACGGCGATGTGATCGTGCCCGAAGCCCGAACCAGGAGGCGGCCGCCGTTGAGAAGTACACGCCACCCGCTCGTGTGTCTGTCCGTGGTGCTCGGCATCGGTGCCGGCGCCGCCGGCTGTTCGGCGCAAGCCCGTCCGAACACCGCGACATCGAACACCACGACACCGAGCACCACGACACCGAGCACCACGACACCGGGGGCCGGGACACCGGGGGCCGGGACACCGGGTACCAAGGGGAAACCGTGTGCCGTCACCCGTGGCTCCGACCGCCGGAGCCGTCCTCCGAGCGAGGTTCTCCGGCAGTCCCCCGACCACGGCCAGTGGTTCGGCGACGGCGATCTGTGGGTCTCCCTGCCCGATCCCGCCTACCGTCCCGAGCGGGTACCTGAGGGCTACGGGATGAAGATCGGCTGGTGGCGGCTGGCCGAGGGACGGCTCAAGCTCAGCGCGACCAGGATCGACGAAGACAAGGGGTCCGCGACCGTCGACGTCCCGTCCGGGTACGCGCCGACGGGGCTACAGCCCACAGGGGTGCTGTTCTCGCAGGCGGGGTGCTGGCGCGTGACCGGCTCGCTCGGCTACACGAAAGTGCGGTTCGTCGTCGCCGTGCGATAGCGCATCGCCCGCCCGGCACGGCTACGCGACCGCCGGCACGCCCTCTGGGACTCCTTGTCAGGTGTGCGGTAAGGGGTCCGCGCCTGTTCGGCTGTGATCGATCTGGCGCTCACCGGCCAGGGGGTTATGAACGGATCGTCGTGTCGTTGAGCAAGCACTTGCTCGATCGGTCACACCGCCGAACCGCTCATCATCAAGCTGGAGATGAAGGACGGGTTCCACGACAACCGGGGCCGGGGGCCCGACGAGCTGGACACGGTGTTCCGCGACCGCCTCGGCGGTGCCATGATCACCCCGGCCGCGCTCATGCAGGGTCACCCCACTCCCGACGACGGGGCCAGAGCGGATCTCCCCCACCCTGGACACCTACAACCCCACTCCCGAGCAGGCCCTGGCCCGCGCACGGATGCTGGGCTGCCTGGGCGCGACCGTGGTGTCCAGCGACTGGCGCAACGTCCCCGGCCGGCAGGGCCCCCACGACCGCACCTGCTGCTAGCCGGCGTCCTGTGGCTCCACCTCGTGACGACCTGGTACCCCTTCACGTCCACGCTCGGGTCATTAGGAGGCCGGATCCGCCCGGCTCGTTGAAAGCTCAGCGGGCGGTGTCCTCGACCGGGACGAACGGTGAGCCGTGGCCCGGGATGATCAGGCTGGGGCGTAGCGCCAGCAGTCGCCCGCGCGACGCCCTCAGCTCGTCCAGGTCCTCGGCGAGCGGGTCCTCGGCCGGTCCGTCGGCGTTCCACCACAGATGCGTCGCGGCCACCAGGCCGTCGTCCGTCTCGGCGAGTGTGGTGATGTCCTGCCGGGTGTGGCCAGGGGTCCGCATCAGTCGCACCGCGGCGGAAAGCTGGAAGCCGTCAGCGTCCCGGCGCTCCCAGACGTCATCGTGGTAGATCGCCCAGTGGTCGTGGAAGCGCGCCCGGGGGAACAGCGCCGCGTTCAGCGTGTGGTCGGGGTGGTGGTGCGAGAACACCACATCGGTCACATCCTCGGCCCCGATGCCCAGGCCCGCGATGGGGTCCAGGATGAGCCGCCGGTCGGCCACCATCCCCGGGTCCACGACGGCGACCACATCGCCATCGAGGATCAACGTCACCGTACCGGCGACCCGCTCGCCGACGTATCCCTCTGTCAGGACTTGAACGGTCGCGGTCACCACTATCCCTATCTGCCTTGGAGCCATCGGTACGGGGACCCATTCCCTCACAGCCGCCCCGCCACTCCTCTCCTCTCCCCGGCATCACGCGTTCCGGCTCGGGCATGGGTGAACAAGCTCTCTGCCGGCACTCCCGTCGGTCCGGAGCAGACCCGCCCAGTGACCTCGGCCGCGGCCGGCCGCGGCCGGCCGAGGTCACTCCAGAACGGCCTGTGCGCGTTCAGGCGGACAGGTCTCCCCGCTTGAGGCCGCGGACGAACGCCGACCAGCCGCTCGGGGTGCAGGCGAGGGAAGGTCCACCGGGGTTCTTGCTGTCACGCACGCCGACGACGCCGGGCAGGTTCGAGGCCACCTCGACACAGTTGCCCTGGTCCGCGCTGAAGCTGCTCTTACGCCACCGTGCGCCCCGAAGATCTTGCGTCACTTTCGTTCACCGCTTCCTGTATGACTCGGAGGGACTGGCTGAACGGGACGGCCTCGGACCGGAGCGCGTCGTACCGGCGCACCAACTCGGCGATCAACCGGCGATCGTCGAAGGTACGCCCGAACGGCTGGGCATCGGTGTAGGCGGCATAAGGGGACCCGTTCCGTTCGGCGATGAGGAACCCGCCTGCCACCCCGCAGTGGGCGCGCACCGTAGACGGCACGATCTGAATCGTCACCTCGGGATGCCGGGCGATCTCAAGCAGGTACATTAGCTGCTCAAGCATGATCTTCGTATCCCCGATCACCCGCCGGATCACGGCTTCGTCGATCACCACGTTGAGCACGGGCGGCCTGTCGCGGTGAAGGATCGCCTGCCGCTGCATGCGGTTCGTCAGCCGTCTTTCCAGCTCATCTTCCGAGATGCCGGGGGTCGCGGCGATGATCTCCCGTGCGTACGCCTGCGTCTGGAGCAGGCCGGGGACGATGGTGGGCTCCCAGTTCCGCAGGCCGGTGGCATCCTGTTCCTCCTCCAACCACGGACGGAGGTAATCCGGGACCTTGTGCCAGGTCGTGGCCATGTAGAGCCTAAGCATGGTGCCGTCGAGGCCGAAGACCCGGTCGCAGAACTCCGCGAACTGTTTGGACGGCGGCCGTTTGGCCTGCTCCACCATGTTCACCATGGAGTCGGAGTATCCGATGCGCTGGGCGAGCTGCCGCTGGCTCATCTCGGCCGCGTTCCGGTAGCGGCGAAGCTCGTAGGCGAACAGGGCACGTGGGGACTCGTACGGATCCACGTCGTGGTCGGGGGGCATGGTTCACCTGCCTCTCGAATAGGGCGCTTGGCTGCGTTCACCGCACCGCCCACAACATTTGTGGTCACGGCGTGCAGGTGATCGGCTACCAACAGTAGTGAGCTCTCGGCATTCTGTGAAGGCGAAGTCCCGACGACGACCGGTGTTTTCCCGGCGAACGAAAAGGCGAGCCGATGATGACAGGATTCCTGCTCGGCGTTATCCATCTGGCCGGTTCTCCGGAGTCGGTGTCCCATGCCCGCGAATACGTGAGAGCGAAACTCGGCGAGCGTCATCCCGCACTCGACGACGTGGTCCTCCTGGTTTCCGAGCTTGTGACGAACGCCGTCGTCCATTCCGATTCAAGGAACGGCGGGACCGTCACCCTGGCGCTCGCCGACCACCAGGAACTCGTGCACGTCGACGTGGTGGACGCCGGAGCGGAAACGGCCCCGCACTTGGGCGGCGACGTGCTCGCCGAGGGCGGAAGGGGCCTGATGCTCGTCGACCTCATCGCCCACCGATGGAACGTCCATGAGGACGGCCACGGCCGCACCGTCTGGTTCGAAGTGAAATACCGGCCCGGCGGCGAACACCGCCCCGGTGACGCCCCACCCATCCCTTGGCAACGCGAACCGTGACACCGCCCATGGACGGGAGCCCGGTAAGACCGGCATACAGACCGGGGCGGCGGTAAGGCGAATACCCTAGGAAACACCTAGTGGCACTTCCCCCTATTCCCTCACCGCCGCCCCATCCATTCCTTGACGATAGACTTTCGGGGCCGTCGACGCCGAGAAGACCCGCGGAAGCGGGAGACGACGGCGTGCCCAATGCGATCCCCTTGTCGCGGTGCCGCGGCGAGTATGCGTAGCGTGGAACCGATCCCCAGCAAGATGTCCAGATAGCCTGGCCTGTGGCGAATAACTAGCGTCCGTGGAGGTTCTGGTGGAGTACGTACGCTTGGGCAGTACCGGCATGAAGGTGTCCCGGATCTGCCTTGGAATGATGAGCTATGGAGACCCGTCCAAGTGGCAGGACTGGGTGCTGGACGAGGAACGCAGCGAACCCCTGGTCCGCAGGGCCGCCGAAGCGGGCGTGACCTTCTACGACACCGCAGACGTCTACTCGGTCGGCACCAGCGAGGAGGTCACAGGGCGGCTGCTCCGCAAGATCTTCCCCAACCGGGAGGACTACGTGCTGGCCACCAAGGTCTTCTTCCCCGTGGGCCAGGCGACCAACGACAGCGGGCTGTCGCGCAAGCACATCCACGCCGCGATCGACGCCTCGCTCAGGCGCCTGGGCACCGACTACGTCGACCTCTACCAGATCCACCGCTGGGACGACCACACGCCCATCGAGGAGACCATGGAAGCTCTCCACGACGTGGTGCGCGCGGGGAAGGCCCGCTACATCGGCGCCTCGACCATGTACGCCTGGCAGTTCGCCAAGGCCCAGCACGTCGCCGAGGTCAACGGCTGGACGAAGTTCGTCTCGATGCAGAACCACTACAACCTCCTCTACCGCGAGGAGGAGCGCGAGATGGTCCCGCTCTGCATCGACCAGGGGGTCGGGATGATCCCGTGGAGCCCGCTGGCGCGCGGCCTGGTGGCGCGGGCCGGTTCGGAAGAGCAGGGGACGACCCGCGCGAACACCGACGGCCGGATCACCGCGCTGTACGGCGGACCCGGCGACGCGGCGATCCTCGCCCGGGTCGCCGAGATCGCCGCCGAGCGCGGGGTGCCCGCGGCGCAGGTCGGCCTGGCCTGGCTGCTCGCCCAGCCCGGCGTCACCGCCCCGATCATCGGCGCGACCAAGGAGAAGCACCTGGACGACGCCGTCGCCTCCGTCGCCCTCACCCTCTCCGACAAGGAACTGGCCACCCTCGCCGAACCCTACGTAGACCGCCCCGTGGCCCACTGAGACTCCCGGACAAGCCCGTCCGCAGGACTAGAGGCTCAAGTCACGTCACGTCGACCGGTACCCTGCTGAGCTTCGTGAGCGTGCGGGAGCTGTAGCGGAAACAGCCGGCACGGCGATATCCGGGTACCAGCACTCTCCGAACCCGGTTGGTGACCTTTGATGGCTGCCGATGCCGAGCGACCGCGCGATGATCCGGTGCGCGGGGTCCGGCAGGAGGCGCGAGAGGGCGTGGCGGTCGCGCTGGCCCGGGTATCAGCGGCCGGGCTGGCCAGGATGACGCCTCCGGCGCTGCTCGCCCTGCTGTCCGCCGGCGCACTCACCCCGCTGGCGCTGGTGGCCCCCGACCAGGCCGGACTGGCCTGGCTCGGCGTGGCGACCGGGGTGGGCACCAACGTGCTCAGCCAGGTGATCGGCAACGGGGTCGCGGCGCTGCGCCGGCGTACCGCGGCGAAGGAGCCCGCGGCGCGTGAGGTCGAACAGGAGCTAGCGGAGCGGATCGAGGACATACTCGCCACCGACACCGCGCAAGCCCGGCAGCTGCGTATCGCGCTCGCCGCGGTGCTACGCGAGATCGATGCGGCGAGCATCGCGCTGGAGCTGGCCGTCGACAGCGGCAACCGCACGCTGCAGACGCAGATCAACGCCGCGTTCGTCGCGCTGAGCGGCGAGTTCGCCGAGTTCGGCTTCCTGCTCACCGGCATTGACCGCGCCGCCAGCGAGATCCAGCGCACCCTGCTGCGCCAGGACGCCGAGCGCCGCCACGACCGCAGCCGCATGCGCATGCAGTCCGCCCAGCTCATGCTCATCCGTGAGGAGCTGGCCCTGCTCAGGCGGGACCGCTCGGCCGGCGCCCATACAACGCGGTGGGACCAGGGGAGCCCCTACCGGGGGCTGTTGCCGTTCGAGGCCGACCACGTCCCGATCTTCCACGGACGCGAACAGGTCACCCGCCTCCTGCTGGGCAAGCTGTCCGAACGGCTGAGCGAGCAGAGCGTGGTGATGGTCACCGGCGTCTCCGGCGTGGGCAAGTCGTCGCTCCTGCGTGCAGGGCTGCTGCCCGCGCTGGCCAGGGAGATGCTGCCCGTCGCAGGCTCGGCCCGCTGGCCGTGCCTGCTGCTCACCCCAACCAGGGCGCCGCTGGAGGAGCTCGCGGCGCACCTGGCCGCCCTGAGCCATCTGGACCCCGTCACGGTACGCCGGAGCCTGGCCGACCACCCCGCTGACGCTCACCTCCTCCTACGGCAGGCCGTCCTGGCCTCCGATGCCGGCGAAGCGGCGCGGATGGTGCTTGTGGTCGACCAGTTCGAGGAGGTCTTCACGCTCGTTGAGGAGAGCGCCCAGCGCGAGGCGTTCATCACCGCGCTGACCAGCATGGCCACCACGCCCATGGGCCCCGAGGCGCGAGCTCCCGCGCTGGTCGTCATCGGTGTCAGGGGGGACTTCCTCGACCGCTGCGCCGCTTACCCGGTCCTGGCCGAGGGGTTGCAGGAGGGCCAGGTCGTGGTGGGCCCGATGACCGAGCCCGAGCTGCGCAGCGCCATCACGAGTCCGGCGGCCGCCGCCGATCTGCAGCTGGAGCCCGGCCTGGCGGATGCAGTGCTGGACGAGCTCGGATCCCGCGACGGCTACGGCGCGGGCGTACTGCCGCTGCTGTCACAGGCGATGCTGGCCACCTGGGAGAACCGCGAGGGCGACCTGCTGACCGTCCGCGGGTATGGACGGGGCGGCGGTGTCTGGCAGGCCGTGCAGACCAGCGCCGAGGCGGTCTTCTCGGGGCTGACGGAGGAGGAGCGGGCCACGGCCAGGCGGCTGTTCCAGCGCATGACCGTGGTCTCGGGCGACGGACGGCTCGCCCGGCGTCGCTTGCCCAAATCGCAGCTCGGCGAGCCGGTCGCGGACGCGGTCGTGGACGCCTTCGCCACCAAGCGGCTGATCGTCGTGCACGGCACCACCGTGGAGATCGCCCACGACTGCTTGCTACGTGCCTGGCCGCGGCTGCGTGAGTGGCTGGAGGACGACCAGGCAGGCCGGATCCTGTACGGCCAGCTGCTTGCCGACGCGGGCGACTGGGAAAGGCACGGCAGGGACTCCTCGTTCCTCTATCGCGGGACCCGGCTGGCCGCAGTCCGGCAGGCGCGCGCGGGGTGGGAGGCCGATCCCGGGCGCTATCCACCTCTCGAACGGACCGTGGCGGAATTCTTCGCGGCCTCCATCCGTGCCGCCGGCCATCGCAGGCGCTGGATCCGCTTGGGAATCGCGGTCTTGAGCGGGCTGACGCTGGTCGCCTCGATCGCCGCGGTGGCGGCCGTGCGGTTCGCCGGCGAGGCGGAGAACCGGAGCCTTCAGGCGCTTTCCAGGCAGTTGTCGACGCAGAGCACCGTCCTGCGTGACACGGACCCCGTCGCCGCCGCACTGCTCGCCGTCGCCGCCTGGCGGATCGCCCACACCGACGAGGCGCGCCACAGCATGCTCAACGCGCTGGCCGCTCCCTCGCGCGGCGTCCTGGCCGGGCACGCGGGCAGGGTCACGTCCCTGGCCTTCAACCACGACGGGAACATGCTGGCCAGTACGGGCGAGGACCTGACCGTACGGCTGTGGGACGTCGGCGCACGCAGGCAGATCGGCGACCCTTTGCCCGGCCACAAGGACATCGCGGGGAAGCTGACGTTCAGCAACGACGGCACCACCCTGGCCGGTAGCGGCGACAACGGAGTGGTGCTGCTCTGGGACGTCGCCGCACGCAAGCAGATCGGGCGGCTCGAGCACGGGGGCGGCATCGAAGACCTGGCGTTCAGCCCGGACGGCGGCATACTGGCCACCGCCGGGAACGACGGCACCATACGGCTGTGGAAGGTCTCCTCAGGCAAGCAGATCGGGCAGCCGATGCGCCACGGCAGGTCGACGGTCTACGCGGTCGCGATCGATCCCGGCGGCGAGGTCGTGGCCGGCGCCGGGAACGACGGCACCGTGAGCCTCTGGAACATGGTCACCCATAAGCAGATAGGCCGGCGGATCGCCGCCACCGGCTACCAGACCGTTCAGGACGTCACCTTCAGTCCCGACGGCACCATGCTGGCCACCGGCGCGCAGGACGGCACAGCGCGGCTGTGGAGCACCGCCACGCACGAGCAGATCGGTGCATCGATCATCGTCAGCCGCGACAACCAGGTCTCCGAGGTGGCCTTCAGCCCCGATGGGACGACGCTGGCCACCGAAGACTATGGCGGCGGTGTGCGCCTGTGGAGCACCACCACGCATGAGCCGCTCGGCGAGCCCCTGACCGACCCGAACGAGAAGATCTTCGACGTCGCGTTCAGCCCGGACGGATCGATGCTCGCCACCGCGGCGAACTGGATCGACTACGACAACGACAACGACAACGACAGCGGTCACGGGAATGGCGTCGTGCGCCTGTGGGATCCCACCATGTTCCGGCCGACAGGCCCTCCCCTGGCCGGCCCGAACGGCTCGATCGGCTGGGTCGCCTTCAGCCCCGACGGCACCACGCTGGCCACCGCAGGCCGGGCCAAGGCACTCCTGCTGTGGGACCTGGCCGGCCGCAGGCAGATAGGCCCGCTCAGCGGTCTTGGCGATTGGCCCTGGGCCATGGCGTTCAACCACGACGGCACCCTGGTGGCCGGCGCCGCGCGAGGAACCGTGCGGCTCTGGCGCACCGCGACCCGCACGCAGATCGGCGCGCCTCTCGCCGCCACCCGCACCAGCATCCTGGACTTGGCCTTCAGCCCCAGCGGGACCACGCTGGCCGTCGCCGACCAAGACGGCATTGTGGGCATCTGGGACGTCACTACCCGTAAGCGGGTGGGCGCGCCGATCAAGGCCGCCCCTCTGGATGTCCACGGCCTTTCGTTCAGCCGGGACGGCACCATGCTGGCCACCCTGGGCGGGGATCGCACTGCCGCCCTGTGGGACACCGCCACATATCGGCGGATCGGCGACCTGTCGGGGATGCCTACGGTTCATGAGCTGGTCTTCAGCCCCGACGGCAGCACCCTGGCCGGCGCCGCCGAGGACGGTACCGTGCGGTTGTGGCGGGTCGCCACGCGCGTACAGGACGGACCACCCCTGATCGTCAGCCGGACCGTCCAGGCGAGAAGCGTGGCCTTCAGCCCAGACGGAACCGTCCTGGCCACTCGCGACGACAACGGCGTCGTGCGCCTGTGGGACACCATGATGCGCAGGCAGGTCGGTATGCCCCTTACCAGCCGGGGCGGCATCGGCTCGATGGCCTTCAGCCCTGACGGAACCCTGCTGGCCACCACGACCGACGACGACACAGTGCAACTGTGGAACGTCGGATTCCCCGCCGATCCGGTCTCGGCCCTGTGCGCGCTCGCCGCCCGCCCGCTCAGTGAACAGGAATGGCACCAGTACCTGCCGGACGAGCAGCCGTACCAGCGCGTCTGCCCCTGATCTGGAACACATTCACTACCCGGTCCACCTTCACGATGAGCAGGGCTCCGGCCCGGATCAGCAGAGTGTCACCGGATCCACTCTTCGGGACGCTGCCATGGCCCCGACTCCACGCGGTGAGTGCACGGCGGTCGTTCAGGGGTTCACCCGCCGGCCCAAGCGATCATCGCTCCGGGGCGTGCGGCCACTTGAGCGGGCGTAAGGATTTGATAAGAAACGCCGGCGGAGACGGCACTTACGATGATCACGACATCCTCTCGCGCCCTTCCGAAGGGAACTTCCGCATGCGCCAATCCCTCCGCCGTCTCATGGCCACGTCCATCGCCTCGATCGCGACCATGTCCTTAGTCACGCTCACCTCGCCGCAGGCCGCGTCGGCGAGTACGGCGGCGCCCCTCCGCGCCGTCCACCTCGGCACCCTCGGCGGCACGTGGAGCATCGCCCGAGCCATCAACAACCGCGGTCACGTCGTCGGCGACAGCCCGGTGGAGGCGGGGGAAAGCCACGCGTTCCTCTGGAAGAACGGCAAGATGACCGATCTCGGCACGCTCGGCGGCATGACGAGCTTCGCCTCCGGCATCGACGACGACGGCCGCGTCGTCGGCTGCAGCGAGTTGCCTTCGGGCGAGTGGAGCCCCTTCCTGTGGCAGAACGGCACGATGACCGACCTCAACGCACACGGCGCCCCGGGTTACTGTGACGCGGCCGTCGCCCGCGGCCACATCACCATCAGCTTCGCTCCCACCCCCGGCTTCACCGAGTTGCGCGCCGTCCTGCTGTCCGGCGACGTCAAGACCGTCATCGACCTGCGCCCCGGCCTGGTGTCCAACGCCGTCAACGACCACGGCCAGGTGGTCGGCGCCGACAACTACACCGTTAACGAGGACGGCTACCCGCAATCGACGTACCGCGCGTACCTATGGCACAACGGCACCGGCCGTGCCCTCGGCACGCTCGGCGAGATGAGCACCCCCAGCGCGATCAACAATCTCGGCCAGGTGGTCGGCAACTCCGACACGGCCGACGGCGACCGCCGGGGGTTCTTCTGGCACGGCTCTTCGATGACCGCCCTCCCGCTTCCCGCCGACGTGTCCAACGCCGGCGCCGACGCCATCAACGAGCACGGCCAGATCGTCGGCAGCTTCAGCAAGCGTGGTGAGTTCTACGGCTTCGCCGCTCTGTGGCCCACCCCCACCTCCCAGCCCCGCACCCTCCCCGTGCCCGCCCAAGTGAACTCCTCCCAGGCCCACGACATCAACGACCAGGGCTGGATCGTCGGCACCCTCGACTACCACTGGACCACCGGTCTCCGCACGCAGGCCGTCATCTGGCGCTGACCCCCACACCGCCACCCCGCCGCCGCACCACACGATCCCGTCCACCGGAAGGTAAATCGAGCCCACGGCCCGTCGACCGAGTATCAGCGAGGCGGCGCGGTGTCCGCGGGGCTCGGCACGGTCCTGGCCGCCTCGGTGCTGCTGCCGGCCGGCCCCGCGCAGGCCACGCCGTACTCCTGCTACGACCGCTACACCGCGCACTCGTACTCGGTCACCTGCGTGAACGGCACTGGCGAGTACCGGGCCAAGGTGAAGTGCTACAAGATCGGCGGCACCTCGTACGTGACCAGGTACGGTAAATGGCTCCAGACCCACATCGTGGCATGGTCCAACGCCGTCTGCACGAGCAACGAGGACCCCACGTCCGGCACCTGGGAAACCCGCTGACACCGTAGCCTGCGTGAGGGCGACCCGCGGCCCCGCGGGTGGCCCTGCGGGATTGTCAGCGGGGGTCCGTAAGCTGATGCCCATGGGGCGGGCGAACGATGACGCGGCTGCGGCGCTGGAGGAGTATGCCGATCTGTTCGCGATGAGCGGCGGTGACGCCTTCCGGGTGCGCAGTTATCAGAAGGCCGCCAAGGCCATCGCGGGATATCCCGGGGACATCTCCCGGGTGAACGTCCGCGAGGTGCCCGGCGTGGGTGAGGCGATCGCCAAGAAGGTGGAGGAGTTCCTCCAGCGCGGCAGCTTCCACCAGCTCGACGACCTGCGTATTCAGGTGCCCGAGGGGGTGCGGAGGCTGACGCGCGTCGCCACCCTCGGGCCGAAGAAGGCCGTCTTCCTCTACCGCGAGCTCGGCATCGACTCCCCAGAGGCGCTGGCCGAGGCGATCCGCGAGGGCAGGCTGGCGGGGCTCAAGGGCTTCGGGGCCAAAACCGAGGAGAACCTCCTCAAGGGCATCGAGCAGCTCCAGCAGGCCGGTGAACGCGTGCATCTCGGCGTGGCCATGGATGTCGCCGAGCAGATCATCGCCTCGCTCCCGGCCGAGAAGATCGCCTACGCGGGCTCGCTGCGCCGGATGAAGGACACGATCGGCGACATCGACATCCTGGCCGTCGGGCCGGAGACGCTGATGGAGGAGTTCAAGCGGCAGCCGTACGTCGCGGAGGTCATCGCGAGCGGAAACCTGAAGACCTCGATCCGCACCACGCGAGGCCTCCAGGTCGACCTCCGCCTGGTGCCGGCCGAGTCGTGGGGCGCGGCGATGCAGTACTTCACCGGTTCCAAGGAGCACAACGTACTGCTGCGCGAGATGTGCGTGAAGCGCGGCTGGAAGCTGTCGGAGTACGGCCTGTTCGAGGGCGAGACCGTGATCGCCTCCAAGACCGAGGAGGAGATCTACGCCGCCCTCGGCATGCAGTGGGTGCCTCCGGAGATGCGGGAGGACGGCGGCGAGGTCCGGGCCGCCCTGCGCGGAGAGCTTCCCGAGCCGGTGACGCTTGGCGACCTCAAGGGCGACCTGCACACCCACACGAACCTCACCGACGGCATCGCCACCCTGGAGGAGATGGTCGAGGCGGCGGCCGGGCGCGGGTACGCGTACTACGCGGTGACCGACCACGCGCCGAACCTCTTCATGCAGCGCATGACCCACGAGAAGATGCTGGAGCAGCGCGCCCGGCTCCACCGACTTCAAGACGAATATCCGCATATGCGGCTTCTGCACGGCACGGAGCTCAACATCGCGCCCGACGGCACCGTCGACTGGCCCGCCGAGATCCTCCAGGGCTTCGACATCTGCGTGGCCTCGGTGCACTCCCACTTCACCCAGTCCCGCGACGAGATGACCCGCCGGTTCATCACCGCCTGCGAGAACCCCGACGTCCACGTCATCGGCCATCCCACCACCCGTAAGATCGGCAAGCGCCCTCCGGTGGACGCCGACTGGGAGGCCGTCTTCGCCGCGGCGGCGCGCACGAACACCGCGCTGGAGATCGACGCCTACCCCGACCGCGCCGACCTTCCCCCCGACCTGGCACGGCTCGCCCGCCACCACGGCGTGAAGTTCTCCATCGACAGCGACTCGCATGCCGTGCCGCATCTCGACAACATGCGGTTCGGCGTCGGCATCGCCCGGCGCGCCTGGCTCACCACCGACGACGTGATCAACACCTGGCCCCTCGACCGCTTGCTGACCTTCCTCGGCCGCACCTGAGGTGACCGGACGGCTCCCCCGCCGCGTCGCCGTTCTCCCTCAGGCCGGTCCTGCAGCGCCGTTCTCCCTCAGGCCGGTCCTGCAGCGCCGTTCTCCCTCAGGCCGGTCCCGCGGCGCCGGCCCTCCGTTGATCGGCTGTGAGGACGGCGCTCACAGCGGTCCTCTCCGCACGAGGTTCCCCCTGAGATCGCGGACTCCGAAGTCCCAGGGTGCGCAGTCCTCCCTCCGCTCCTGGCGTCAGCGTCGCAAACGCAGGGGATCGCCTGGTCCGTTACGGCGGACGAGCCACGCATCGGTGATGTGCGTGAACATCGCCTCGGCGGCGCCGTCGGGGTCATGGGCGGCGATGCGCTCGTAGACGCGACGGTGGCCGAGGTTCGACGCCACGCACATGGCCCGCTCGGTCTTGCCCATGTACCGGGCGGTGTTGATGACCTGGTTCTCCAGCGAACGCACCACGCCCCGCGCGATGCGGTTGCCGGACGCTTGCATGATCGTGTCGTGGAAGGCCCGGTCGACGCCGGCGTAGGTCACGGGGTCGTCCACGAGCTCGTCCATGCGATCGACGAGCGCACGCAGCCGCTCGACGGTGTCCTCGCCCGCGACGCGAGCGGCGACGTTCGCCATGTCGGACTCCAGCACACGCCGCGTGACGACGACGTCGTCAAGGATCGCGAGGCTCTCATCCACCGCGATGGCCGCCTCGAGGACGAACTCGTCGAGCATGTTCCACATCGCCGGCGCGGTGACCATGGTCCCGGTGCCCTGACGGACCTGCACGAGCCCCTTCTCCTGGAGGATCTTCACGGCTTCCCGGACGACGGTCCGGCTCACCAAGAAGGTCTCACACAGCGCGGGCTCGGCGGGGAGCGGCGTTCCCGGCGGGTGCACTCCGCGGACGATGCGCTCCACCAGCTCCGCTGTCACCGCCCTGGCGAGATTGGCCGGCCGTCGCACCCACGCGGGAGGGATCGCGACACTTTCGGGCGATTCCTGCGATGCCGTCATATTCCCTCCGGCCGCCGCGCACGGCGCCACTGATCTCCGTTGCAGTATATGTCATATGTGTGTTGACGTCAGACGTCATACGAGTTACGTTTCGCCCTAGTTGGCCGGGCGAGCCGGCCGCCCACTGGAAAGCGAACACGTCAATGCGGCAACGAACACTTCTGCCGGTCGTCCTGTTAGCGGGGCTGACCCTGGCCGGCTGCGGAAGCGCCACACGGACCGAGCCCAGCACGACGGGCGAACCCAACAAGGCCGCGAAGATCGTGGTCTGGGACTGGAAGTCCGGTGAGAAGACCGCGGCCACCTACCTCGCGAAGGCGAAGGCCGACTTCGCCAAGAAGCATCCCGGGGCCACCGTCGAATTCGTGGCCCAGCCGTTCGATCAGTACTACACCCTCCTCGGCTCGGCCATCCAGTCCAGCACGGGTCCCGACGTCATGATGTTCAACGGGGGTGGCCAGATCCGCGACCGCGTGAACGCGCTGCTGCCGCTGGACCAGTACGTGGCCGGGGACAAGGAGCGGCTGGCGGGCTGGGACGCGTTCAGCAAGGACGGCAAGGTCTACGCCGCGCCGGTGACGTTGCAGGGTCATCCGGTCTACTACAACAAGACGCTGTACGAGAAGGCCGGGCTTGACCCGGCGAGCCCGCCCAAGACATGGGACGACCTGGTCGGCGCCTGTGCGGCCATCAAGAAGGCGACCAAGGCCGATTGCTTCGCGCTCGGCAACAAGGAGGGCATCGGCATCGAGTTCTTCGTGTCGGGCCTGGGCTCGGGAATCCTGACGCCACAGGAGTACGACGACTGGATCGCCGGGAAGCGCGACTGGAAGTCGCCCAACGTGAAGCGGATCTTCGAGTTGTGGAAGGAGGCCAACGACTCGGGTCTGAACAACAAGGGGGCCAACTCGACCGCGATGTTCAACGACTCCTTCGCGATCTTCGATGCGGGGAAGGCCGCCCACATCATCGGGCTGATGTCCGACGTGGGGCACTGGAAGGACTTCGGCGAGTTCCTGGGGGCCGACAAGGTCGGTGTGATGCCCGCCCCGGTCGTCACCTCCGGCTCCGGCCCGAACATGCCCTACGACGGTGGTATCGGCTACGCGGTCGCCAAGTGGACCAAGGAGCCGGCGCTGGCCGCCGACCTGGTGCGCTCACTCACCTCGACCGGCGCCCTGGCCTCCTTCTCCTCCGACGCCGGCGCGATCGCGTCCGACACCACGAT
Source organism: Sphaerisporangium flaviroseum (assembly GCF_039537005.1). NCBI lineage: Bacteria > Bacillati > Actinomycetota > Actinomycetes > Streptosporangiales > Streptosporangiaceae > Sphaerisporangium > Sphaerisporangium flaviroseum. Next base: position 722,488 of record NZ_BAAAZR010000002.1, on the reverse strand, counting down.
CGACGTGCCGCAGGGCGCCCCGGCGGTCGGCTCGATCGTGGCCACTCTCAAGGACGGCAAGCCCGCCCTGCATGTCGCGTTGTCCTCCAAGACCATCGATCTGATGAGGAGACTGTCCCAGCAGTTGCTGAGCGGATCGGCGACCGTCGACAAGGTGGTGGAGCAGCTGGCCGCTTCCGACAAGGCGAGTTGATCACGTGCCGATCGGAGGTTCGTCACCGTTGGTCCGCCCGGACTCCGCCGGGCGGACCGGCGGAGCGGAAGCCACGCGGCGAACGCGTGGTGGCGCCACCAGGGCCGGTTCTCGCCGGGCCCCCCGCACACTGCGTACCGAGCGCTTCGCTCCATATGTTCTGGTGGCTCCAGCCGTACTGATCATCGTCACCCTGCGGTTGTGGCCGCTGCTGCTGGGCGTCAACTTCTCCTTCACCGGTGACGGTGAGAACAACGGGACCGCGGTCGGGTTCGCCAACTACGTGGAGTTGCTCCAGGATCCGTTGTTCCAGGGCGCCCTGCGCAACGTCGGGCTGCTGGTGCTGCTGCTGCCCGTGGCGGTGGCCATCCCCGGCCTTCTCGCGACGTTCATCTACCTGCGCGTGCCCGGGCACCGGTTGTTCCGGAGCGTCTATTTCTTCCCCGCCGTGCTGTCACCGGTGATCGTCGGTGCGATCTACAACCTCCTGCTCGCCTTCGACGGCCCGTTGAACGACCTCCTCGGGAGGGCCGGCCTCGGCCCGGTCGACTGGCTCGGCGACCCGGGTGTCGCCATGTTCGCGGTCGTCGGTGTGCACATCTGGGCGACGTTCGGCATGGCCCTGGTGGTGTTCCTCGCGGGCTTCGCCACCCTGAACCCCTCGCTCCTGGACGCCGCGCGGGTGGACGGCGCCACGCTGCCGCAGGTCATCTGGCACGTGATCATCCCAGGACTGTCCCGCACCATTCAGTTCGTCTTCGTGACCACGATGATCGGGATGCTGACGTCCATGTTCGGCCTGCTGTACGTCATGACCGCCGGCGGCCCGGAAGGGTCCACCTACCTGCCGGAGTACTACATCTGGCACGAGCAGGGACAGATGAACCGCCCCGCGCTCGCCTCGGCCGCCTCGACGGTTCTCTTCTTCATCATGCTCATCGTGGGGCTGGCGCAGATGAGCGTGCTCCGGCGCTCCGGGAGGGAGGACTGATGCCCGGCAGGCGTTTGAGCAAGTGGGTGGTCGCCGTTCCGATGGCGGTCCTCGCGCTCGCGACGATCTATCCCCTGGTGTTCACCGCCAACGTCGCCATGAAGACCCGGCGGGACTACATTCTCGACCGGTTCTCCCTGACCGGCTCCCTGAACTGGGACAACCTCGTCACGGCATGGACCAGCGTCGGCATGGCACGATACTTCGCCAACTCACTCGTCGTGGTGACGGCCTCGGTGATCCTTCTGCTGCTCCTGGGGTCGATGGCGGGCTTCGCGCTGAGTCAGCTGCCGTTCCGCGGCTCCAAGGCGCTCTTCCTGGGGTGTCTGGCGGCACTGTTCATCCCGTTCCAGGTGATCATGGTGCCGTTCGCCCGGGTCATGGCCGACAGCGGTCTCATCGACACCTACCCCGGACTGATCCTGGCCTACGTCGCGCAGTTCCTCCCCTTCACCGTCTTCCTGATGACCAGCTACTACAAGACCATCCCCCGGGAGATAGTCGACGCGGCCAGGATCGACGGGAATACCGTCTACGGCGTGTACCGGCGGATCATGCTGCCGATGGGGACCCCGGCGCTGCTCTCTGTGGGTATCCTCGACACCTTGTTCTGCTGGAACGACGTGCTCATCTCCCTGCTGATGATGCCGTCGGCCGACCATCGCACCCTCATGGTCGGGGTCACCTCGCTGCGTGGACAGTATTCCGACGACATCCCCACCTTCGCCTCAGGGGTTCTGATCGCCGCCGTACCCGTCTTGATGATCTACCTCTTTCTCCAGCGCCAGATCGCCGACGGTGTCACCGCCGGTTCCACGAAGGGCTGACATGCGTATCACGGGGTATCGCACGTTGACGACGGTTCAGGAATGGGGCCGTCCGGTCGGTGACGCCAACGGTCTGTTCGCCGACGGCGTGGTCACGGTGCCCATCGTCATGGTCGACACGGACGAGGGGATAACCGGCGTCGGCATCGGGCCGCACGGTGGGCTCGACACCGTCTTCGCCGCCATCGAGGGCGAGGATCCGCGTGGCGTGACGGCGCTGTACGACCGCATGCTGCGCCAAACCTTCAAAGCCGGCCACGCGGGAGCGGTGTTCGGGACCATCGGCGCACTCGACACCGCCCTTTGGGACATCAAGGCGAAGGCGGCCGGTGAACCCCTCTGGCGCCTGCTGGGCGGAGGTGACAGACGGGTGCCCGCGTACGCCTCGGGCCTGGATATCGGCCTGACCGACGACGAACTCGTCTCGGTCTACCAGGTCTACGCCCAGTACGGCCTACGGGCGGCCAAGCTCAAGGGCGGCCTCGACATCGAACGGGACCGGCACCGCCTGAACCTGGTGCGGGAGGTCCTCACCGAGGCAGGGCACGGAAGGCGGCCGGGCCTGATGCTCGACGTCAACGAAGCCTGGTCTCGCAAGCAGGCGGTCCGGCACGTCTGCGAACTCGAACGCACCCTGGATCTCACCTGGATCGAGGAGCCCGTCCGGCGGTGGGACGCCGAGGGCCTGGCCGTCGTAGGCAGAGGGATCCGCGCGTCGGTCGCCACCGGGGAGAACCTCACCGGGCTGGAGCAGTACCGGCCGCTGCTGGCCACCGGCGCCGCGGACATCGTCCAGGCGGCGGCGGTCTGGGGCGTCACCCATTTCCTCCGGGTGTCCGCACTCGCCCACGCCCACGATGTACCGGTCAGCCCGATCGGCAACACCCCGGTCGCCCTGCTGCACGCCGCGACGTCGGTGCCGAACCACATGGTCAGCGAGCTGCAGGATCTGGAACCGCCGCTCGGGGTGACCCTCGACCTGTACGTCGAGGACGGCGCGTTCGTCCTCGGGGACGCGCCCGGTCTCGGCCTCACGATCCACGAGGACACGATCACCGCTTTCACCCACCGGTCGAACACTCTGACGGCCGACAGCCCCAACGTCCGTCCGGAGCAAGCCGGCCGGCGGCTGCTGGCGGTGGGGCATGTCGTCCCGGGCCGGCCGGCGGAGGCCGGCGTCGCCCGGGACGAGGTGGCGGGTAGGTTCGTGTGATCGTCGACGGATCAGGTGCGGGTCCAGCGTTGGTTGGCGCCGCCGTTGCAGGACCAGATGACGAGTTTGGTGCCGTTGGCGGTGGCGTTGCCGGGGACGTCCAGGCACTTGCCGGAGCCGACGGCGGTGATGCTCCCGTCGGCGTTGAACCGCCACTGCTGGTTGTTCTGCCCGTTGCAGTCCCAGATGACCACCGAGGTGTTGTCGGCGGTGCCCTGGTTGTACACGTCCAGGCACTTGCCGCCGTAGACCCGCAGCTCACCTGAGCTGGTCGCCGTCCACTGCTGGTTGCTCTGGCCGTTGCAGTCCCAGATCTGGGCCTGCGCCCCGTTGGCCTGCGAGGCACCCGTGACATCCAGGCACCGGCCAGAACCCGCACCCCGGATCGCACCCGTGCCCGGAGAGGGGGAGGGAGAGGGGGAGGGAGAGGGGTCTGGGCTGACGGCGTTCAGTGCGTTGAGGACGGCGGTGTAGGCGGGTTTCTTGTTGAAGTTGCCGTCGAACAATAGGGGCGTGTCACCACTGCGCCAGGAGTATTTGTCGGTGATACCCCAGACGGTGATGCCGGTGCAGCGGGGGACGGCCATGCAAGCCTGCGTGACGCGGCGGTAGGAGTCGGCCTGGCCGGTCCCCGAGCCGCCGATGTCGAGCTCGGTGATCTGCACGTCGACGCCGAGGGCGGCGAACTGCTGGATGTTCTGCTGGTAGTTGCCGGGGACCTGTCCGAAGTGCGACTGCAGGCCGACGCAGTCGATCGGCACGCCGCGCGACTTGAAGTCGCGGACCATGTTGTAGACGCCACGGGTCTTGTTCGCGTTGGCGTCGTCGATGTTGTAGTCGTTGTAGCAGAGCTTGGCGGCGGGGTCGGCGGCCCGTGCGGCGCGGAAGGCCTCCTCGATGAAGCCGTTGCCGAGCCTCTGCTGGAAGATCGAGCTGCGCAGCGTGCCGACCGCGCCGCCGTCGGCGAACGCCTCGTTGACCACGTCCCAGGCCAAGATCTGGCCCCGGTAGTGACCCATCACGCCGTTGATGTGGTTGATCATGGCGTTGCGCAGGTCGTTGCCTTGCAGGTTCTGCACCCAGCCAGGGGTCTGGGCGTGCCACACCAGCGTGTGCCCGCGGATCTTCATGTTGTTGCTCCGGGCGTTGGCGACGATCCGGTCCGCCGAGCCGAAGCTGAAGGAGCCGCGGGAGGGTTCCGTGGCGTCCCACTTCATCTCGTTCTCGGCCGTGACCGAGTTGAACTCCCGGTTCCACGTCGCCACGTACGTCGCGTCATTGAGATGACCCGCCGCCACCGCGGCCCCGTAGTACCGGCCGCTCTGCGCGGCCGCCGCACCAAGAGTGCCGGCGGCGGCATCGACCGGCGCGGGCAGGACCAGCGCCGTGAGCACGCCGAGCACGCCGAGAGCACCGGCGGCGAACGCCCGGCGGGAACCGGCGGATGCTCGCCGCGCTCCAGGCCGGGGTATGGCGTTCACGCCCATGACTGAACCTCCACTCTGAGAGATCGAAGGACGATTCGGTGAGAGATCGAGGGATTCGACGCCGGGTCGCAGCGACAGGACGCATGACGAACGGCGTCACAGAGCACGGCCCCTGCCCGCCACCACCGGATCGACAGGAGACCGCTCGGGGACTCAGTGTGGAAATATGTATGAAACATGTCAAGCGTTCTGGATGACGGGATCACGTCAGAGGGACCGGAGCCACACGCGCGCGCCGCTTCGGCTCTCGTCGCGGCCCGTATCGCGAGAAGCGACCACTAGCTGCGACAACCCGTATAGGAGTGAAATTTTCAGCGCAGCACATCCTCTGGAAGGGGCGCGTGCGCGGCTGGAAACCGTGGTCGAGACCTATGCGACAGGTGGTTTCCCGGATCGATGAGAAGGCTTAAGTCTTGACAGGGTCCGTTCCGTCGTATTAGCTCCGCCGCACCACCACCCATGACCATCCCGGCGATAGGACCTCAGCCTCGATAGCTCTTGTTAGCGCTAACACATACGTGGCCACGACCGGTCGCCCGGCGTGGTCGTGGCCCGGCCCTCACCGCGACCGAGCCGCCACGGATCTCCCGATGACGAAAGGGCACGGCGTGAAACTGACGATCAGAGCCATGCTGGCGACCGCCGCCTCGCTTCTGGTGGCCGCGAGCATGCTCCTGGCGATCCGGCCGGCCGCGGCCGCGTCGCTGACGCGGGTGACGAACTTCGGGAACAACCCAACGAACCTGAACATGTACTGGTACGTCCCCAACAACGTCGCGGCACGCCCGGCGCTACTGGTAATGGTCCACTTCTGCACCGGCTCCGCCGGCGGCGTCTTCAACGGCGTCGGCCATGACTACGTGACCGCGGCCGACCGGTACGGGTACGTCATCGTGATCCCCGAGGCCACCCGCGAGGGGCACTGCTTCGACGTCTCCACCCCGGCCGCACTCAGGCGCGACGGCGGCGGCGACTCGACCGGGATCATGTCGATGGTCGCCTACGCCCGGCAGCGCTACAACGTCGACCCCGGCCGCATCGTGGTCAGCGGATTCTCCTCCGGCGCGATGATGACCAACGTCCTGGCCGCCCAGTACCCCGACGTGTTCACCGCCGCCGCCGCGTTCTCCGGCGTCCCCGCGGGCTGCTTCGCCACCACCAACGGATCCCTGTGGAACAGCCAGTGCTCCGGCGGGAACCTCATCAAGACCCCCCAGCAATGGGGCGACCAGGCCCGCGCCATGTACCCCGGCTACACCGGCCGCTACCCCCGCATGCAGACCTGGCACGGCACCACCGACACCACCCTCGCCTACCCCAACTTCGGCGAGCAGATCAAACAATGGACCAACCTCAACCAGGTGAGCCAGACCGCCGTCTTCACCGACAGCCCCCGATCCAGCCTCACCCGCACCCGCTACGGCGGCACCGGAAACCAGCCCCCCGTCGAAGGACTCAGCTTCGCCGGCTACGGCCACTCCCTGCCCCTTGACGGCATGTTCCCCTACGCCCTCGCCTTCCTCGGCCTCGACGGCACCACGTCACCGACCCCGACCTCCACGCCCACCCCGACCCCCACCCCGACCTCGTCGGGCCCGGGTGCGATCCGGAGCGTGAGTTCTGGCCGGTGCCTGGATGTCGCCGGTGTCTCATCGGCCAATGGTGCGCTTGCCCAGATCTGGGACTGCAACCGGCAGACCAACCAGCAGTGGACGCCGACCACCTCCGGTGAGCTGCGGGTGTACGGCAACAAGTGCCTGGACGTGTCCGGCCTCGGTACCACGGACGGCACAGCGGTGCACATCTGGGACTGCACCGGGGCGAGCAACCAGAAGTGGCGGTTCAACTCCGACGGCACCATCACCGCCGTCGGCGCGAACAAGTGCCTGGACGTGCCGAACAACTCCACCGCCAACGGCACCAAACTCGTCATCTGGTCCTGCAACGGCGGCGCCAACCAACGCTGGACCCGCACCTGACCCCGTCACCACCACGCCGAGAGCGGCGTTCCGGTACCTACGGCGAGGCCGTGCGGTCCCCAGGGCGCGACCGCTCCTCAGCGCTCCTTCCCTCCAAGGAGTAGGAACAATGCAAACCTCATCCGTTCTCTCATCGGGCCGCGCGGACCGCGGACGTCGCCCGCGGACGGCCGTCGCCGCGGGGGTGATGGCGGTGCTCGCGACCCTGTACGCAGGCATGCTCACCTGGGCGGCGCCGGCCTCGGCCGCGGCGGCGCCCCTGGTCAGCGCCGCTTCCCAGCGCTGTCTGGACGTAAGGGGCAACGTCGACACGCCGGGCACCGCGCTGAACATCTGGGACTGCACCGGCCAGGCCAACCAGGCGTTCGAGTTCACCTCCGCGGGCGAGTTGCGCACGTGGAACGGCACACGGTGTGTGGACGCCTACAACAACCAGACCACGCCTGGCACGCAGGTGGTCATCTGGTCCTGCAACGGGCAGGCCAACCAGAAGTGGCGGCAGAACTCCGACGGTTCCATCACCGGTACCCAATCAGGCCTGTGTCTGGATGTGAACCAGGCGGGCACCGCCAACGGCACCGCGGTCATCCTGTGGACCTGCAACGGACAGAGCAACCAGAGGTGGAGCGTCGCCGGAGGCGGCAACCCGACCCCGACGCCCACGCCTACCTCCCCCGGCGGCGCGCGCCCCTGCGACATCTACGCCTCGGGTGGTACGCCGTGTGTCGCGGCGCACAGCACGACCCGGGCGCTCTACGGCGCCTACAGCGGGAACCTCTACCAGGTCAGGCGCTCGTCCGACAACACGACCAGGAACATCGGCGTCCTGAGCACGGGTGGAACCTCCAACGCCGCCGCCCAGGACTCGTTCTGCTCCGGCACCTCGTGCGTCATCACCGTCGTCTACGACCAGTCCGGGAGAGGGAACGACCTGTGGTACCAGGGGTCGAGCGTGGTCCCCGGCTCCCCCCAGAGCAGGCCCGCGACCGCCACCACCGAGTCGCTGGCCGTGGGCGGCAACAAGGCCTACTCGCTGTACATCAACCCGGGCAACAGCTACTGGCGGGACGGTCACCTGACAGGTGTCCCGACCGGCGCCGCGCCCGAGGGCATGTACATGGTGACCAGCGGCACACATGTCAACAGCGGCTGCTGTTTCGACTACGGCAACAGCGAGACGACCAGGAAGGCCGACGCCGCCGGCGCCATGGACGCGATCAACTTCAGCAAGCAGTGCTGGTTCGGTGGATGCTCGGGAACCGGTCCCTGGGTCCAGGCGGACCTGGAGTGGGGGCTGTTCCCAGGAGGCAGCCAGTCGTGGAACCCGAACCAGAGGGCCTTCACCAGCAAGTTCGTCACGGCCACGCTGAAGAACAACGGGACGACCCGGTTCGCGATCAAGGGCAGCAACGCGCAGTCCGGGAGCCTGTTCACTCTCTGGGACGGCGCGCTTCCCCCTGGATACAACCCCATGAAGAAGCAGGGAGCCATCATCCTGGGCAGTGGCGGTGACTGCTGCAAGCCCGACGGCGGCGCCAACCTCAGCGCGGGAACCTTCTACGAGGGCGCCATGGTCGCGGGCTACCCGTCCGACGCGACCGAGAACGCGGTCCAGGCGAACATCGTCTCCGCCGGCTACCGCTGAGCACGACGTCGTTCCCAATCGTCTCCGCCGGCTACCGCTGAGCACGACGTCGTTCCCATCGGACCGGATGATCCGCTCGTGTGAGCGAACGCCGGCCACCCATCCCCCGGG